>CAXUCF010000103.1:0-15627 GCA_964249275.1 uncultured Lichenihabitans sp.
GGACCGGCGGGTGATGGCGGGCAGGGCCGATCCGCCGATCGCGTTGGGATTGGCGGTAAGCGGCGTGTCGTAGAGACGCAGCACGAGGCTCATCGGGCCTCGCCCGGAAGTCGGTATCCAATTGCCCGGGTGCGCCGATGGCCCGATCTCGATCGTGAAGGCACCGTTGATGTCGCGGACGACGGTCGATGACGTGAAGGCGGACCGCTGCGCCGCATTGCCGATCGGATACCCGGCGGCGTCGGCGGCCGTGAGCGTCCAGAACCTGGTGGCCGGCACCGGGCCGCTCAGCCCATAGGCGCAGGTGCGGAGCAGGCGGTAGCCGGTGTCGTCGGTCTCGGCCTTGAAAGCCAGCCCCTCGTTGGCGGCCAGCGGGATCTCTCCGGTCCGCGCCAGACCGGCGAGCGCATAGGGATCGATGGCCGGCGTGCCGAGCCTCGGGCGTGCCACCCAAGGGCCGAGCGCCACGGCGCCAGGGTCCCAACCGCGGTCGAGCACGATCTCGGTCAGGACGAGCCCGAGCGCCAGTCCTGCCAGCACCAGACCCAGGATGCCGACGCCGGGCAGAAGCGCGGGACGGGGTTCCGTGCCGGGCACGGACGCCGTGTCGGGCGCGGGGTCGACCGGATGGTATGCCGCATTCCGCGTCGCCGACAATCGCTGCAACCTTGCTGCTTGCGAGGCAGGTCCCTACGAACCCGCCTACGCCTGGAACGTCGAGTAGCGTCGATGCCGCTTTGAAAAGCGGCATCGACCGTTGCGTCAGCCATGCAAGGCTGCGAGGACGCATGCCGATCCGTTTCCGCAGCACCGGCCCTGGGTTAGGAACTAGAGCACTTCGCGGGACTCAGAAAGCCCGCCCAACCGCTACGCCCTGTTGCCCTTCAAGGTCGGCCGACCTTGTCCCGCGTCGCGAGGCTCGCGGGCGAGGCCGCATCGGACGCGAAGGTCCTGTCGGATCCGTCGGCCGTTCGGGGCTTGTCGGCGTCGGTGATCAGGGTCGTAATGGAGCCGATCACCGCGGCAGACCGAGGGGAGAGCACGGCGCGGCTTCCGCCGGCCGGCAGCGTCTGAGCCCATTGGGGCGCGGAAGTCGCCGCGACCTGGCCGGCATTGCCGCCCAGGCCGAAAGCCGGCTTCGTCTCGATCCCTTGGTGGGCGTAGCTCATGACGTCGTGCCAGGTGCTCGCCGGGAGGGTGCCGCCCGTGACCTTCTCCATGGGCTGGTAATCGTCGTTGCCGAACCAGACCGCGGCGACGTAGTTGCCCGTGAAGCCGACGAACCAAGCGTCGCGATAGTTGTTGGTCGTGCCGGTCTTGCCCGCCGCAACGACGGTGTCGAGCCGCGCCGCCCGCCCCGTCCCGTCGGTCACGACCTTGCCGAGCATCCAATTGAGGGTAGCGACGTCGGCGGTCGGCACCACCTGGGTCGGGGCCGTACCGTCACGGTCGTGCCGATAGATCAGGTTCCCGTGACCGTCGCGAATGTCGACGGCCGCATAGGGCGTCACGCGCTTGCCGCCGTTGGCGAAGGCCGAATAGGCCGTGGCCATGTCGATCACCGTGACGACATCGGCGCCGACGGGCAGCGATACGGTATCCTCGAGCGGCGTCGTCAGGCCCAGTTTGCGGGCCGTGTCGATGATCTTGGCGCGGCCCGCCCTGGGGGAGCCATTGCCGATCGCGATCGACAGCTTCACCGCCACCGTATTCAACGAATGCGCCAGGGCGGCCCAGAGGGGCAGGGTGCCCATCTGCTCGCCTTCGTAGTTGCGCACGCACCAGTTGCCGATGCAGACCGGGCTGTCGGTCACCGGCGTGGTGGGCTTGAACTTGCCGGTCATCAATGCGGTGAGATAGACGAAGGGCTTGAACGACGAACCCGGCTGCCGCTGGGCCACCGTGGCCCGGTTGAACTGGCTTGCGCCGTAGTCCCGACCACCGACGATCGTCCGCACGGCGCCATCGGGCTCCATCAGCACCAGGGCGCTCTGCTTGGCATGGTAGCTCGGCCCCTTCTCGCGCAGCTGATCCTCGATCACCGCTTCGCTATGTTGCTGTATCTTGGAGTCGAGCGCTGTCCGAACCGTCAACACGCGGCTGTCGCCGAGCTTGCCGGCCTCGGCCAGCTTGCGCACTTCATCGTAGGCGTAGTCGAGGTACCAGTCCGGCGCGGCATCGCGCGTGCGGTCGACCGGGGTCGCGGGATTGCGTCTCGCCGGATAGACCTGCCCCTCGGTCATGTAGCCCGCATCCACGAGGTTCGACAGGACGTCGCCGGCGCGGGCGCGCGCGGCCGGGAGGTTGATGTGGGGCGCATATTTGGTCGGCGCCTTGAACAGGCCGGCCAGCATAGCAGCCTCCGGCAGGGTCACGTCGCGGGCCGACTTGCCGAAATAGAACTCCGAAGCCGCCTGGATACCGAAGGTCCCGCCGCCCATGTAGACGCGATCGAGGTAGGTCTGCAGGATCTGGCTCTTCGTCAGGTGATGCTCGAGCCAGACGGCCAGATAGGCTTCCTTGATCTTGCGCTCGAACGTGCGCTCGTTGGAGAGGAAGAGGTTCTTCGCGAGCTGCTGGGTGAGCGACGATCCTCCCTGCACCACGCCCGACGACTTGGCGTTGACCGTGACGGCGCGCAGCGTGCCGATGACGTCGATGCCGAAATGATCGTAGAAGCGTCGGTCCTCGGTCGCCAGCACGGCCTGGATCAGATAGGGCGGCATCTGATCGATCGGCACGCTGTCGTCGTGGAGGATGCCGCGCCGGCCGACATCGGCCCCGGTGCGGTCCAGGAACGTGACGGCGAGATCCTGCTTTTTCAGCCAGTCGTCGGACGTCTCCCGAAAGGCCGGGATGGCCAGGGCCAGGGCCAGAACGGCCCCGCCGAGCCCCAGCGTCAGCGCTTCGCAACCGGCTTCGACGAGCCAGCGACGCCAGCCCGATACATGGAACCGCTCCATATAGGCGGAGAAGTCGTCATAGCCCTGGTGGGCGCCGCGCCCGCGTTCGAAGAAGAACGTGTCGACCCAGGCGTCGAAAGCCAACATGGCCCGCCGCAGCCAAGCCAGGGTGCCGGCCCCATCAACGCCTCGCAACACGCTTCGCTCCTGCCTGGCCGCACCGTTCGTTCAACCAACGCCCGCCAGCACCCTTGACGCGACCCTGGGCGGAGGCCCAACTCGCAGCCAGGGCGCCCGAGCCCCTTATCCGACGCCGCCGCCCGGGATGTGCAGCCCTTATGTGAGGCTCGACGAGCCTCAGTCCAGATACCGATGCGCGAGCGATGATATCACCCTTCTGGCGTAGACCCCTTTCGTCCTTAACCCCTGCTGAATGGGAGAGCCTGTGCGACGGCTGCGGCCGCTGCTGTCTCGTGAAGCTCGAGGACGAGGCCTCCGCGGAGGTCCTTTATACCAACGTAGCTTGCACGCTTTTCGATGCGGGCGCATGTCGTTGTTCCAACTATCCTGAACGGCAGGCCAAGGTTCCCGATTGCGTCAGGCTGACGCCGGAGGCCGTCGACGGGATCTCCTGGCTGCCGCCGACCTGCGCCTACCGCTTGGTCGCCGAAGGCCGCGACCTCGCCTGGTGGCATCATCTGGTGTCGGGTGACCGCGACACGGTGCACCGAGCCGGCATCTCGGTCCGCGGCAAGGTGGCGGGCTCCGAGGACGACATCGCGATCGAGGATCTGCCGGACTACATCGTGTCCTGGCCCGATCGTTGGCCCAAGAAGGCCCGTCGACCCCCGCAGCCCGGCCATCGCCGAAAGTCTGAGGTCACTTCGTGAGGGCCCGGATCCAGTCGCGGTAGGGAGCGAGCCAAAGCGCCTGGGTGAGCGCGCCGCATCGTCTGCCGCCGACGCCGGCCGACCAGAGCGTCATGGCCACGACGACCTCGGCCGAGGCGGCCGCGACCGGACCGCCGGAATCGCCCGTGCAGGCACCGGCGCCTTGGCGTCGCGGGTCATCGGCCCAGAGTAGCACGTCCGACAGGGGCATCCTGGCCGCGAGCGCAGCTTCGCGCAGATGGCCCGAACTCGCGGCCTCGCCTTCCCGCGTCAACCCGAAGCCCGCGATCCGGAACGGCGTACCGGACGCAACCGGGCCGGGTTCGCCGATCTCCGCGGCCTGGAAACTGGCCGGCAGGGCATGCGAGAGAGACACGACTGCGAGATCGATCGACCTCTGGCGCCGTGCGATCGCGTCGGCGCGATAGCCCGGGTGGCGCGCCACGCTGGCGACCGGCAACAGGACCGGGGCGCCTGTCCCGTCGCGGAAGTGGATGCGCAGGTCGGCGCCGGGCGGCACGCAATGGGCGGCCGTGAGCACGGCCTTGGACCCGATCACGATGGCGGTGCAGAACCCCGCGGAGGTGCCGCGGCGCTGCAGCACCATGAGGACGTGGGACGCGAGGTCCTCGCCGCCCCGCGAGGGGCCCACGATGGCGCTCGCCGGGGCCACGGCGAACCACATCGTGGCCGCGGCCAGCACCGCTCGGGTCAGGCGCAACGATCGCATGGGCCAGCCGTAGCGGCCGGGACTGGGCCGCACAAGCAGCCGACGTTTCCGCGACAGGCTCCGTCGCGCGATAACCAGACATCGGCAGCCGTCACGCCGAATGTCGGGCCGCGAGGTGAGCTTGAACCGGATCGGCAGGGCAGCATGAGGACGCACGCGCGTGCAGTGGTGATCGGCGGCGGCGTGGTCGGCGTGTCGACCCTCTATCACCTCGTGAAGAAGGGCTGGACCGACAGTCTTCTGGTCGAGCGCAAGGAACTCACGTCGGGCTCGACCTGGCACGCCGCCGGTCTGCTGCCCTTGTTCAACGTCAGCTATTCTGTCGGCCAGATCCACAAATATTCCGTGGCCCTCTACAAGCGACTCGGGGCCGAGACCGGCATGGACGTCGGGATCCGGCCGGTGTCGAACATCCGGATCGCCCGCACGCGGGACCGGCTCGACGAGTATAGCTATTACACCGGCATCTCGCGGACCATCGGCGGCATCGACGTCGAGTTCCTGACACCCGAGCAGTTGAAGGACATCTGGCCGCTCTGCGAGACGGGGGGGTTGCTCGGCGCCATCAGGCATCCGCAGGATGGTTACATCCAGCCGGCCGACCTTACCCAGGCTCTGGCCCGGGGCGCGCGGGACGGCGGCGGCGAGGTCAACCGCAACACGGCCGTGCTGGCCATCGAGCGCACCGAGTCCGGCGAATGGCGGGTCACGACCGACAAGGGCGACATTCTCTGTGAACACGTGGTCTCCTGCTCCGGCAACTTCGCCCGCCAGACCGGGCGCATGGTGGGGCTGCAGGTACCGGTGATTCCGGTCGAGCACCAATATATCGTGACCGAGGCTCATCCCGCGATCCTGGAGCGGAAGGCCAAGGGCCTGCCCGAGATGGGCGTGCTGCGCGAATCGGACTCGTCCTGGTACATGCGCGAAGAAGCGGGCGGCCTGCTGCTCGGCCCCTACGAGGCGGGCGCCCCGGCCTGCTACCTCCACGGACCCTCGCCCGAAAGCGAGTACGAGCTGTTCCAGGAGGACCTGGAGCGGCTGATGCCGCATATCGAGGCCGCGATCGCGCGCGTGCCGGCCTTCGGCGAAGTCGGCATCAAGAAGGTCTACAACGGCGCCATCGCCTATACGCCGGATGGCTCGCCCATCGTGGGTCCGGCGCCAGGCGTGCGGAATTTCTGGCTCAACGAGGGCCACAGCTTCGGCATCACGGCGGCGGGGGGCGCCGGCTGGCAACTCGCCGAGTGGATCGTCGAAGGCGAGCCCACCATCGACATGATGGGGGTCGACCCGCGCCGTTTCGGCCGCTACGCCGCCCAGGGCTACCTCGTGCAGAAGAACGAGGAGGCCTATGCCAAGGTCTTCGCGACCCACTACCCGGACGAGGAGCGCGCCGCCGCACGGCCGCTCAGGCAGACGCCCTGCTACGACCGCATGAAGGCGCTCGGCGCCGTGTTCGGCTCGGTCTACGGCTGGGAGCGCCCGAACTTCTTCGCTCCGCTCGATTACGAACTCGGCGAGGCGGACCTCGGCAAGGAGGAGGTGATCCTCAACGAGAACCATCCGCCGAGGGCCGATGCCGAGAAGATCAAGGAACGCTGGAGCTTCCGCCGCTCCAACTACTTCGACCTCGTGGGCGCGGAATGCCGCAACGTCCACGAGAACGTGGGCCTGCAGGACATGTCGGCCTTTGCCAAATGCGAGGTGTCGGGCCGCGGCGCGGCAGCCTGGCTCGACCGCATCCTGACCAACCGTGTGCCCAAGGCCCTGAACCGGGTCACGCTCACCTACCTCCTGACCAGGAACGGCGGCGTGCGGTCCGAGTTCACGCTGACCCGTGTCGGCGCCGAGCGCTTCTATCTCGTGTCGGCCGGGGCGCTCGAGACACACGATTTCGACACGCTGGAGAAGCTCCTTCCGGAAGATGGCAGCGTACGGCTCGACAAGGTCACGACGCAATACGGCGTGCTGGTCCTGGCCGGCCCGAACGCCCGCGACGTGCTGGCCAAGGTCGCCGACATCGACGTCTCCAACGCCGCGTTCCCCTGGCTGACGGCCCGGCCTACGTCGATCGGCGCGGCCGGCCTGCTCGCCCTGCGGGTGAATTTCATCGGCGAACTCGGCTTCGAGTTCCACCACCCGATCGAGATGCAGAACTACGTCTTCGACCGGCTGATGGCGGCGGGGGCCTCCTTCGGCATCAAGCCCTTCGGTATCCGCGCCATGGACGCCCTGCGGCTCGAGAAGTCCTACAAGCTGATCCCGCGCGAACTGTCGATCGAATATGCGGCGCTGGAATCGGGGCTCGATCGTTTCGTCGATCTCGACAAGGGCGACTTCCTCGGCCGCGATGCCTTGCTGCGATGGAAGGGGCGCGGCTTCGCCAACCAGAGCGTGACGTTACGGGTCGAGGGTGTTACCGACGCCGACGCACGAGGGTCCGAGCCTGTGCTGCACAGGGGCGAGATCGCAGGCCGCACGACGTCTGGCGGCTACGGCTGGCGCACCGGTCAATCGCTGGCGCTCGCCATGGTTCGGCCGGACCTGGCCGTGCCCGGGACCGAGTTGGAGGTGATCGTGCTGGGTGAAACCCGCAGGGCCGTGGTGATCCCCGAAAGCCCCTTCGATCCCGCGAACGCTGTCCTGCGGGGCTGACGAGGGCGCATGTTAACTCCCGCTGAACCATGCGGGACGGGATCCTGCAACCGCAACAGGCCGATGGGGGAACGTTGAAACTTCATCTCTAGTTTCGACGGTGCGGTCGTGATCGGGCGACCGGCCCGGAGCCTGCCATGCGCGCCTCTATCGTCGCGGCCGCGACCGCCTGTTCGATCCTCGTCGCGGCCTCCGCGGCCCAGGCTTGCGTGCCGCTGCCCGCGGCCTGCCTTCCACGTGTCGTCGTCTTCCCGGCCTACATTCCCTGGGGACTGCGCATCGGTTCGGTCCGGGCCCCGGTGCGCCAGCTCCCGCGCCTGGAAGTCAGCCGCTTCACGGGCCTACCATTGACGGTCGTGTTCAACAATCCCGGCAGCCTCCCGGGCGCTATCGACCCCTACATCGAACTCGTGCGGCTGCCCCGCGTGCCGCGGTCCACGACACTGGCGGCCTACCCTCAAGGCTATTGAGGGGGCGCGTCTCGCACGATCTCGTCCAGCCAACCCCGGGCCTTCTCGAGTTCGTCCCACGGCACCTCGCCGATCGGGAATTCCGCCGCCATGGCGACGCTGATGATTGCATTGACCCGCTCGAGCGTAGTGCGATAGCGGCCACCTCCTTCGCGACGATGCCGCTCCACGTAATGGTCGCGGAAAGCGGCGAGGCAGCGGACCGCCGCCGCGATCTCGTGTCCGTCGCGATGGGGCCGAGCCGCCAGGGTCCGGTCGATGTGGGTCAGGGCTTCGGCCCCTGCCGCGACGTCATGCATGGTGGGACTCGGCCTCCGCGAGGCGTCCCGCCCGTAAACCGCAGGTCAGCGCCTTGGTGGAGTGGATGCTCGTATTGGCGTCGCCCGTGATGGCCAGC
Organism: uncultured Lichenihabitans sp.; assembly: GCA_964249275.1. Taxonomy (GTDB): domain Bacteria; phylum Pseudomonadota; class Alphaproteobacteria; order Rhizobiales; family Beijerinckiaceae; genus Lichenihabitans. The sequence goes on from CAXUCF010000103.1 coordinate 8,049, forward strand.
AAAATGTTGGCCGTAGCACCCGGATTGTAGCCGAGGCGTCCATAGACCCACGGCATGCCGATCTGATGCACGGTCCGGCCCGCGATCGTGAAGGGCCGCACGCGTTCGGTCACCATGGCCTTGACCTCGATGGCGCCGCGCAATGTCGAGATCACCGTCCAGCCGAGATGCCGGATGCCGAGTTCCCGCGCCAGTTCCGGCGATACCTCGACGAAGGCTTCCGGCTGCAGCTCGGCCGTGTGGGGCATAATGCGAGTCGCGATGCCGCCGCAATGGAGTTCCGTCAGCCGGTAGGTCGTGAACACGTAGGGAAAACGCGGGTCGCCGGGCTGATGCAGGTCGTTGCCCGGCCGCGGCCAGATCTTGGCCGTGGGATTGATCTGCTGGCCGTACATCGGGTTTCGGACCGGGCTCTCCAGGGGTTCGTAATGGGTCGGCAGGGGGCCATCCTTCAAGCCGCTCGGCACGAAGAGCTGGCAGTGCCCATCGGCTTCCATGATGAAGGGCCGGTCGCCGCCCAGCGCATCCATGCCGGTCGGCTGCTTCGTCCAGTCCGGCCGCATGTCGGGGCGCTTGGTCTCGACGAAATCCGGCACGTCGTCGCCGTCCCATTTCGCGGACCGTTCGTTCCACCAGACGAGCTTCTTGCGCTCCGACCATGGCTTGCCGTCGAGGTCGGCCGAGGCGCGGTTGTAGAGCGTTCGCCGGTTCGAGGGCCAGGCGAAGGCCCAGTCGAGGTGGTTGCCGTTGCCGCCCGGCCGGTCGGGCTTGCGGGACCGCGCCATGTTGCGCCCTTCTTCAGGGAAGACGCCGCAATACATCCAACCACCGCAGGCCGTGGAACCGTCGTCCTTCAGGTCCTGGTACTTCGCGACCTGCCTGCGGTCCGCGACCGTGTAGCCGTTGATTTCCCTCAGCACCGATTCGGCGTCTGGCTCCTGCCGCGGACCCCGCACGGGATAATCCCAGGTCAGGGCCTGGATGGCCGCATCGCGGGTCTCGCGGCTGCCTGCGTAGAGTCGCTTCAGGCGCGCCCCGAGATGGTAGATGAACCACAGGTCCGACCGGCTGTCGCCGGGAGCGTCGCAGACGAGGTCGTGCCATTGTACGAGGCGGCTCGTGTTGGTCACGGTGCCGTCCTTCTCGCCCGCCATGGCGGCCGGCAGGAAGAACACCTCGGTACCGATCCGGTCGGGTGCCGTCTCGCCCCGCTGGACGAGTCTGCCATGCTGCCAGAAGTCGGCGCTCTCGACCACGGCCATGTCGCGCACCACGAGCCACTCGAGGCGGCCGAGGCCTTGTTCGACCAGATCGGTGTTGACGGCGCCGACCATGGGGTTCTGGCCCAGGATGAACTGCCCCTTCACCACGCCGTCCACCATGCACAGCGTCATGGGCTCCTGCGACACGTCGCCGGTGAGCTTCGGCAGGTGCTGGTAGCCGTATTCGGTGCCGGGCATGGCATGGTCGCCGTACCAGGCCTTGAGCAGGCTCACCATGTATTTGGGGAAGTTGTTCCACCACCCCGTTGGTGGCGTCTCGACCTTGAGATAGCTGTCGAGCGTGGCGTGGTCATGGAACGCATTGGGCTGCGGCAGGTAGGTGGGCAGCATGTTGTAGAGGGTCGGGATGTCGGTGGACCCCTGGATCGACACGTGGCCGCGCAACGCCATGATGCCGCCGCCCGGACGGCCGACATTGCCGAGCAAGCCCTGGATGATCGTTGCGGCCCGGATGATCTGCACGCCCGTCGAATGGTGGGTCCAGCCGACCGCGTAGCAGAAGGCGCCCGTACGTTCGCGGCCCGAGTTCTTCGCCAGCGCGTCCGCAACCTTCAGGAATGTGTCCTTCGGGCAGCCCGTGACGTTTTCGACCATTTCGGGCGTGTAACGGGCGTAGTGCCGCCGCATGATCTGGTACACGCAGCGCGGATGCTGCAGGGTCCTGTCCTCGGGCGGCGGCCCCTTCCTCATCGACTGGTAGTCGCCTTTCTCGCCCTCGCGCGAGGCTGTGCGATGCTCGGCGATCGAGGACGGCACGGTCTTGCCCGCGTACTGCCAGGTCGTCTCGTCGTAGTCCTCGGCATCGCTGTCGAAACCCGAGAAGATGCCGTCGTGGTCCTCGGTGTCCTCGTAGCCCTCCTCGATGATGTGGGCGATATTGGAATAGGCCATGGCCCATTCCTTGAACCACAGGTCGTTCTCGAGAATGTGGCGGATGATGCCGCCCAGGAAGGCGATGTCGCTGCCCGAGCGCAGTGGCGCGTGGATGTCGGCCAGGGCCGAGGTGCGCGTGAAGCGCGGATCGACATGGATGATCTTAGCACCGCGGCGCTTGGCCTCGACGACGAAGCGGAACGCGATCGGATGGTTCTCCGCCATGTTGGAGCCCATGATCACGATGCAGTCGCTGTTCTCCAGATCCCACAGCGCCATGGTGGCCGCACCACGCCCGAACGACGTCCCCAAACTGGGTACCGACGACGAGTGTCAGATGCGGGCCTGGTTCTCGATGTTGAGCATCCCCAGGCCGCCGCCGAAGAGCTTCTTGATGAGGTAGTTCTCCTCGTTGTCCATCGTGGCGCCACCGAGCGAGCCGAGCCCCACGGTGTGGTTGACGGTGCGGCCGTCGGGCAGTTTCTCCACGAAGGTCTCGTCGCGCGTCTGCTTCACGCGCTCGGCGATGCGGTCCATCGCCCATTCGAGCGGCTTCTTCTCCCAACAGTCGGAATAGGGGGCACGGTAGAGCACGTCGGTCACGCGCTGGGGCGACAGCAGCAGGCCGAGCGTGCCGGCGCCCTTGGGGCAGAGCGTGCCCTGGTTGACCGGGGAGCGGGGGTCTCCCTCGATGTGGATCGGCTTGCCGTCCTTGCTGTAGATGAGTTGCGCACAACCGACCGCGCAGAACGGGCAGATGCTGGTGCCGACGCGGTCGGCCTGCTCGAGCCGCGGGCGCAGTCGGCGCGAGGCCTCGCTCTCGGCCGCCTTGTCCCTCAAGCTCTCGCCCGCGAACTGGCGCGGCAGCGACCAATCGCGCAGGAAACCTCGGATGTGGCCGGTCGGGCCTTTGCTGAGCTTCTTCATGAGCACTCCGCCGTGATCGCGCGGTCAATCGGGCAACTTCGCGCTTGGTTCCGACGCCATCCGAAGTGTCGCGGCTGCAACAAGGCCCAGGCAGACACGTTGGGGCTTGCGACGAGGCCGGAGGCTTGAGCACCATGGCGACGATCGACGGGCGGATCACGTTGGTGCAGGAAAGCCGCTTCCAGCTCACCGACCGAGACGGCATCTCGCATCTGTTCACGCTGGGCCCCTGGTGCTCGGCCGAGCCCGCGCAACTCGCGCCCCTGGCGGCCCGGCAGGCCGAGGTGCGGGTCAAGTTCAAGAGGGGCGAGAACGTCATCTCCGGCGTGGTGCAGCGGATCGACCTGCGGGACGACCATGACGGGGAGCCGAACTCGTGAACTTCCATCCTCGTATCGACGACTACTCGGACTCCGACCTCGATCGCGTGATACCGGACGAATCCCGCTTCACGGCAGACGTCGTGATCGAGCCCGGCAAGTCCTACGGGTTTTTCACCGACACCACGGTGTGCATCGGCTGCAAGGCCTGCGAGGTCGCCTGCAAGGAATGGAACAACCTGCCGGCCGACAACCTCGGCCTGACCGGGGAAAGTTTCGACAACACCGGCGCCCTGTCGGCCAACACGTGGCGGCACGTGGCTTTTGTCGAGAAGCAGGGCTGCGGCGGCGTCCGGGACAACAGCGAGGCGGCTTTCCAGAGCGGCTGGCTGATGCTGAGCGACGTCTGCAAGCATTGCCACAATGCGCCCTGCCTGGAAGCCTGCCCGACCGGTGCCCTGTTCAGGACCGAGTTCGATACCGTCGTGGTGCAGCAGGATATCTGCAACGGCTGCGGCTACTGCGTGCCGGCCTGCCCGTTCGGCGTGGTCGAGGTCAGCACCGACGACGGCAAGGCGCATAAATGCACGCTCTGCTACGATCGCCTGAAGGGCGGGCTGGAGCCGGCCTGCTCCAAGGCCTGTCCGACCGACTCGATCCAGTTTGGAGAGCTAGGCGATCTTCAGCAACGGGCCGCCGAGCGCGTCGAGCAATTGCACGGGCAGGGGGTCGGCGGGGCCTATCTCTATGGCACGCCGGGTGCGCCCGGCAGCACGGGCGGGCTCGAGCACCTCAATGCATTCTTCCTGCTGATCGACCGGCCGGAAGTCTACAACCTGCCGGTCGCCCCGACCCGTCCGTCGAACCGCGTCGCGCCGAGCCTCCTGTCGGGACTGTTGACCGTGGCCGGGCTCGCGGTCACTGCCTCGCTCATCTTGTCGCGCCGGGACTGACCCTCCATGAACGAAGCCCTCTCCGGCGGCGCCGTAACGCGGACGTCAAATGCCCTGAAGCCGTTCCAGGAATGGGATGGCTCGACCTATTACGGCCGTCAGCAGCTCAAACCCTGGCCCTTCGAACCCGTCGTCGTGGGCGGTTACATCTTCCTCGCGGGTCTGTCCGGGAGTTCCCAGATCCTGGCCACCATCGCCGACGCCACGGGCCGGCCGGAGCTGAAGGGAGCCGCACGGCGCGGCCGCTACCTTTCACTGCTGGCGCCGACGCTCGGGGCGGCCCTGCTGATCTACGACCTCCATACGCCTAAGCGTTTCTACAACATGCTCCGCGTCGCCAAGGCGACGTCACCCATGTCGATTGGCACGTGGGTCCTGATGAGCTTCTCGGCCTCGGCGTTCGCGGCCGCCGCCGGCCAGGCGGGCGCGGACCGCTGGCCGAAACAGGCATGGATGCGCCGCGTGGCCAAGGGTGCCGGCGTGCCGGCCGCCCTCGCGGGTGCTGGGCTTTCGACCTACACGGCGACGCTTCTGTCGGCCACCAGCACCCCGATCTGGGCCGCGGCGTCATCGAGCCTGGCGGTGCGGTTCGGCGCGTCCTCGGTCGCCACCGGCGCCGCCGCACTGGGGCTGGGTGAGATGGACCCGGCCGTGCGCGGCAAACTCGACGCCGTGCAGGCCGCCGCACTGGCGCTCGAGGTGGTGTTGGCTGCCATGGCCCAGCGCCGCTACCGGCGCGAAGGTGTCCATGGTGCCTTCGACAGCACCGCGGGAAGAGTCGAGCGGATCGGGGCGACGGGGCTCGGCGCGGCCCTGCCGCTCGCTCTCCTCGCCGGGTCGAGCCTCATGGCCCGCCGTCCGCGCGCCCTGTCGGCGGCGGCCGGGATCATCACGCTGATGGGCAGCGCGACCCTGCGAACCGCGATGCTGAGCCTCGGCAACGTTTCAGCGAAGCGGCCCGACGTATCGTTCCGTTTCTCGACGCCGGCGAACCTGCCGGAGCAGCAGGGCTGAACTCACCTGGCTGTTTGGCGCCGGTTCTCACACCAGCCACTCGTCGATGTGGGCCAGCAGATCCTGCGGATCGCGGTAGATCCGACCGGCACCGCCCTTCCTGATGTCTTCATCCTTGAAGCCGCCGCACAGAACCCCGATCGACGGGATGCCGGCCTTGCGGGCCGCGTCGTCATCGTAGGGCGTGTCGCCGATCACGACGGCCTTGTCGGGTTCGAGCTTCAGCTTCTTCAGCGCCGCCTCGAAGATGTCGGGATGCGGTTTCGACTTCTCCGCATCGTCGGACGAGGTCTCGACATCGGTCAGGCCCTCCACTCCCGCGGCCTTCTTGTAGACCCCCAACTCGTCAGCCTTGGCCGAGGAGGCGAGCGCGATCCTGCGGCCGCGCTTGCGAATCCCGGACAGGAGGTCGGCAGCGCCGGGGAAGCCCCGCACACGATGGAGGTACTCTTCCTTGAAAAGGTCCTTGCCGAAGGCCTTCAGTTCCGCTTCGTCGAGGAATTGCGGCATCAATTGGTCGCCGCCTTTGCCGATCTGCGAGCGGAGCGCGTCAAAGCCGATGGTCTTGCCGAACCGCGCGAAGGCTCGCTCCCACGTTTCCGCATGCATATCGACGCTGTCGACCAGCGTTCCATCGACATCGAAAATGACGGCCTCGATCATGGCGTGTCTCCCGTATGACGTCGGCGAACGTAGCCGACGTATGGGAGTTCCACGCTCCCTTGGTGCCCGTGTCAGCCGGGGAGTTCGGCCTTGATCCGGGCCGCCAGTCCCGCCAGCACGTCCGGCTTCTCGACCGGGCCACCCGCAGGCCGCAAGGCTTCCCCCTCGCGCCGGGGCAGGAGGTGGAAATGCAGGTGGAACACTTCCTGGCCGCCCACGCGCTCGCTGAACTGATGCAACGTCAGGCCCTCGGCGCGCATCGCCGCGACGGTCGCGCGGCCGACCAGCTGAACCCGTTGCATCAGCGCGCCGAGCACGTCGGGCGCGATATCGAGCAGCGTGCGGGCGGGGGCCTTGGGGATCACCAGCACATGGCCCTCGACCCGCGGCATGATGTCCATGAAGGCCAGGGCGACATCGTCCTCGTAGACCCTGGCACACGGGATCTCACCACGCAGGATCCTGGCGAAGATGTTGCCGTCGTCATAGCTCTGCATGGCATCAACCTCCCTCACCGCCGGCCGGGCCAGGCGCCGCGCGTCTGACGTCAGCGCTCGCTGATGGGGCTGTAGTCGCGTGCGGCGTAGCCGGTGTAGAGCTGACGCGGACGGCCGATGCGCTGCCCCGGATCCTCGATCATCTCCTTCCACTGCGAGATCCAGCCGACCGTGCGGGCGACGGCGAACAGCACCGTGAACATGGCGACGGGGAAGCCCAGCGCCTTCAGCGTGATGCCCGAGTAGAAGTCGACGTTGGGGTAGAGCTTCTTCTCGATGAAGAACTCGTCCGAGAGGGCGATGCGCTCGAGCTCGACCGCCACGTCGAGGAGCGGATCGTCCTTGATGCCCATCTCGCTGAGGACCTCGTGGCAGGTTCTCTGCATGATCTTGGCACGCGGGTCGTAGTGCTTGTAGACGCGATGGCCGAAGCCCATCAGCCTGAACGGGTCGTTCCTGTCCTTGGCGCGGGCCACGAACTCGGGGATCCGGTCGACCGAGCCGATCTCGGCCAGCATCTTCAGGGCTGCCTCGTTGGCGCCGCCATGCGCCGGACCCCAGAGACATGCAACGCCGGCCGCGATGCAGGCGAAGGGGTTCGCACCCGACGAGCCCGCGAGCCGGACCGTCGAGGTCGAGGCGTTCTGCTCGTGGTCGGCGTGGAGGATGAAGATGCGGTCGAGCGCGCGCGCCAGGATCGGGTTGACCTTGTACTCTTCGCAGGGCACAGCAAAGCACATGCGCAGGAAGTTCGAGGTGAAGTCGAGATCGTTCTTCGGATAGATGAAGGGCTGCCCGATCGTATATTTATACGCCATGGCGGCCAGGGTCGGCATCTTGGAGATCAGGCGGATGGACGCGATCATCCGCTGGTTCGGATCCGAGATGTCGGTGGAATCATGGTAGAAAGCCGACAGCGCACCCACGCAGCCCACCATCACGGCCATCGGATGGGCGTCGCGGCGGAAGCCCTGGAAGAAGCGCGCCATCTGCTCGTGCACCATCGTATGGCGCGTCACCGTATAGTCGAACTCGGCCTTCTGGGCCTT
>CAXUCF010000104.1:0-15551 GCA_964249275.1 uncultured Lichenihabitans sp.
ACTCCGCCGCAAAATGGCCGCATGGGATACCAAAATCCTCAACCAGATCCTCGCAATCCAACCTGAACCGCGCCGGGTTTCCCGGAGGCTCCAACTCTTGAGAGAATGGAGCCATGACGAAACGAACCCCACCGTATTCACCTGAAGTCCGTACCCGCGCGGTGCGGATGGTTCTGGACCATCAAGGCGAGCACTCCTCGCAGTGGGCTGCGATCAATTCGATCGCGGCCAAGATCGGCTGCTCGGGCGAGACGCTCCGGAACTGGATCCGGCAGTCCGAGCGCGACAAGGGCCTACGGGCTGGCCCGAGCACCGACGAGCACGAGCGGATCAAAGCGCTGGAGCGGGAGAACCGCGAGCTGCGCCAGGCCAACGAGATCCTGCGCAAGGCCAGCGCCTATTTTGCAATGGCGGAGCTCGACCGCCGGTCGCGGACATGATCGCCTTCATCGACGAGCATCGCGCCGTCTACGGGGTCGAGCCGATCTGCAGGGTGTTGCCGATCGCCCCGTCGACTTACCGTGCCCATGCCGTGCGGCGGGGTGATCCCGCCAAGCTGCCGGCCCGGACCCGAAGCGGTGCAGTGCTGATGATCGAGATCCGCCGCGTGTTCGAAGCGAACTTCTGCGTCTACGGCGTCCGCAAAGTGTGGCGCCAACTCGGTCGCGAAAGGATCCCTGTTGCTCGCTGCACCGTTGCGCGGCTCATGCGCACCATGGGGCTTGAAGGCGCAGTGCGGGGACGCCAAATCCGCACTACGGTGCCGGGCCCGGCGGCGGCCTGCCCGCTCGACCGGGTGAACCGGCAGTTCAAGGCGCCGCGCCCGAACGCCTTGTGGGTTTCGGATTTCACCTACGTGGCGACTTGGTTCCGGCTTCGTCTATGTGGCCTTCGTGATCGACGTCTTCGCCCGCCGCATCGTCGGCTGGCGCGCCTCCAGGTCCGCCCAGACCGGCTTCGTGCTGGACGCCTTGGAGCAGGCTCTCCACGAGCGCCGACCCGTCCAGGGGGGTGGGCTTGTCCATCACTCGGACCGCGGCGTGCAATACGTCTTTATCCGCTACACCGACCGGCTGGCCGAAGCCGGCGTCGAACCCTCCGTCGGCAGTGTCGGCGACAGCTATGACAACGCCCTCGCCGAGACGATCAACGGCCTCTACAAAGCCGAGGTGATCCATCGCCGCGGCCCGTGGCGGTCGTTCGAGGCCGTCGAGTACGCCACCCTCGAATGGGTCGACTGGTACAATCACCGCCGGCTGCTCGAGCCAATCGGCAACATACCGCCTGCCGAGGCCGAAGCCGTCTAGTACGCCGACCTTGAGGCCGTCCCCATGGCGGCGTAGGACTCAAGCCAATCTGCCTCCGGGAAACCCGGCGCGGTTCACCATGCGGGTCACCCCGAGATTGAGGTCGCCTGAGAAATCCTCCGGCCGCACGCTGAGGGCGCGGCGCGCATCCGCAACCGCCGCCATGATGTGCCGCGCGTGGCGCAGCATCTGATGTCCTTCGTGGGTGAGCCGAACGCCCTTCTGGTGCCGCACCAGAAGCGTCGCGCCGGTCTCCTCTTCGAGCGTCTGCACGGCGGCGGTAATGGCCGATTGCGAGATGCCGACCATCTGCGCGGCACGTGAAACCGACTCGGTTTCGGCCACCGCGATGAAGTAGCGGAACTGCCGGATCGTGAGTGCCTCCGGGCCGCCGGTCCGAACCTTTGCCCGGTAGATCTGATCCAAGCGCTTCCCTCGATGCCGGACGGCATTGTGCAACCATAGCGGGCCGCTGTCACGTTGCTCGAGAACCGTGCCGCCTCCCGCCAAACCGCCGGTGGGAGACGGATATCAGGATCGGATCTCATCGGGCTTGGCCGCCTCACGGGAAGCCGAACCCTGCGCGCCATGACGGAAGACTCCGGCCGCTTGTCGGGGGAGAGTCGCCAAGAACGGCAGGCTTACCCGCTTCGACGCGCCGCACACCTCCTCGCGATCGCCCCGACCCGCCCGGCGAGGGCTCCGGCACCATTACCCAGCCTCTTCATCGCCGAGCGCTCCGTGCTCTGCAGCGACCCCGAGGGCCGAAGACGCCAGCGTCACTGCACGCCCGCGCCGCCGCTTCGGGCCCGTGAGGGGGCCTGATCCTTCGGCGCCTCGGGCGTCGCCTCGGCCTCCTACAATCCGCCCGCCGGCCCGAAAGGCCGCCTCGCCCGACGTCGCCGGATGCCGCCACCGCCCGCGCATGGCCGCCGTCATGGATCAGGCGGCTTCGCTTCAATCCCTGTTGTACGCGCACCTCCCTGATCCCAATCAATGTCTTCCACAGCGGGCCGCTATAGAGGTCCTGCACGGTTTGGGCGGCATGCGTCGGCGCTTGGCGGAAACGGCTGCCACATGGCGACACTGCCCCCGCGACCTTCCCGCGTGTAACGTCGGCACGCTGGGAACGAAGAAGGCCATGCAACGGGAGCCCTGCATGGAGATGCATCAGGTCCGCTATTTCCTGGCGGTCGCTAGACACCTGAACTTCACGCGTGCCGCCGAGGAACTGCGGGTTACGCAGCCCTCGCTCACGCGTGCCGTGCAGAAGCTCGAAACCGAACTCGGCGGTCCCCTCTTTCGGCGCGAGCGGTCGAACACCCATCTGACCGAACTCGGGCGCATGATGCTGCCGCATCTCCAGGCTGCCTTCGCATCCGCCGAAACCGCAAAGAGCCAAGCCAAGAGCCTGAAGAGACAGGACATCGGAACGCTGGCGCTGGGCGTTTGCGGAGGACTTGACGCCGGCGGATCAGCCGCGCCGGTCCTTGCGGCGGCGCGCAGGCTTGCGAGTCTTGAGGTTTCCGTCGAGATCGCGGATGGCGAAGCCGTCGAACGTCGTCTGCTCGCAGGCGAATTCGATGCCGCCATCCTGGCGCCGGCCGAGGACGTCAACGAGAGGTTCGACCTGCACTTGATCAACAGCGACGATCTCGTGGTCGCCTTCGCCGAGGGGCACAGGCTTTCGCAGCTCGAACACGGCATTGCGCTGGAATTCCTCGATGCGGAACCTCTTGTTGTTCGCTTCGGCTGCCGGATGGAAGAGGCCCTGGCGCAAATCATGGACGCTCGCGGGCTGACCCGGCTTGTCAGACATCGCGTCAGCGACACGCGCTGGGTAGCCGAATTCGTGCGCAACGGGCTGGGGTGCGCCATCGTTCCGGCCGCGTTGGCGATGGCTTGCGAGCTGGCCTATCGCAAACTCGAAGGTGTCTCGTTGAAGCATCGCACAATGCTGGCGACGGTCGCTGGTCGGCGGCACTCGTTGGCCGTGGCGACGCTGATCCAGCACATCGGCGAGGCCGGGTCCGGCCTCAGGATGCGCCTTGAAGGCGCTCCAGCGTCTCCACGATGATTCGCGGGTCGAGGCGTCGCGTGAAGTCCGTCTCCGCGTAGGTCAGCCGGATGATCCCGTCGGAGCTGATCACGAAATCCGCCGGCAGTGGGAGAAGCCACGAGTTGGTGCTGAGCTCGCGCGAGAGGTCGAAGCCGCGTCCGAGGTACAACTCCTGCAGGATTTGCGGCACCAGGTAGACCAAACCGTAGAGGAGAGCAGCGCCGAGCTTCGGGTCCCACAAGAGGCGTACATGCGTCCCCAGGCGACCGACGTCCGCGACGAGTCCTTCGCTCGGCTGCTCCGGCGAGATCAAGAGAAGGGTCGCGCCGAGGCGCGCCATGTCGGGCTGTACAGCAAGGAGGGCGCGCAGTTCCGCCTGGCAGAAGGGGCACCATTCGCCGCGGTAGAAGCTGATCACCACGCTCCCGGAACGCAGAAGCTGCGAGAGGGCCACTAGCTCCCCCTCGTTGCTCTCCAGCCCGAAATCAGGCGCGAGATCCCCGACCTGCTTGGAGCCTTGCGGCATGCCGGCGCGCACGAGGGCCACGGCTGCCGCCTCGATCCGGTCGAGATAAGCCGCTCCGGCTTCTGCGCGCTCGGCGTCGAGTTCGACCTGCAACAGCATCGTCAGCACCAGTCGCCCGCTTCATGAGGGCGCAAACTAAGATGCCACCGTTCCGATCGGGCGTGAATAGCGGCGCAAGACCGCAATCGATGCTCCTTGGCTATGATCGATTGCCGCGCGGGCGGCGGGAGCATCGAATTCATAGCCACTCTGCATTTTCAAAGCTTGCCGAAATCACCTCTGATGCACCCAGCAGGCGACCGGTGCGACCCTCGACGCATGATGGCGATGCCTTCGAGATTGGGGTGCCGGTCATGACGAAGGAACAGCCGATCGGGAACGGCCGCTGGCGGCGGCTCCACCCGTGGCCGGTCCGGGTCATGCATTGGAGCAATGCGCTCGCGGTCGTGATGATGATCGGCAGTGGTTGGCGCATCTACGACAACGACCCGATCTTTCCCGCCACCCATTTCCCGATCGCCCTCACGTTGGGCGGCAACGAGGAACTGACGTACAAGCTCCACGGGGATGCGGGATTCGGCAACGCGTTGCTCTGGCATTTCGCCTTCATGTGGCTGCTGATGGCCAACGGCATCGCCTATATGACGTATGGCATCGTTACCGGCCGATTCCGCCGCATGCTGTGGCCGATCCGTCCTCGGGAACTGCTGGCGACCGTTGCGGACGCGCTGCGGTTCAAGCTCAACCACGACGACCTCACGGTGTACAACGCCGTCCAGAAGACGATGTACGTCGGCGTGATCGTGGCCCTGGTGCTGATCGTGGCGGCCGGCCTCGCGATCTGGAAACCCGTGCAGTTGAGCTGGCTCACAACGCTGCTCGGCGGATTTCAGGGCGCGCGCCTTCTGCATTTTATCGCCATGTGGGCGATCGTGGTGTTCCTCGTCGTGCATGTGATGCTTGCGCTGCTGGTGCCGCAGACCATCAAGGCCATGGTGACCGGGGGTGCCGAGATACCCTTGGGTCCACATTCCGCTCATATCGCCCTAGGAGAGTGACCAGTGAGTGACTCCACGTGGCGATCCTCCCTGTTCCGTCCTCCCGGCGGGGTCGACCAGACGGTCCTGATCGAGCGGGCCCATCTCGTTGCGACGATCAACCGCCGCGGTGTCCTGCGCGGCGCCGTCAGCCTGGGCGCATTGACGATGCTGACGGGCTGCGACGTGTCCAACGACGAGCAGGTGCGCGGCGCGTTGCGCAAGGTCTCTGGCTGGAACGATCGCGTCCAGGCCGCCCTGTTCGACCCCGACAAGCTTGCGCCGACCTTCGCGGAGTCGCAGGTGCTGAAGCCTCCTCGGTTCAACGCCTACTACCCGATCGACCAGGTCAAGCCAGTCGATCAATCGGCGTGGCGCCTGGACCTGACGGGCCTCGTCGGCGACAAGCGGCCCTGGACGGTGGGTCAGTTCGCGGCCATGCCGCAACAGGAATGGATCATCCGTCACGTCTGCGTCGAGGGATGGGACTACATCGGTCAGTGGTCGGGCGTGAACGTGCGCACCTTCCTTGAACGGATCGGCGCCGACCTCACGGCAGCCTACGTGAACTTCCGCTGCGCCGACGGCTATACCTCGTCCTGCGACATGCCGACGGCCCTCCACCCGCAGTCGATCCTGGCGACAAGCTATGCGCGCGAGGCGCTCGCGGACCCTTTCGGCGCGCCACTGCGGCTGCGGACCGCGACGAAGCTCGGCTTCAAGAACCCCAAGTGGATCACCGGGATAGAGGTCAGCAACACGCGCGGGGGCGGGTATTGGGAGGACCGGGGTTACAACTGGTTCTCGGGGATCTGAGCGGGATGGACGCGACCCCGACATCCCCGGCGCGACCCGACGCCGGATCCTGCGCGATTGCGGTCATGGCCAAGGCGTCCGCGCCGGGCCGGACGAAGACGCGGCTGGTGCCACCCCTCACCCATGACGAGGCTGCCGCCCTCAACACCGCCTTCCTGCAGGACATGGCCTGCAAGATGCAGCGCGCCGGGCGCGCGTCGTCCATAGCGCCCTACATGGCATTCGGCCCAACGGGATCGGAGCCCTTCTTCCGCTCGATCCTGCCGAAGGGCGGGATTGGGATGATCGACGCCTGGTTACCGGACTTCGGCCATTGCCTGCTGCACGGGATCACCACCATGCTGGAGGCTGGCCACACCTCCGCGTGCGTGTTGAACGCCGACAGCCCGACCCTGCCGCCGGCCTACCTAGTCGAGGCCGCAGTCGTGCTTGCGCTACCTGGCGACCGTGCCGTCCTGGGCCCATCCACGGACGGGGGATATTATTTGCTCGGCATGAAGCAGGCGCACCAGCGCCTCTTCGCGAGCATCGATTGGAGCACCGAAGTCGTTGCCGAGCAGACGCTTGATCGCGCCCGCGAGATCGGCTTGCCGCTCCATGTCCTGCCGACCTGGTACGATGTCGACGATGCGGACACCCTGCGGGCCGTCATCGCCGATCTGAGCCCCGGGTCCGACCGGAATGGTCGCGCGTCGGCACCCGATGGCGCCGAGGCCACGGCCGCGTTGATCGGCCGTCTCGACCGGGACCGCGGCTTGCTCGCTCGCTTGGGTCTCGCTCCGAAGGCAGCTCTGATGGCGAGCGACCCGCAGGCGATGGCCGGAGTTGCGGTTTGACACTCGTCCAGGCCGGGCAAGCTCGACCCCGATCCCCTGGGCCACGCTCGGTCGTCATGGTACCGACCTCCGCCTGGGCGCTGCCGGCGTTCGGCGTGGCGATGCTTGTGTTGCAGCTCGCGGCCACGGCGGCCCAAGTCGCCGACGCGCTGCACCCGAACCTCGTCCTGACCCTGGCCGAGAGCCTGGTGGACCTTGGCGCGGTCCTGCTGCTGCTTCGGGGCGCACCCGTCAGCGGGGGGTTGGTGCTGACCATCGCGGTCATGCTTCGCCTCACCGTGCTGTGTTTCGTGTGGCTCGTCTCCTTCCTGTGGATCGCCCCGACCCTGCCGGTGCTGTGGCTCAGCGCGGCAAGCCCGCTCCTGTATTGGGCCGACGCTCGAACCGTGCCCTGGATGAGTGACGTCCTTTACGGCGGGGTGCTCGTCTTGATGCTGGCGACGCTCCTGCTTCGCTCCAGCCCCTTCCCATCGAGATCCGCATGACCGTCCTGGACAGTCCCGAGCCTGCCGTTCTCGATCCGCGCCGGTACCACGAGGCGGCGCCTTCGAGCCTCGATGTCCGCACCGGGCGCCCACCCGTGTGCCTGTACCTCGAGACGACCAATCGCTGCAACCTGCTCTGCACCACCTGTCCGCGCACCTACGTCGAGCTCGAGCCGCCGGCCGACATGAGCTGGGAGCTGTTCACCGGCATCGTGGACCAGGTGCCCGAGGCCAAGCGAGCGGTGCTGCATGGCGTCGGCGAGCCCATGCTCGTGAAGAACCTGCCGCGTATGGTGCGCTACCTCAAGGATCGCGGCACCTATGTCTTGTTCAACACCAACGGGACGCTGCTCAACGAGAAGAACGGGCGGGCGATGATCGACGCGGGGCTCGACGAGCTTCGCGTGTCGCTCGATGCCGCGACCCGCAAGTCCTACCTCGCGGTCCACGGCAAGGACTATTTCGACCGCATCTTGCGCAACGTGCGCGCGTTCCGAACGCTCCAGGAGCGCGAAGGGCACACCACCCCGCGCGTTTCGGCCTGGCTGACCGGCCTCAAGGAAACGCTCCCCGATCTGCCGGCCTTCGTCCGCGTGGCAGCCGATCTCGGCGTCAGGGAAGTCTACCTGCAGCGACTCGTGTTCTTCGACCATGCGATCGGACAGGCACGCCCCGACCAGGCACTCTACGAGCGCATGTCGCGGGAGGATGCGGTCCACCTCGAGGAGGCCGAAGCCGTCGCGAAAAGCCTCGGCATCGCCTTCTCGGCTTCCGGCGCGGCGAGCGAGCCCGGCATGAGCCTCAAGCGGCACGACGACGCCAATCCCTGGTCGCTCTGCCGGCGGCCTTGGACCGTGATGTACTTCACCGCCAACGGGCGCGCGCTGCCCTGCTGCATCGCGCCATTCTCGCAGCGCGGTTACGAGCACTACACGCTCGGCGACGCGACCCAGCACAGCATTCGGGAGATCTGGAACGGCCTGCCCTACACGGATTTCCGCGCGGCGCTCCTGTCCGATCGACCACCGACGGCTTGTGGCAACTGCGGCATGCATTGGAGCCTCTGAGCATGGTGGGACCCTGCCGCGTCGCGCTCGCCGTGCCGACCCTCGACCGGGCCGAGGCCACCGGAGCGGCGCTCGCGCGCGTGCCGCGCGGCATGTGGAGCGTATCATCGTGGCCGATGGAGGAAGCCGGGACGGCACCGTCGACCGCGCGCGCGAAGGCGGTGCCGAGGTTCTGTCCAAGGGCCGTGGCTATGGCCGGGCGTGCTGGCAGCATGGGCCTGCACCAAGTCGTTGCGGGGCATGCCGCCGGGCGGATGTTCGGCGGCCGATCGAAGGTCGCCGGATCCGTCGGCGGAACTCTCGGGGCCGGACTGAACATCATCCCGACGCGCGTCAGGGTTCTGCGCGAGCCGGCGCGACCGCAGCCGCTTTCGTGAGGTCATCAACCGTGGAGCGTGCCGATATCGTGTTGATCGAAGGGGGACAAAGGGCACCCGCGGATTCGCCGCTGCTCGCGCGCGACGATCATGCGGCCCCGTCGGTGTTCCTGCCGCAGAACATGTTGCGGGAGTCGCGGCGGCAGAAGGGGCTGCATCCCGGTCGCGTGCCGCCCGTCTGCCTCCTCGATCCGGACGCCGACATCGTGCGGCTGCTCCGGACCACGATGGGGGCGGCACGGTGCAGGCACTGGGCCTGCTACCACACCGAAATGTGGGAGTGGCAGCACGAGGGGCGACGCGTCGGCATCGTGGGCGGCGCCGTTGGTGGTTCCTTCGCGGTCCTGGTGGCCGAGCAGCTGTTCGCCTGTGGTTGCGAGCTTCTCGTCAGCGTCGCGTCGGCCGGGCAGATCGCGCAGACTCTGGAGCCCGCTTACGTGCTGATCGAGCGTGCCCTGCGCGACGAGGGAACCAGCCATCACTACTTGCCCGCCTCGCAGTTCGTCGAGGCCGATGCCGAACTCGTGGGCCGCGCCGACACGGCTCTTCGATCGACGGGTTGCCATGTGGTTCGAGGGGCGACCTGGACCACCGATGCGCCGTTTCGCGAGACCGCCGCCACGATCTCGGAGCGGCGCGAGCAAGGGATCCTCACGGTCGAGATGGAGGCCGCTTCCCTTTTGGCCTTCGCGCAAGCCTGCGACCGCCCCGTCATGTGTCTGGTGCATGTGACGAACCAGCTCGGCTGCATCGACGGCGACTTCGAGAAAGGCGACCTCAACGGTGCGACGGAGTCGCTTACGCTCGCTTTGACGATCGCTGCCGCCTGCCGCGAGGAAGCCGACGTTCAGCGGCGGGCGTGACAAGCGACGAAGCGCCCTTCGGTAACCGACAGATCAACGACAACGGAACACTTGCTGCACAGGCCTTGATGATGGGTGCCTGAGCAATGCCGAGGGGAGTCCATGGAGACGAGTGCGGACACCGGCGCCGGGCCGGCGAAGCAGCCGCCCCGAGCGAAGACCGAGGGACGCCGTTCGAGCAAGACATCCTGACTGGATCGATGGGAACCTGCTGATGGCAAGCCGGTGAGCGAGGCTGCGCCGACCGTAACGCCGCGTTTCTCGAGCGCAGCGGTGGCTCGGGTACATGGGGCGGTCACCGCAGTCCGGTCCGTCGGTGGCGTCCTCGCGGCCTGGCTCGATCCGGCGATCCGGTTCTGGCTCGCGCAGGTGTTTCTGACCAGCGCCGCCGTCGCCATCATGACCGATGCACCACCCGCCATGGCGGGACCGGGTGCCTGGGTGACAGGCCTCAACCAGATCGTCGCCTCGCCGGTCGGGACCGTCGTTCAGACGGTCTGCCCGGTTCTGCTGCTGCTCGGCCTCTTCAGCCGGCTTGCCGCCATTCCGCTCCTTGTCCAGGCGACGCTTCTCCACGAGTCGGGGTCGAGCGCGACGCTTCATTTGTTCTGGGCCGTGCTGCTCGGCTGGGTCCTGGTCATGGGACCGGGCCCTTTCTCGATCGATGCGCTCCTGTCCCGCGGACTTGACTCCAGCGCCGTCCCCGGGGCGACCCGGCTCCGAACCCTGTTCGGCGCCGTAACCCGATATCTCGGACCCTGGTACCGGCTTTTCCTGCGACTGTGGATCGCGACCGCCCCTCTGGCCGCCGCCGCAGCCGCGCTCGGTTGGGCGATGCCGTCCGACTTGGGCCCGCTCGCGTCCTGGCTCGCCGAGATCCCGGACCGAACCGCCATGCTGCCGGAAAGCCTGTCGCTCACCTTGGGTATTCTGCTCGCGGTCGGCCTTGGGACACGCGCCTGCGCCCTGCTGATGCTCCTCGCCATCCCCATCGGCCAGATCGGCATGGCCTTCGACGACCGCCTTTATTGGACCATGCTGCTCGGCCTACTGGCCTGCAACGGACCTGGAGTCCTGGCTCTGGATCATTGGCTCGCCGCACTGTTGGCCGCCCTTGGCCGCCGAACGTTGATCCCCGCCGGAGGCGTGCCGCACGTGGTGATCGTGGGCGGCGGCTTCGGCGGCATCGCGACGGTGCGGGGGCTGAAGGACGCGCCGTGCCGGATCACGCTCGTCGACGAACGCAACCACCACGTCTTTCAACCGCTGCTCTACCAGGTCGCTACCGCCGGTCTCTCGCCGGCCAACGTCGCGACCCCGATCCGGAGCCTGTTCCGGACGCAGGACAACGTGCGGGTTCAACTCGCCGCCGTGCGCGGCATCTCTCCTGCGACCAGCGAGGTGAACCTCGAAAGCGGCAGCCTCGCCTACGATTACCTCGTACTCGCGACGGGGTCGCGGCACAGCTATCTCGGGCATGACGATTGGGCCCGTAACGCGCCGGGACTGAAGAGGATCGAGGACGCCACGGCAATCCGGCGCCGCCTCCTTGTCGCGTTCGAGAACGCCGAGACCACGACCGACCCCGCGGAACGCGCCGCCTCGATGACGTTCGTGATCGTCGGCGGCGGACCGACCGGCGTGGAACTCGCGGGCGCCATCGCCGAACTGGCCCGAACCGGGCTGCAGCAAGAGTTCCGCGACATCGATCCGTCGAAAGCGCAGGTGATCGTCGTCCAATCCGCGCCCCGTCTCCTTCCGACCTTCCCGGAGTCGCTGTCCGTCGACGCCGCTGCGGAATTGTGCCGCCTCGGCGTCGAGATCAGGACCGGCAGCAAGGTCGAGCACGTCGATACCCGCGGCGTGGTCGTCAGCGGGGCACGGATCGAGGCCAGGACCGTGCTCTGGGCCGCGGGCGTGTCGGCATCGCCGGCCGGGAGTTGGCTAGGCGCGCCGACCGACAAGGCCGGTCGCGTCGTGGTCGGCCCCGATCTCTCCGTGGCGCCGCACGTCAACGTCTTCGCGGTCGGCGACACGGCGGCCTCGGTGGGATGGAACGGCAAGCCCGTGCCGGGTCTCGCGCCCGCCGCGAAGCAGGGAGGCGGTTACGTGGCCAAGCTGATCCGTGCCCGGCTCCACGGCCGGCCGGCCCCCAAGCCGTTCCGCTATCGACATGCCGGCAGCCTCGCCACGATCGGGCGGCGTGCCGCCGTGGCGGAGTTCGGGCCCCTCCGATTGCACGGAGCCTTGGCCTGGTGGGTTTGGGGGATCGTCCACATCCTGTTTCTCGCCGGAGGCCGCAATCGCGCGACCGTCATGTTCGAATGGGGCTGGGCCTATCTGACCGGTCGACGTGGAAGTAGACTGATAACGGATCAGTCCACGATGCGATAAGCGTCGATACCCTTTCCAAACGCCCAAAACCGGGTTCTTCCATGTCTTCGAGGCCAGCGACCGTCCTCGTTCGAACGAACCGAGGCTCGAGTTCGGTTCGAAATCGGTCGAAACTGCACTGAAGATCGCGCTGTCCTACCAGCGGGCCATCGGCCAGGGCACGCGGACCCGGTTGATCGGCCGGAACGGGGCTACCACGGCGTTGGCTTCGGCGGTATTTCGGTCGATGGAATCCTCAATAACCGGCGCGTGTTCCCGCAACTGCCCGGCGCCGACCATCTGCGAAGCACCCACGACATCGGCCGCAATGCCTTTTCCGCGGGACAGCCAGAATATGGCGCGGAATTGGCCGACGATCTTGAACGAAGACGCTACCCTCCGACTTTACGGGCGCTGCGTCCGTGGGGATGCAGCCGGGGTTGAGGATGTGGGCAGCGTGCGTGGCACGCTCCAGCAAGGCGTTTGCGCGAGACACCTTCAACGAAACTGAAGGGCCGGCTGCTTTCGCTTTGATTTGGCTGATCGCGAAGGTGTGGTCCAGGTTCCGAGGCTCGCAGCCAAGAGCCTGCAGTAGGCCAGTGCCTCCGTCCACTCGTCCTCTCCGGGCCGAGCTACTCGACCACGGTCTCGTAAGGGCGCTAGCGAAGCAAGGTTCGGGATCTCGGGGCATATATTCGCATCCGTTACTTTGCCACCGACTTCATGAATGCGACGAGGCGAACTACGTCACCTGGAACAAGGCGACCAATAGCTCGACTAGAATAAGTCGCGTTGACAACAGTTCCGTCCGGTGCAAGTACGAATCCCGTTGTCTCGAGGAAATGTCCTCGGGTTGGGAATTCAGTCTCATAGGCGCCCGTCGCATCGACGATCGCCTCAAGCTTCGCAGAATGTCCCATTTTGAAAGGGATGCTGTGCTTAGCGATGAACTCCTTGGTCGTCGCTTCGTCATCGACTGAGAAGGCCTCGACCTTGATGCCTTCTTTCGCGAACGATTCGGATGCGCTCGCAAATGCCACGATTTGCTCGTTGCAGAACGGGCACCAGTGTCCGCGGTAGATCAGGATAACGCCGTACGACCCGGCGAGATCGTGCGGTAAGTTGAGGAGGCCGCCGCCGACGGCGGGAATGTCAATGTGCGGGAAAATGTGGCCATTCTGCAGGCGACGAGGCATTGATCCATCCTCCTATCTGGACTAACTAGCCTTCGGCGGCTAGAACGTCTCCCGCCAGCTTCGAAGGTCGAGTTCGTGCGTCCAAGCGCTGCGGGGTTGGCAATGGAGCTGAAAAAAGGCTTCGGCGATATCACCGGACTTGAGAAAGCTGTCGGAATCGCGCTCAACAAGGATCTGGCGCAGTTGCTCGCTGTCGATCGGGCCGTCGATGA
The DNA here is from genome assembly GCA_964249275.1 of uncultured Lichenihabitans sp. Taxonomy (GTDB): domain Bacteria; phylum Pseudomonadota; class Alphaproteobacteria; order Rhizobiales; family Beijerinckiaceae; genus Lichenihabitans. Next base: position 13,155 of record CAXUCF010000104.1, read on the forward strand.
CGACATGCGCCACATGCAGGCCGCGTGGCTGCAGCTCGCGAGCCATGCTTTGCGCCAGCCCCCGGAGCCCGAACTTTGCCGATGCGAAGTTCTGGAACAGGGCCGAGCCGCGAATGCTGGCGGTGGCCCCGGTGAACAGGATCGTGCCTTGTCCGCGCGGCGCCATCATCCGCGCGGCGGCGCGCCCGACAAGAAAGCCGCCGAGGCAGACGACGCGCCAGCACCGCTCGAAATCGTCCTGGCTCGTGTCGAGGAGGCTCTGGCGCATGTAGCCGGCGGCGTTGTGGATCGCGACACCGGGGACGCCCAGATCGGCTTCGACCTGGTGGAACAAGCCTTCGACGTGGGCCTCGTCGGTCACGTCGCATGCGTAGGGATGCACTTTGGGTCCGATCGTGGCCGCAAGCGCGGTCAGTGCCGACAGGTCGCGCGCGGCGACGGCGACCGACAGGCCGGCGCTGGCAAAGCGCCGCGCCAGAGCCGCGCCCAGCCCCGGCCCGACGCCGACGATCACCGCGACCTCGTGCTGCGTTGTCATAGGTTCTGCCCGCCCGAGATGTCGACGCAGGCGCCGTTCACCCAGCCCAAGTCGTCCGACAGGATCGCCGCAACGGCCTTACCCACATCATCGGGCAGGCCCGCGCGTCCGAGCGCGATCATGCCGGCCACTGCCGCCTTGACGTGGGCGTTGTCGCGCACCGCGCCCCCGGCGAAGTCGGTCTCGATCGCGCCAAGAGCGACGACATTGACGCGGATGCGGCGCTCGCCCAGTTCCTTGGCCATGTAGCGCGTGAGCACTTCGACCCCGCCCTTCATCGCCGCGTAGGCCGCGAAGCCCGGGACGACGTAATGCGCCGCGCCCGACGAGACGTTGAGGATGCGTCCGCCGTCGGCGATGATCGGCAGCAACGCCTGGGTCAGGAAGAGAGGCGCCTTGAGCTGCACGCGCACGAGCTCGTCGAACTGGGCCTCCGTGGTGTTGGCGAAGGGCGCGTACGCACCGATCCCGGCGTTGTTGACGAGGTAGTCGAAGTCATGCCGATCGAACGTCGATGCGAGCAGGGCGGAGACGCTTGCCGCGAATGCCGGAAAGTCGGCGCTCTGTCCGACATCGAGCGGGAGCATCGCGGCGTGGCCGCCGGCGGCGGTGACTTCGGTGACCACGGCCTCGGCCTCGACCGCATGGCTGTGGTAAGTGCCGATCACGCCCACGCCACGCTTGGCGAGATGGAACGCCGTGCTGCGCCCGAGGCCTCGGCTGGCCCCGGTGATGACGGCAACCTCATCGGTCATGCTGATCTTCCCTTCCGGGCGCACAACTGCTCTCGCACTCAAGGTCGAGGGCGCGTCGGGCGATGCTTCGAGTGAGTCTTAGCGAGCGGTTAGCGCTTGGGGAGCGTGTAGACGTTGATCAAATTGCCGTCCGGATCGCGGAACAGCATCGACCGATTGCCCCAGGGCTGGGTGGTCGGCTCCAGCACCCATTCGCCGACGAGCGGCTTCAGGCGCGCCTGTTCGGCATCCACGTCCTCGACCTCAAACTCCAGGATCATCGAGCGGTTCTCACCCGCGACCGCGGCACCGGCATTGTCCTTCACGACCGAGCGCTCGCTGCAGATCGCCAGCACGCTGCCGGGCGTCCGAATCTCGACGAAATCTTCATTGCCCACTGGAGCGACGCCGGTGACGCCTTCGTAGAACCGGGCCAACGCGGGAACGTGTTGCGTGACGATCCTTGTGGATGCGAGCTTCATAGCAGGTTGCCTTTCATGTTGCGCAAGGACCGCAAGAAGCGATACTGTGCCGTTCTCAAGTACGATACGGTACAGTGCCGATTCGAGTCAAGCGGGAAGGTTTGAAGAAGCAGCTCGATGGCCGAGATGATCGACAAACGCGTCCAGCGGTCGAAAGACACCGTGCTCGCGGCGACCTACGCCTTGCTGTCCGAAGCCGGCATCGGTGGCGTCAGTATGGACGAGGTCTCGCGGCGCTCCGGTGTTTCCAAGACCACGATCTACCGCCACTGGCCGTCGCGCTCCGCCCTGCTGCTTGCCGCCTGCGCGGCGCTTGGCTCCCCATCCGAGGTTCCTGATACCGGTAGCCTCAAGTGCGACTTGGACGCGCTCGTTACGGATTTGGCTGAGCAGCTGCGTTTGGCGAAATGGCCCGCGATCCTGCCGTCGATCATCGACGCCGCGGAACGCGATCCCGACCTCGCGACGCTGCACGCTGGGCTCCACGCCGGGCTAATGACCCCGTTCCTTGCCGTGGCCGAGCGCGCGCAAGCGCGTGGAGACCTGCCGGCCGGTGTGACCCCTGCCGCGATGACGGCAGGGGTGGTCAGGCCGCTGTTCTACCGCCGATGGTTCTCCAAAGAACCGATCGACCCTGAATTCG
>CAXUCF010000105.1:0-15328 GCA_964249275.1 uncultured Lichenihabitans sp.
CTGGTCCGCAAGGGATGGGTAGAGCAAGTGGCGGACGACGCGGACCAGCGCCGCAAGCTGCTGCGCATGACGACCGCCGGCACCGAGCTTTGGGCAAAGCTGCCCGATCTCTCGGACATCATCAACGAAGCGGCGTTCGCCAGCATCAGCGAAGCTGACATGGAGGTTGCCGTGCGCGTGCTGCGCCTCGCGACCGAGCGGCTCGACGCCTTCATCGACAAGGGACACATTGCATGACCATCCTTCTTACCGGCGCCACCGGGCTCGTCGGCGCGCGCCTGCTGCCCCGCCTGCTGGCGGCGGGCCATGACTGCCGGGCGATGGTGCGCGCCGGCAAGTCCGCGCCAGCCAGCGCCAAAGCCGTAGCGGGCGACCTGTTCGATCCCGCTTCGCTTGCATCGGCGTTGGAGGGGGTATCGGCCATCATCCATCTAGCCGCCGTGTTCCGCACGCAGGACGAGGCGCTGATCTGGAAGAGCAATCTCGACGGCGCGCGTAACCTGATTGCGGCGGCGGAGGCCCACGCCCCGCAGGCCCGCTTCATCCTCGCCAGCACCAGCAACGTCTACGGCAAGGATCAGGCGCGACCAGGGTGCGAGGACGATCCGGTCGCGCCGACACAGGCTTATCCGGCGAGCAAGGTTGCGGCGGAACAGGCACTACGCGACAGCCGCCTCACATGGACGGTGGTGCGCTTCCCGTTCGTCTATGGCGATGGCGACGGACATCTTGCCGCGCTGCCCGGCCATGCCGCTCCGGCAAACTGGCATCCGGCGATGCGGATGAGTACGATACATCACCACGACATCGCCACCGCGATGGCGCTTGCCCTCGATGGCAGGTTTGACAGCCGAGTGGTCAACATTGCGGACGACGTTCCAGCATCAATGCTCGACCTGATCGCACTTGGCGGCGGCGATATGGCGGCTTCAGCCGAGCCGCTGGCGGCGCCTTGGGCGATGCAGGTTGACACGGCGCTCGCGCGCAGCCTGGGCTTCCAGCCGATGATACGGACGGTCTTCCAGGCGGCTCAGGATCAGCTTCTCTGACGGAGAGCGTTCCCGCGAACGAACCTCCAATGGGATGGCCGGGGCCACACCGAAAACGCACCTGATAGCGGTCAAGGCTTTCCCAAATGCCCGAAATATGAATTCCAAAATAGGCGGTTTGGGATCCTTTTTGGGAAAGCCGAGCGCGTAAGGCAACGGCAGCCATCATTACCCGTTTTGCTCACGACTTGGCGCGTGGATGGCCGGTTCTGCATCCCTGGGTTCAGAAGGGCTTGATTACAACCAGGACGGCGATCATCGCAGTTGTCGTGACGATCAAAGGCAGAGCCAAGTGCAACGGAGCAGAGCGCTCGCCGGTGCCTGCCAGGCGGCGCAACCGTCCGGATTGCAGGCCGTGAAGTCCGGATAGGATCACGACCAGTAGGAGCTTCGCCGGAAGCCAAAACGACGAGAACCAAGCGCCGGAGAGCGCCAGAGTCAGCCCGAGCGCCCACACCGCCAGCATGGCCGGGGTGGTCACCATCCGCTCCCAGCGTCGGATCGTCTGTACCGTGCGAACCTGGGCCGGCGATAGCGCCGCTTCTCCGCCGAGCGCGGCCAGCATCATGGCGACTCCGAGTACGCCGCCCGTGAAGGTGAGGGCGGCCGCGACGTGGAACGCCTTGAGCCAGAGATAGAGGTCAGGACTCAAGAGACGTTGTCCTGCGCCTCGAGCTGGCCGGCTTTCCTCCGCAGGAAGCCCAGGTTGGCGTAGCCTCCGAGCGGGATGAAGGCGACGAGAAACAATCTCGCGATCTCCTTCCCGCTCCAGCCACCGCCGGCAACCGTCTGTAGCGCGGTCCAGAGATAGGCGAGGAAAGCCAACCCATGGATCGGACCCATCACAGTGACGCCCAAGGGCCAGCCGGCGAAATGCTTGAGTGGGACAGCGACGGCGATCAGGAGCAGCAATGTGGTGGCTTCCAGCATGGACACGCGCTCCAGTAGCCGAAGCTGATCCTGTTCAAGACTGTGCGTCTTGCCGACAGAGGATGCGCTCACGCCGCCAGTGCTCTTTGGCGACGGGACGCTTTGGCGATCTCGATCCCTCGCGCGAGCATGTCGCGCGTCATGCTCTGCGCGATACCGGTGATTTCTGGTCCAGCAGTCTCGGGCGTACCGGCATCGAAAGGTGGTTTAGGGTCATACTCCATGGCCAACTGAGTGACCTTGGCGACCGTCTCGCCACGCAGCTCGGTCAAAAGGGTCAAACCGAAGTCCAAGCCCGCCGTAACGCCACCGCCGGTGAACCAGTTGCGGTCCACCACCACACGTTCGCGCATCGTCTCCACACCTAACGCCTCTAGCGCGTCGTAGCAGGCCCAGTGGGTCGCGGCCTTGAAACCCTCTAGGAGCCCTGCAGCGCCAAGGATGAGAGAACCGGAGCAGACGGAGGTCACGTACCGCGCCGTCTTCCCTTGCCTAGCGAGGAAAGCCAGCACTTCGGTGTCCTGCATGGTCTCGTTCGTGCCGAACCCACCCGGCACAAACAGGACGTCGAGACCGAGGGAGCAGTCCGCGAAGGTGGTCGTGGGCAGGAGCGATACACCCGAGTCGGTCAGCACCGGCTCCATCGTCTTCCACAACAGATGCGTTTGCCCGTGCATGCCCAGGGCGGCCTGAGGGCCGGCCAGATCCAGCAAGGTCATATTGGGATAGAGCAGCATCCCGAGCTGTAGCGGCGCAGGAACGATCGGCGTTGCCGGAGCGGGAACTGTCATGAGGGAACCTCAGGTGGCTCAAGAACATCAGCAGCGCCATTCTTAGCCGGCGTGACGGCCGCTCACGAGCTTGCAGAATGCCATTCTGCGCCTGAATCTCGCCAAGCCGCGGAGCTACCTCCACGCGAGCGTCGATGATGCGAGGAACGTATCTTGGCCAGAACTGTGAACCTGAAACGACTTCGCCATGCACGAGATCGCAATCTTGGCGCTGCACGGCGTCATCCCCTTCGACCTCTCCATTCCGTGTGAGGTGTTCGGCCGGGTCCGATTGGCTGATGGGAACGGTTACCGCGTTCGGGTATGCGGAGAAGCGCCGGAAGTCAGAGCGGGCGCATTCAGTATCAGGGCGTCATGGACGCTCGATCATCTCGCCCGGGCCGACACGATCATCCTGCCCGGGATCGAGGACCCGACCCTGCCTGTTCCGGAGCCCGTCATCGATGCCATCCTCGCCGCAGCGGGGAGGGGCGCTCGAGTGGCCTCCATCTGCAGCGGTGCCTTCATACTTGCATCGACGGGCCTCCTCGACGGCCAAAGAGCGACGACGCATTGGCTGGCCGCCGCCAATCTAGCCGAGCGCTATCCCGCCGTGATCGTCGATCCGGATGTTCTCTTCATCGACAACGGCCAGGTGCTGACCTCAGCGGGAGCCTCGGCCGGAATGGACCTGTGCCTGCACATGCTGCGGCGTGATCACGGCCAGGCGGTGGCGGCCCAGGCTGCGCGCCTCGCTGTGGCGCCGTTGGACCGCGAGGGCGGGCAGGCGCAGTACATCAGACGTGAGGCGCCGGGTTCTCACGCCGATCTTGCACCATTGCTGGAATGGATGCGGAACAACGCCTCACGTCCGCTGACGCTGGAGCAGATCGCCGCCAAGGCCGCCACGAGTTGTCGAACCCTGAACAGGCGCTTCAAGGAGCAGACTGGCACGACCCCACTCCAGTGGCTGCTCGACCTGCGTGTCCGCAATGCTCAACAGCTTCTTGAAACGACCTCCCTGACCGTCAACGAGGTCGCGACGAGGGTCGGCTTCGACATCCCTTCGAACTTCCGTCAACGTTTTCGGCGCACGGTCGGGGTGAGCCCAAAGAGCTATCGACAGACCTTCGCCGGCATTGCCGCTCACCCGCTTTGAACATCAATGTGCCAGGATGAGGTCGTTGCTCATGATCCCATCGAGGCACGGTAGGGCTGGATCTCGCCAAGAACGTCTTCCAGCTCCACGGCCTCGATGGTCAAGGCAAGGTCTGGTTGGCCGGCAACTGCGCACGCCGAAGCCAGCGACATTGCCGAATACTGAGACGTCATCGGGGGTCGTCCTGCTTGGTAAGGATTGGAAGAACGACAATGACCAATCTTGATCGGCGGTAGCGGCCATGCCACATCGCGGCAGCTCTACTTTCCCACAGCCGAATGTCGATCGAGAAAATCGCGCACGAGCGCGGCGATCTCATCGACTTTCTCGTCGAGAGCAAAATGGCCGGCGTCCAAGAGGTGGACCTCGGCGTCGGGTACGTCACGCCGATAGGCCTGCGCCTCGGCCAGCGAGAAGGAGGGATCATACTTGCCCCATAGGACGAGCAAGGGCGGCCGGGTCTGCCGAAGCCAAGCCTGCCACTGCGGGTAGGCGACCACGTTCGACTGGTAGTCGTAGAAGAGGTCGGACTGGATCTGCCGCTGCCCGGGCCGAGACAGGAGCGCGTATTCGCCGAGCCAGGAATCGGGATCGTAGCGCTCGGGATGCGGGCTCGAGCCAAGATGGCGCGCCTGGGCGCTCTCGAGCGAGGTGAAGGCCGGAATCACCTTGTCCTCGTTGGCGGCGCGGTCCCTCCAGAAGGCGCGCCGCAACTCCCAGGCCGGTCCCAGGCCGTCGTCGTGCGCGACGGCGTTCTGCACGATGATGCCGTCCAGCCTCTCGGGATGCGCCATCGCCAGCCGCATGCCGACCGGGCCGCCGTAGTCCTGCTGATAGAGCACGTAGCTCTTGAGTCCGAGCGCCTGGGTGAAGTGGTCCAAGACTTCGGCCAGATGGTCGAAGCTGTAGCGGAACTCCGACGCGGGCGGCGAGTCGCTCTGGCCGAAGCCGGGATAGTCCGGCGCAACCAGGTGATAGCGGTCGGCCAGAAGTGGGATCAACGTCGCGAACATCCGCGACGAGGACGGGTAGCCGTGCAGGAGCAGCACAGTGGGCGCGTCCGGCGGACCGGCCTCGCGATAAAACACCTTCAACCCGTCGACCGCGACCGTGTGGTAAGTCGTCGTGGCCGATGTCGACGGCGACGTCTGGGCCTCGGCACCGTTTGCGAAAAGCGCGAGAGCGGCGGCGGCAATTGTCCTCATCACGGGGCTGTTTCCTGATCTTGGCGGGCGGCGACCCGGTTCTTACGCTCGGGTCCGAGTGGGCTCGGTCTAGCCTCCGACTCCGCACAGGCGCGGCGAAGGTCCGCATTCTCGGCTTCGAGCAGAGTCAGCCGGGCGCGCAGTGGCGCCACGGCTTCTTCCACCTCCAGCGCGGTGAAGCGCGGGGTGATGTGCTGGTTGCAGTTCCAGTCGAAGGCTTCGAGCCGGAGCGTGAAGCCGCGTTCAGCCACGGCGCGATAACCTGGCGTGGCCAGCCGCGCCACGAGGTCGGGCTCGGCCTCGAGGTCGTGCGGCGCCATGTGGGCCAGCACCTTCAGGCGCCTGCGTCGGGGATAGTCCATGAGGAACAGCGCCACCCGGTCGTCGGCGGCCACGTTGCCCAGGCTGATATACTGGCGGTTGCCGCTGTAATCGGCGAAACCGAGAGTCGTCGCGTCGAGCACCTTCAGGAAGCCCGGCGGGCCGCCGCGGTGCTGGATGTAGGGCCAGCCCGATGGCGACACGCTCGCCAGGTAGAAGCTGTCGCGCAGGGCGACGAAGGATGTCTCCCGTTCGGTGAAGCGCGCCGACGAGTAGTTGCCGGGCACGTTCCACAATTCGCCGGCGCCGTTCGCGGCTTGGGCGTCGCGCACGCTCGGCGTTGCGAGGCGGTCGAGGAAGTCGTAGGCCATCTTGCGCATCACCCATCCCTGTGGTCGATCACCCCGCAACCTTGCGGCTGAGGAAGTCCAGCATGAGGCCGCCGATCTCCGGGCCATGTGTCTCCAGGGCGAAATGGCCTGTGTCGAAGAAGTGGACTTCCGCGTCGCCAATGTCGCGCCGAAAAGCTTCCGCGCCGGGCGGCAGGAAATAGGGGTCGTTCTTGCCCCATGCGGCCAGCAGCGGTGGTCTGTACGTACGGAAATAGGCCTGCCACGCCGGGTAAAGCGCGACGTTGGTGCGGTAGTCGTAGATCAGGTCGAGCTGGATATCGTCCGTACCGGGGCGTTGGAAATAGGCGATGTCAAGCGTGTATCCATCCGGCGAGACCCGTGCAGGGTCGGCCCCGGTCAGGTACTGGGTGCGGGTTGCCTCCGGCGTCAAGGCCGCGCGGCAGGCGTCCCGCGTCTCCGCCGAGGGCGCTGTCCAGTAGCTCTGGTATGGCGACCAGGCGGTACTGAGGCCCTCCTGATAGGCGTTGCCGTTCTGGCTGATGATGGCGGTCACCCGCTCCGGATGGGCGGCTGCGACGCGGAAGCCCGTGGGCGCGCCGTAGTCGAAGACGTAGATGGCGTAGCGCCGCAGACCGAGCGCCTGGATGAAGCCGTCGAGCACCTGCGCCAGGTTGTCGAAGCTGTAGTCGAACTGGCCGCGGGGCGGCGCCCTGGTCAGCCCGAAGCCCGGCAGGTCGGGAGCGAGGACGCGGTAACGCGCGGCGAGTTGCGGAATGAGGTTGCGGAACATGTGGCTGGTGGTGGGATAGCCGTGAAGCAGCAGGACGACGGGGGCGTCTGCTGGGCCGGCCTCCCGGTAGAAAACCTCGACGGGGCCGACCGCCTGAGTCTTGTAGCTCGTGTTCATGACATTGATCTCGGCTGATGCGCGACAGGAGGCGGCCCCCTGGTGCCAGGCCCGGACGACCTGATGACCGCTATCTGGAGGCTTCCGCCCTGACGCGATAGCTGAGAGATTTGGGAGTCTCTCTCCCGTCTAGTGGAAGGTCAGTCGTTTGGACCGTCTGGAAGCCATGTCGATCCTGCTCGAAGCCGTGGAGGCCGGCAGTCTCTCGAAGGCTGCTCGAAAGCTCGGCCTTCCCCTCGCGACGGTCAGCCGGAAAATCTCCAAGCTGGAGGCCAATCTCAACGCCAGCCTGCTGACGCGGTCCGCAAAGGGCTTGGCGCCGACGCCCGCAGGCCGGTCCTTCGTCACGGCTGCCAAAGCCATCCTGGAGCAGCTAAACGAGGCGGAACGTGCCGTCGCCGGCGAGTACACCGCACCCAGGGGAGACCTCGCTGTGACGGCTCCGGTCATGTTCGGCCGATTGCACGTCTTGCCGGTCGTGTTGGATTTCCTCGCCACCTATCCCGAAGTCGACGTGAGCCTGCTACTGACCGATCGCGTCGCGCATCTCGTGGATGACCATGTCGATGTCGCCTTGCGGATCGGCGATCTCCCGGATAGTACGCTGATGGCGAGCCGCCTCGGATCGGTGCGCCGGGTCGTCTGTGCAAGTCCCGCCTACCTGGCCCAGCGCGGAACTCCGGCGACACCCGACGATCTTCAAGGCCACGCCGCCATCTCGTACGAAAGCGTCTCGGCACCAGGCGTCTGGCGTTTCGAGGCGAGCGGCGTCGAACTTGCCGCGCCGCTCCGCTCGCGCCTCAGCGTCAACACCGTCGAGGCCGCGATCGAGGCGGCGGTCGCCGGCATGGGTCTGGCGCGCGCCATGTCCTACCAGGTCGTCGATCACGTCCGACGCGGAGTGCTGGCGCTCGCGCTCGAGGCCTTCGAGCTTCCGCCCCCGCCCGTGCATCTGGTCTACAATGGCCAATCCCGCCTGCCGCTCAAGCTGCGGGCCTTTCTCGACTTCGTCGCGCCGCGCTTGCGCGAGCGGCTCAAGCACGCCGCCTTATGACGTTCCGGAAGAGACTCACGATTACGGGTCGGCTACCGTACGACGTGTTGATCCGATGGAGTGGGGAGCCTCGAACGGCCCGCAGCGTCAAGGCCCGCGTGCGATCAGGCTCGGCCTGACATGTTGAAACCTTGGACGCGGCAACCACGAATGAGGTCGTGTCCCGCGTGCTCAGCGTCATCGACCCGGAGGGCGCGTGAAGTCAGCCGCTAACGCAAGCGCCAGCCCCGCAATGAATCCGGATCGCGACAGGGTCCAGGTACGCGTCGGAGTCGCGGGGTGGTCCGTGCCGGCAGCGCTGGCCGAGCGTTTCCGGCCGGACGGAAGCCACCTCGAACGCTATGCCTCGCGCTTCGACGCGGTCGAGATCAACAGCAGCTTCTACAAGCCGCACCGACGCACCACTTATGAGCGCTGGGCCGCGAGCGTGCCGGCAGATTTTCGTTTCTCGGTGAAGCTCCCTCGAGCGATCACGCATGAGCGCCGCTTTGCCGACTGCGCCGATCTGCTGCTGCGTTTCGCCGAAGAGGTCGGCGGTCTCGGCGAGAAGCGCGGCCCGGTTCTGGTCCAGCTCCCACCCAGCTTCGCCTGGTCCGGCGCCCTCGCGGCGGCATTCTTCGAGCAGTGCCATGCCATCGTCGCGGGGGCCGTCGTCTGCGAACCGCGCCACGCCAGCTGGTTCACGGCTGAGGCGGACGCGATGTTCCGCGGGCTTCAAGTCGCCCGCGTCGCCGCCGATCCCGCGCCCGTGCCCGAGGCGGCCAGGCCGGGCGGCTGGAAGGGCATGGCCTACTTCCGGCTGCATGGCTCGCCCCAGGTCTATCGATCGGCCTATGCGCCATCCGTGATCGAAGACCACGCGCAAGCCGTTGCGGCTGTCGCGGCCCGCGGCGCCCAGGTTTGGGCGATCTACGACAACACGGCGGCGGGTGCCGCCCCGGCAGACGCCGCGGCCCTCCTCGATCGTCTTGCCCAGCCGTGATGACGAAGCATCTCTCACGGGCATCGTGGCCCCGTCACCTCTCGGCGGCAGCCAGTTGCGCGGCTTGGTGCTCGGTCGTGAGCGCATCCACGACCTCGTCGAGCGCCTCACCGGTGATCACACGATCGAGCTTATAGAGCGTCAGGTTGATCCGGTGGTCGGTCAGCCGGCCTTGAGGGAAATTATAGGTGCGGATCCGTTCCGAACGGTCCCCCGACCCAACCTGGGACTTGCGATCGGCCGCGCGCTCGTTGTCGAGCTTCTGGCGTTGCAGGTCGAAGATGCGCGAGCGCAGGACCGCCATGGCCTTCTGCCTGTTCCGGTGTTGCGAGCGTTCCTCCTGCATGAACACCACGATCCCGGTCGGCAGGTGGGTCAGGCGGATGGCCGATTCGGTCTTGTTGACATGCTGGCCGCCGGCGCCTTGCGCCCGCATGGTGTCGATCTTGATGTCGGCGTCGTTCAGCGCGACGTCGACCTCCTCGGCTTCGGGCAGAACCGCCACGGTCGCGGCCGAGGTATGGATCCGCCCCTGCGTTTCGGTGTCGGGCACGCGCTGCACGCGGTGGACGCCGCTCTCGAACTTCAGCTTGGCGAAGACGCCGCTGCCCTGGATCTCCGCCACGATCTCCTTGTATCCACCGGCCGTGCCCTCGCTGGCCGACAGGATCTCGACCTTCCAGCGATGGAGGTCGGCGTAGCGGGCATACATGCGAAAAAGGTCGCCAGCGAACAGCGCCGCCTCGTCGCCGCCGGTGCCGGCCCTGATCTCGAGGATGGCGCTGCGGGCGTCGGCCGCATCTTTGGGCAGCAGGGCCAGCCGGATCACGGTCTCGAGCCGGGCGAGCGCCGTGCTAGCCTCCTCCCGCTCCCCTTCGGCGAGGTTCCGCATCTCGGCGTCGAGCGCAGGCTCGGCCAGCATGGACTCGACGCCCTCACGTTCGGCCTGCTTGTCGCGGTAAGCCCTGATGGCCGCGACGAGGTCCCCCGTCTCGGACAGTTCGCGCGACAGCGCTACGAAAGTCGCCGCATCGGGACCTTCGGACAGACGCGCCGACACTTCCTCGTATCGGCGGAGGATCAGATCGAGCTTGGAGAACGGGAGCATCGCGACCAGGGAAACGGGGACGGCGGCGCGGTCACGGCCGCGGCGGCCCTTTTTGGGTTGCCACGGACGGTCGTGCTGACTGGAGTGCTTTAGTGGTCAGACTGGATCGACCGCAAGTTCCCGGCGCATGGCAGCGCCACTCGGTTTCCAGAGGCCATCCGAATGGAGAAACAAGGAGGCCTCACGGTTCCACCGCGGCCTGAGCCGCCGCCATCAAGGCATCCTCGCTCCACTGGTTCAAACTCTTGCCCTTGAGCTGCGTCGCGAGCGCCGCCCTGGCGTGGACCTCGGGCTTGACCCGGAGCATGAGATTGCCGGAATACGGCTTCTCGGGCGCTTTGCACACACGTTCGCACGTCGCGATGTAGTCGTCGACTGCGTTGTGGAAGGCCTGCACCAGGGCCGATACCGTATCTGAATGGAAGCCGACGACGTCGTTGATGCCGGCGATATGCCCGACGAAGAGGCCGTCCTCGGCGTCGAACTCCACGCGGGCGGCATGACCCTTGTAGGTCATGACGTTGGGCGTGCTCATGGGCAAAGTCCTAACCTGGTGAGATAGTCGCGGGCGTCGCGGACTTGATAGCGCGCGGCCCGCAGCAGCGCCTCGATGGCGGCCCACGCGATGGTACCCGAGACGGGGTTGGTGAAGACAGCGTCGAGGGTGACGCGGTGCTTGCTGTTCACGCAAGCACAGTATGCTCGCGCGCAAGATGTCGCAAGCACGGCCTGACCCAGGGACTGACGGCTTCGGCGGTTACGCCATCCCCTCGGCGATTGCCGGGCCAGGCGCTCAGACGGGAAGGTTGTGGCGCTCGGCATAGGCCGCGAGGTCGGGGCGGAGCGAAGCCGCGCCGTCGTTCCGCGCCATCAGGCGGTCGACATGGGCGGTGGCGTCGGCGACGTCGAGGTCCAGCAGCATGGCCTTGACAGGGCCGAGCGAGGACGGCGACATCGACAGATTGCGGTAGCCGATCGCCAGCAGCGCCAGGGCCGTCAGCGGCTTGCCGCCGAGTTCACCGCAGAGCGTCACCGGAACGGCCCGGGCACGGCCCGCATCGGCGATGCTCTTCAGCGCCCGCAGCATCGCGGGCGCCAGGGGATCGAAACGGCCCGCGACCCGCTTGTTGTCGCGATCCACCGCGAAGAGATACTGCATCAGGTCGTTGGTGCCGACCGACAGGAAGTCCACGCGTCGCGCGAGTTCGTCGAGTTCCCACAGCAGGGCCGGCACCTCCACCATGGCACCGAGCTTCACGTCGGCCGGTGCGGCATAGCCGTGCAGCCGCAGATGCGCGATCTCACGGCCGACCAGCGCCTTGGCGGCGTCGAACTCCGCCGCGGAAGCGATCATCGGAAACATGATGCGCATGTCGCGACCGCCGCCTGCCCTGAGCAGCGCGCGCAGTTGCGAGCGCAGCAGACCCGGCCGGTCGAGGCCGATGCGGATGGCGCGCCAGCCGAGCGCCGGGTTCGGCTCGTCGGGCTGCGCCATGTAGGGCAGCACCTTGTCGCCGCCGATGTCGAGTGTACGAAACGTCACCGGCTTGTCGCCGACGGCCTCGAGCACGGCGCCGTAAAGCGCGGCCTGCTGGGCGACACGCGGGAAGCGCGGCGTCACCATGAACAGGAGCTCGGTGCGGAATAGCCCGATCGACGCGGCGCCGGTCTCGGCCACGTGCGGCAGATCGAGCAGCAATCCGGCGTTCATGTGGAGGCCGATCTCGACCCCGTCCCGGGTGATCGACGGAATGTCCCGGAGCTTGCGGTATTGCTCCTGCCGACGGGCGCCGAGCCGTGCCTTCTCGCCATAGGCGGCTTCGACGTCGCTCGGCGGCCTGACTTCGACGACGCCGACCGAGCCGTCGACGATGAGGGCATCGCCGGGTTCTACGAGGCTCGAGATATTGGCGACGTCGCCCACCACCGGGATGCCGAGCGCCCGGGCCACGATGGCGACGTGACTCGATATGCCGCCGTCTTCGAGGACGAGTCCGCGGAGCTTCGCGCGGTCGTAATCGAGCAGTGCCCCCGGCCCCATGGCGCGCGCCACGATCACGGCATTCTCGGGCAGCGACTCGAGCGGCGCCACCATGCTCTGGCCGGTGAGCTGGTGGAGCAGGCGGTTGGCCAGTTCGTCGAGGTCGTGCAGGCGGTCGCGAAGGTAGGGGTCGGTCTGGCGGACCAGCTTGGCCCGCGTATCGCTCTGCACGCGCTCGACCGCCGCCTCGGCGGTCAGGCCCGTCACCACGGCTTCGCGCAGGCGCCGCAACCAGCCGCGGTCGTGAGCGAACATGCGAAAGGTTTGCAGCACTTCCCGGTGCTCGCCCGGGCCCGCGGCATCGCTCTGGTCGACCAGACGATCGATCGACTCGCGCAGCGCCGCGATGGCCTCCTCGAGGCGGATCACCTCGCCGTCGATGTTCTCGGCCACGAGGCGGGTCACGACCACGCGCGGCTCGTGCAGCACGGCATGACCGAGGCCGACGCCGTCCACCACGATGGACCCCCTCAGGGTTAGTGGCTGCCGCAACACCGCCGGGCCCGGCAGCATGGCCTGCAGCTCGCCGCCCGCGATCATCTCGGCCAGCAGCATGGCGGTCGTCTGGAGGGCCTCGACCTCCTCCTCCGAGTAAAGCCGGCGCGCTCGGTTCTGCACGACGAGGACGCCGAGCGTGTTGCCGCCGCGCAGGATGGGGACGCCGAGGAACGAGAGATAGATCTCCTCGCCGGTCTCGGGCCGATAGGAGAAGGCCGGATGAGCTTGCGCGTCGGGCAGTGCCAATGCTTCGGCCGAGGCCGCGATCAACCCGACCAGGCCCTCGCCCTTGCGCATCGTGGTGTGGTGGACGGCCTCGCGGTTGAGGCCCTCCGTCGCATAGAGCTCAAGACGGCCGTCGGTATGCAGCACGTAGACCGAGCAGACCTCGGCCACCATGTTGAAGGCGATCTGCACGACGATCTTGTCGAGTCTTGCCTGGGCCCCGATGGGCTCGGCCATGACTTCGCGCAGCCGACGCAGCAGCAGTCGCGGTCCGGCCAGAGCGCCACGCATCACCTGCTTCCCTCAACGCTTCCGCGGGGCATGGGCCGCGAATGTCGACACGAAGCCGGCACTCCGCCCCGTCGATTCGCGATGCTCCTAGTAACGGTGCCCTGCCGAAACGGCAAGACCTGAGCGCCCCCGCGGCAGCGGGCCGGTCAGGTCCTGTCGAGACCGTAGAGGGTGTGGAGCGTCCGCACGGCGAGCTCCGTGTAGGCGGAATCGATCAGGACCGAGAACTTGATCTCGGATGTCGTGATGGCCCGGATATTGATGCCCTTCTCGGACAGGGCGCGGAACGCGCGGGCCGCGACGCCCGCGTGGCTGCGCATGCCGATGCCGATAGCCGAAACCTTCACCACGTCGTCCGTGCCCTGAATCACCGCGAAGCCGATCTCCGCCCTGTGCTCCTCGAGCAGCGCCTTGGTGCGCGCGAAATCGCCGCCCGGCACCGTGAAAGTCATGTCGGTCGTCGTGGTGTCGTCCGACACCACCTGGATGATCATGTCGACGTTGATGCCGGCCTCGGCCAGCGGCATGAAGATGGCGGCTGCGACGCCCGGCTTGTCGGCGATGCGCCGCAAGGTGATCTGCGCCTCGTCCCTGGCGAAGGCGATCCCGGTGACGACCTGTTGTTCCATGATGGCTTCCTCGGCGCAGATCAAGGTGCCGGGTTTGGGTTGCCCCGGATCGTCGAAGGACGAGCGGACGAAAACATTGACGTTGTGGTTCATGGCGACTTCGACGGAACGCACCTGGAGCACCTTGGCGCCGAGCGACGCCATTTCCAGCATCTCCTCGAAGGTGACGCGGTCGAGCCGCCTCGCCTTGGGCACGATGCGCGGATCGGTGGTATAGACGCCGTCGACGTCGGTGTAGATGTCGCAGCGGTCGGCCCCGAGCGCCGCCGCAATGGCGACGGCACTGGTGTCCGAGCCGCCCCGGCCCAGCGTCGTCACCCGGCCGCTGGCCTCGTGCAGGCCCTGGAAGCCCGCGATCACCGCCACCTCGCGCAGCTCCTCGATACGGCGCACGAGTTCGCGCCCGTCGATCGACTCGATCCGGGCCGCACCATGGGCTTCCGACGTCAGGATCGGGACCTGCCAGCCCTGCCAGGAGCGGGCCGTGACGCCCATATCCTGGAGCACGATGGCCATGAGGCCCGCCGTGACGAGTTCGCCAGACGCCACGACGGCGTCGTACTCGCGCGCGTCATGAAGGCTCGAGGCTTCTGCGCACCAGGCAACGAGTTCGTTGGTCTTGCCCGACATGGCCGACACCACGACAGCGACGTCGTGACCGGCGTCGACCTCACGCCTCACGTGCCGGGCGGACCTGCGGATCCGGTCGATATTGGCGACCGAGGTGCCGCCGAACTTCAGGACGAGACGAGACATCGGTTCGGGACAGGAGGACGGAACCGGGCCGGATGCCGCACCGCGGCCGCGCCCTCCGCGCGCCGGAAAGGCTCGCCCCGAGACCGGAGGGCGCGTATGAATGGCCGCAGCGGCCGGCACTGTCAACGTGAAGGCCGGTCGCGGGGGAATCTCGCGCGTGTTTCCGTCGAGGTCTCATGAGCCAAGCCCAGCCGAGCGGCACCCTTTACGGCGGCGCCGACCGCGTCGACAATGCCGACGTGGCCCGCTACGACCGACTCGGCGACAGGTGGTGGGATCCGCAAGGCGACATGGCGCCCCTGCACCGGCTCAATCCGACGCGCATCCGTTACCTCCGCGACCTGATGATCCGGCATTTCGCCGTACCCGATGGGGCGGCGCTGCCGCTCGCGGGTCTGTGCATCCTCGACATCGGCTGCGGCGGGGGCCTCCTGTCCGAGCCCTTGGCCCGGCTCGGTGGGCGAGTGACGGGCATCGACCCCGCGCCCAACAACGTTGCGGCCGCGTCGCGGCACGCGGAAGACGCCGGGGTCGCGATCGACTACCGCACCGCGACGGCCGAAACCCTGGCCGAGGCCGGCGGCAGCTTCGACGCCGTGCTGGCCATGGAAGTAGTGGAGCACGTGCCGGAACCCGACGCCTTCATAGCGACGGCCTGCTCGCTGGTGCGGCCCGGCGGGCTCTTCGTCCTGTCGACGCTGAACCGCACCGCCAAGAGTTTCGCCCTGGCCATCGTGGGGGCCGAATACGTGCTCCGCTGGCTGCCGCGCGGCACCCACCGCTGGAGCCGGTTCCTGACGCCCGAGGAGGTGGCCGGTCCGGTGCGGGCTGCGGGGCTCAAGGTGCTGGACCGCACCGGGATGGCGTTCGACCCGCTGCGCGGCAGCTGGGGCCTGTCACGCGACACGGACGTGAACTACCTGTTGGCGGCGAAACGCCCCGCAGGATAGCGCCCCAGCGCCAGCAGCACACCGCCGGCCACGAGCGCCCAGAACGGGGCGCCGATGCCGCCGACCGCGATCCCCGAGGCTGCGACCGCGAAGGTGACGA
>CAXUCF010000106.1:0-15321 GCA_964249275.1 uncultured Lichenihabitans sp.
GCCCGCCGCGACCGCCTCGCGGACCGCGGCCACCGCCTCCGCCCGGCGGTCCCCATGGTCGTCGTCCGCCGCCCCCCTCTCGAGCTGCTCATTTCCACCTGCAGACCGGCGACACGGCGCTCGACGTCAAATGCGCCGAGGACGAAGCCATGAGGGCCTGCGCCGACGTGGCCTTGCAGATGCTCGACAGGCTGCAGGCGACGCCGGCACGCTGATGCACCCACCGGAGGAAGGCCTGGGCGATCCGGGCCTTCCCCGTCCCATCCAGAGGAGAACCACGATGAGCCGTGACGCTCGAACGACGCACAACGGCCAGGTCACCGATGTGTTCGCCCACCGGTTCGTCGTGAGGACAGCCACGGGCAAGATCCTGGCCGACCTCGGGCCGAAAGGCGCCGAACGGATCGTCTTGCGAGAGGGTGACCAGGTCGACATGTCGGGCGACATGAAGCCCTCCGAACTGAAGGTACACCGCATCGCCAGGGCCGGCGAGCAGCCCGTCACGATCGAGCACAACAGGCCGCAGACCGACGAGCACGCCGAAGCCGATCCCGCACCCGCCCTGCGCACCGTGGAGACCAACGGCTTCACCGTGCTGGGCGTCCCCCGCCGCAAGCCGAAGCATTTCGAGATCCTCGGCCGCGACAAGGCCGGCGACCTCGTCGAAATGCATGTCGAACTCGATGGCACGCTACGCAAGACGAAGCCGGTCGACGAGGAGGACGGCAAGTGGAAGGCGGAGATCGCGCAGTCCGCGTGATCCCGAGCGTTCCGGGACGGATCCAGGAACAACGACCCGGTTCAACCAATCATGGGTTGCCCCATGCCACATCCTCGGAGCACGATGTGAGCGCGCAGACCGCCTGGAGGACGATCGGCACGGGCAAGGGCTTGTGGCCCCTCGAGTCCCTCAACTTCTTCATGGCCGACATGCAGGCCGGCATCGGACCGTTCCTCGGCGTGTTCCTGCTGGCGCACGGTTGGGAGTCGGGCCTCATCGGCTCGGTGATGACCATCGGCGGCGTCGCCGGCATGCTGAGGACGGCGCCGGCCGGGGCGCTCGTCGACGGGACCACCCGCAAGCGCTCCTACGTCATCGTACCCGGGATCTGCACGGTCGCGGCCTCGACCATCATCCTGCTGGCGCAGAGCTTCTGGCTCGTCAGCCTCTCCCAGGTCGCGACCGCGGTGGCGGGGGCGGCGATCGGCTCGGCGGTGAACGGCATCACGCTCGGCATCGTGCGCCAGGCCGGCTTCAACCGGCAGGTCGGGCGCAACCAGGCCTTCAACCATGCAGGCAATATGGTGGGAGCCGCCTTGTCGGGCTTCCTCGGCTGGCGGTTCGGCCTGACGGCGGTGTTCTGGCTGGCAGCCGCCTTCGGCGTCCTGTCGATCGCGTCCGTCCTGATGATCCCGCGCCACGCCATCGACGACGGCGCCGCGCGCGGGCTGAAGGGCGACGGCAAGGAGGGCGCGGCAGCGAGCGGCTTCCGCGTCTTGCTCGAGTGCAAGCCGCTGCTCATCCTGGCGGCCGCACTCGCCTGTTTCCACCTCGGCAACGGCGCCATGCTGCCGCTCTACGGGCTGGCCGTGGTGGCCGAGAAGCAGGGTGACCCGGCCAGCTTCGTCGCCATCACCATCGTGGTGGCGCAGGCCGTGATGATCGGGGCATCGCTCGTCGCCATGCGCCTGGCCGAAAGGCGAGGCTACTGGCTGGTGCTGCTGATCTCGTTCCTGGCGTTGCCGGTCCGCGGTCTGGTCGCCGCGCATTTCATCAGTCGGTGGGGCGTCTACCCGGTTCAGATACTCGACGGGATCGGTGCCGGGCTGCAGAGCGTCGCGGTGCCCGGCCTCGTGGCGCGCATCCTCGACGGCACGGGCCGGGTCAACGTCGGCCAGGGCGCCGTGATGACGGTCCAGGGCCTCGGCGCCTCCCTGAGCCCCGCCATCGGGGGCTGGATCGCGCAGGACATCGGCTACGGACCGATGTTCACGATCCTGGGCTGCTTCGCTCTCGGCTCCATCGCCCTCTGGGTTGGGTTCAGGTCCATCCTCAAGCCCGCCTGCGCCGGGGCGCCGGACGGGCGCGCCACGACGCCGACCCCTGCCGGAGCCGCTGCGTGACGACGATGGACGACCACCGGGCCGGAGAGGCTGGCGACCACGACCGGGTGCTCGCCTTCGCACACATCGGCGACTTGCACCTGACCGACGCCAAGCAGCGCAATTTCACGGACTTCCGGAACGGCAAGCGGGCGTCCTGACAGCGAGCCCTCTCTCCCAATCGAAAGCCCGAACATGTCCCCCAACGCGCTGACCTGGACGGTCGCGGCCCTCGCCACGGCCGGCGTCATCCTGCGCCCGATGGGGTGGCCCGAATTCATCTGGGCGGTCGCGGGCGCGGCCCTGCTGTGTGGGCTGCGCCTCCTCTCGCTCCCGGACGCTCTCGCGGGAGTCGGCAAGGGTGTCGACGTCTACCTGTTCCTGACCGGCATGATGCTGCTGTCCGAGACGGCGCGGGAGGAAGGTCTGTTCGACTGGCTCGCGGCGGTCGCCACCAGGCGTGCCAAGGGCTCCGCGACGAAGCTGTTCCTGCTGATCTACGGCGTGGGTACGATCGTGACGATCTTCCTGTCGAACGACGCCACCGCGGTCGTGCTGACACCGGCCGTGGCGGCGGCCGTCAAGACCGCGAGGGCCGAGCAGCCGCTGCCCTACCTGCTGATCTGCGCCTTCATCGCCAATGCGGCGTCGTTCGTGCTGCCGATCTCGAACCCCGCCAACCTGGTGATCTACGGCAGCCATATGCCGCCGCTGCTCGAATGGCTGCCGCGCTACCTTCTGCCCTCGGCGCTGTCGATCGCGGCCACCTACCTCATGCTGCGCTGGACGCAGCGCGACGCCCTCGCGCAGAAGATCGCGGCGGATGTGTTCGTGCCGACCCTGTCGGGCGGTGGCCGGACGGCGGCGCTCGGCATCGCGGCGACCGCGGTCGCGCTGCTTGTCTCCTCCGCCATGGACGTGCAGCTCGGACTTCCGACGGCCATTGCGGGAGCCGCAACGGCCGTGGTCGTCCTGATCCGCGAGCGGAAGGCACCCTGGGACATGCTCAAGGGCATATCCTGGGGCGTGCTGCCGCTCGTCGCCGGGCTGTTCGTCCTGGTGGAGGCGCTCGCCAGGACCGGGCTGATTGCGATGCTCAGCGCCGGCCTGCACGACGCGGCGGAGCGTTCCGCCACCTCGACGGCATGGGGCGCCGGTACGGCCATCGCGGTCGCCACCAACCTGATGAACAATCTGCCGGCCGGCCTCATCGCCGGCAACGCCGTGCAGGCCGCTCATGGACCAGCGGCGGTGACCAGCGCCGTGCTGATCGGCGTCGACCTCGGGCCGAACCTCAGCGTCACCGGCTCGCTCGCCACCATCCTGTGGCTCACGGCGTTGCGCCGCGAGAAGCAGAGCGTCGGCGCCGGTGCCTTCCTGAAGCTCGGCATCCTGGTGATGCCGCCCGCGCTCCTGCTCGCCATCGCGGCCGCCCTCCTGTTTCCATGAACGCCACCAACGACGGAGAACGTCATGCAAGGCATCGGCGCAGCTTGGCTCTACCCCATCATCCTGGTCGCGGGAGCGCTGCAGGCCTGGGGGCCGCCGATGAACGGCGCTCTGCGGAACGCCCTCGCCAACCCCTGGCTCGCCAGCCTCGTGTCGTTCCTGCCCATCGTTGCGGTGCTGGCCGTGCTGATGTTCTGCATGCCGCGGCCACTGCCGACGGTCGACGGCGTCACCGGCATGCCCTGGTGGGCGCCGCTCGGCGGCCTCGTCGGCGCGCTGGCCGTGGTGGCCGGGCTCCTGTTCGTCGACAAGGTCGGCGCCGGCGCCTTCGCGGGGCTCACCATCACGGCCAACATCCTGATGTCGCTGTTCATCGACAAATACGGCTGGTTCGGTATGGAGGTGCACCCGCTCGGCGGTTGGCGCATGCTCGGCGCCGCGATGATGGTCGGCGGCATCGCGCTCATCGCGAAGTTCTAACCGCCCGTGTGGATGGCGGAGTCGGCACCCTTTGACGTGGCGGCGCTGGTTTTGTTCGGCAGCATGTCGCGCCGATGCGGACGTCCTAGGGTGGCCGCGGCTTCGCGGCCGCCATGATGCAGACTGACCTTTGAGGACTGTCTACGCATTGCAGGCTAGCGGGAATTCATCGGAGTTCCGAAAGAGGAGGCATCCACGCTACCCATTCGACCGCAGCATGCCGTCTGCAGGATCAAAGTCTTGGTCGACAATGGACTTCGCACTGCATGAACGAAGATCGTCAGGTGGGCCAGCAAGCCAAGCCAGGGCGTGGGCCTAGCATTCATATAATCTAATTGGAAAACAGACCTAGCCACATTATCCTCGGCAAGCTTGTCTTCAAAGCTCTTCCGCAAAAATCGCTCACGTCCCATCGACAAACACCAGGCGACTGGGATCGACGCGATGCTGATGAGCCTTCCAGCGGACCCGGAACCGGGCGAGGTCAGCCTGGTCCCGCTCGCTGGCCACGCCGATCCCTACAGGAAAACTATGCAGTCCCAGTTAAAACAGCATCGAATCCCAACGGCCAATCCAATACTCTACCGCAACCCAATCGATAGCGGCCTGAGCGACCCATGGACATCGCCTACTTCCACGCTTGGCTGAGTGAGAGGCTGAGGGTTCGCGGCGTCGATTTGCGGGAGCGTTTCAGCCGGCGTCTTCCCACCGCACACGAACTCGACAACGTGATTCTGCTTGAGACACTGGCAAACGATGTCGTGAACGTGTCGGAACACCTGTTCGTATTGTTCCAGATGCTGTTGCTCATCGACGGGGTCGCCGACAGCTTCGAGTCGGTCAGTTACAGTCTGTTCCGGAGAGTGGGTGTCGACTTCGTGCCGCATGATGCATCGGATCTGGTTCGATGGTTGATGATGGAAGCGCTGCACGGCGAACGTCGTCAGCGAACAAGCGCGGGATCCGGCCTCGGTTGTCTGCCGTCGGCGCAATCCATGGGTCCCCTCGCGTCCCGGTTTCCGGAACGAAGCTGGCTCGTTAACTGAGTTCCGTTCCGGCTGGGAAGGCGAGGTCTGCGGCGCTTGTGATGGAGTGAATGATCGCGCTCGGCCTCGGCAAGGCGCATAAACGTCTTCTCACAGACCTCCCATTTGGGGCAATACTGCATTCAGAGGTCGTGTACGCGAGTTTGGGACGGATCGAGTGAGCTTGACATGGTCATCCTCTTCGGTCGAGATAGGTTAGACCAATCTAGTCAGGCTCGGCTTCAAGTCTGTCCATGACCGCCTCGGGTGCAACGTCCCGCTCGAGTTCCCTCAGTTCTCCCTGCTGCGTGACATCGATCCCGATCTTCTCCGCGATGCTGATGGTCAGTGTCAGCAGGCGGGTAACCTCGTGTTCGGACAGAAGATTGATCTGGAGGTCCAGGTCAGCGCGCCTGTCGGCCGCTTTCGCGGCCCGGTTCTGGCTGATCAGAACGAAGGTGGATAGAAATATGGCTTCGACCGACGCCTCCGTCGCGAGGATTACGAAGGTCGGGTCCCACGGCTTCAGACCCGGTATGACGCCCAGGTTCCAGACGACCCATAGGCCGAAAACGATGAGATGGATGTAGACGAAAGCCATGCTGCCCGTGAAGCGAGTGACCGCTTCAGCGATGCGCTCCTGCATGCTCGCGGCTCGCTCTTCGCCTCTCCGCCGGTCATGTAGCGCCTCGATGTTGCGGTTGAGGACCGAACCGAGGTTGCCGGGGTTGGGTGGGGGTACGGTCGGCCCCTTGCGGGCCTGATCTCCTTCCGGGTGCTTTGAGTCGTTCATCGTCGGCTGTGGTCCCTGACATCCGTGTGGAATGGCCCAGAAAAGCTTGAGAGATCCTCTGCTGTCCGTCGACCGGTGTGGTTGCCCGCCCATCAAGGGGCTGGGCCGGCCGTTATGTCGGTCCGGGTCTGCACGACCGTTTGCAATGGGTCGGCCGGAACATCGGTAGACGGAGCAAGTCCGGCCCCGATGACGCATGGTCTACGATCAGGCCGCCTACCTTATCAAACACTGCACATTAGATCGGTTAAGGAGCCCTCAGCGACCCTACACAAAGCGGCCGAAACTGAAGGCGATGGCTTTACGGGGCTCCGGAGATCATGCAGACAGCGTCGTATCCCCGACGTCTGATATCGCTCCTTCGTGCGTGTCCTTGATGGCGTCGAGGACGGCTTGCGGGTCGGCCGGCATGGCCATTGCCGCGGCTTCCCGGTCGACCCGGTTGCGGATTGTCGGATCGTCGCGTCGCAACTCCTCCATGAGTTCGATGATCTTGGCCGCTTTCTGCTCGCTGAGGATGGCCAGTTCCAGGGTGAGTTGCTCGCGATGGCTCGCGAGTTGGTCCTCTCGACGCTGCGTCGTCAGGATCAACGCCGTCATGTAGAGCGCGGCGAGCCCGACCACGCCCTGCAACCAGGAAAAGGGCGGCTCGTCCAGGGGTTGTCTGCCGAGGGACATGAGCGCGACGTTGAACGCCATCCAGCCAAACACGATCAACGTCATGACGCCGATGAATTCAGGCCTGCCGGCGCGGGCGGTCAGGCGATCGACGATCTTCTGCAGCGGTGAAGCCTGTTCGTAATGCTCGGCATGAAGACGTGCGATCGCCTTGACCGTGTCCTCGATATGGGCCGGCAGGATCGGCGTCTGGGTCGTGTCGGACATCGGGCCGTCAACCATCAAGGAGTGCGCCCGTTCGACTCACGGACTGGACCATCCCGATCGTCGTGGCCCGCCTCGGGCAGCTTGCCCGATCTCAGCTCGTCGAGCCTCGCTCTGGCGAGCAACACGAAGCTGCCACTCGCGAACTGGGCGAGGTAAGCCTCCAGCATCGCCGGGTTGTCGCTGTTCTTGACGGAGTCCCAGAACGCGAGTTCGACCGCGTCAACTCGGGGTACCGCGTTCGGCTCTGCGGGTGGATCGTGCTCCGCAAGAGCCTGTAGTCGGGCTCGGGCGAGCGCCACGAAGCTGCCGCTCGGGTAGCGGTCGAGATAGGCCCGCAGTTCAGCTTCACTGGCGCTGTCTTTCACACTGTCCCAGAAGGCGAGTTCGATGGCCACAGCCTCGGGGTCCGCCGTGGGTGCCGCCGTGTTCTGGCCCTCCAGTGCGTGAAGGCGGCTCTCGGCCAAAGCGGAGAAGGCACCCGCGGGATACCGTTCGAGGTAGGCTGCGAACTCGGTCCCGTCCTCGCTGTCCTTGATCGATGCCCAGAATGCGAGCTCGATCTCAGGCGCCTCGCCGGCTTGCGCGACCGCGCCCACGGCGTCGGATATCATGGCTGCAGGGTTGCCGTCGTTTGCTTCCGCCTGCGCCGGCTGCGTGCCGTCGAACCGGACGCGGAAGGCACGAATGGCTTGCGCGATGTTCTTCACGGACTGCTCGCCCAGGTCCTCGAACACCAGAGTGCTATGCTTGCGCAGGTGATCCCGGACGCCGCGCGACACGCAAATGCCTCCTGGGTCAGCCAAGGACTCCAGGCGCGCGGCGACGTTGACGCCGTCCCCAAAGATATCGCCATCCTTCATCATGACGTCGCCGACATTGATGCCGATGCGAAACAGTAGACGTCTCTCGGGCGGCGTGTTCTCACTCGCCGCCGCAACGGCGCGCTGCATCTCGACGGCGCAGTCGACGGCATCGACGACGCTGGCGAACTCCGCCAACACGCTGTCCCCTGCCGTGCCGGTGATGCGACCGTTGAAGCGTTCGATCGAACTGTCGGTGAGGACACGATGAGCCGAGAGGGCCTCCAACGTGGCGACTTCGTCCTGCTCCATCAGCCTGCTGTAGCCAGCGACGTCGGCGGCCAGGATGGCGACGAGCTTGCGCTCCAGACGAGGGACTTCCATTCGCGTTCGTCCAATCCTTGCAGCCTTGCCCAGCTGGGATTGCTGCATGAGGGGCGCTCCCCCTGCTGAGTTCATCGCGGTGTGGCCTGCCTGACGTCCTGCTCGATGACGGCGTGGCCATCGGCATCGAGGCGCTCAACGACGGCGTGCTGGCTCCGGAGCGGAATGGACTCTCGCAGGGTCTCCCGTTCAACGCTGTGCCGGATGCGCAGCTCTTCGCGAAGATAGAGCTGCTTGACCATGACGAGGCGCTCCTCGACGATAGGCACGATCGTCGTATCGCCTTCCGTCCGCACCTTCGGGGCGACGTCGACGAAGCGGTCGATCGGCACCCGGCTGACGTCCAGTACGTTGCGGTCGAGCGTGGTTTCGGCGATTTCGTCGTGCGTCTCCGTCCGCGTCGACACCCTGAGCCTGCCTGCCACGGACTGTCGCTTGGAGATGGAGAGTTCCTCCTCCAGCAGTTGGATGTTGCCTGTCGACGCGGCCGTCCCTTGCAAGTCGAGACCTGGTACCTCGCGCGGCACGGCCACCGTTCCTAGGCCCCCGGCGGTCTTCTTGGATGGCGGCTCGCTCATGTTGGACATCCTGGATCTTTGCGGCGGCAGGGTAAGCCGCAGGAGCGCCCCACCAGGGGAACTCGGTCGGTCAGGCGTGGGGCACGCCCTGACGCACTCTCTCCACGTGACACTCGACCACCATGCCCCACATGGACATTGTCTCCATGCGGGGCATCGAAAGCATCCGAAGCGTCAGGCTGCCGTCCAGCGCCCCTTGGCCTCGGCCGCCGGAATGCTGAGCATGGCCCTTTTGTCGACGGATTTGACCAGGTCGATCGGCAACAGATGATGCTGGCCGCCAGAAGCGGGATCCATGCGCTTCAGCCTCATGGCGGCACCATCGACCTGGTCGATGATGCCGACGTGCTGGCCGTCAGAGCCGACCACCTCCATTCCCTTGGTCAGCCGGGATGTGAGGTCGGCGGTAAAACCCGTCCTAGTGCCGCCGACCGTTCGGCCGTCGTCGATGTCGATCTTGGTGCTACGGACCGTGTCGCGGATGGTTTCGGTGCGATCCGTGACTTCCTTGCGGATGCCGATCTCCTCGACGACGCGGGCCGTCTTGCCCACGACAGCTTCCTCGTCGACCTCTTCCATTTCGATCGTGCGCTCCTTGAAGGCGTCTGCCCCAAGTGCGGCCAACGGGCGGTCGACCGCGTGACGGTCGATGCTGACGGTCTCGTCGCGCAAGGTGACGTTCTCCGACACCGCCCTCTCGACCACGTAGCTGTGCAAGCGGACTTTGCCGCGGCGGACAGCCCGCTTGCCGATGTTGATCTGCTCCTCGACGACCTGCAGGACGTCTTCTTTGCCGGTGGCCGCCGTCCTTGCCGCCGCGGCAGCCTTGGCAACCGGAGCCGCCCCACGCGTCTCGGTCGCCGTCACGCTGGCAGGCGCCGTGCCCGTCATAGCGAGGGCCGTTGCGCCGACGCCGGCGACGCCTGAGGTGGCCATCGCCCCACCGGTAGAGCCGCCAATCCAGCCCTCGCTGCGCCAGGTCTCCTCGCGCTCCTCCAGGTCCACCGCCCCGTGCTGCTCCAGGAGGGCGATGGCCTTGTCGGTACTGGCGTCGTCCACATGGGCCGTCAGCATGGTGCCGCCACGGCGCAGGCCTTCGGTATAGGTAGCGTGATCGTCGGAGCCGCCGAACATCTCCTCGAGGGAGGCCCAGAAACCTGTTTTCTTCGGCCCGGTCGCGCCGGCATGGCCTCCGGTAACTCCGAGATCGTCGACGACGGTGTCGGGCGATACGCTGACGTCGGCCGGTAAGCCTGCCTGCTTTATCGCAAGGGCAGCACGTTCGGCACGGCTGCGGGTGTCGAAAAAGGCCGTGATGGTCTGCTTGCTCATGGTCTGTTCCTTGATCTGCATGATGTCTGAACCGAAGTCCGATGAAGATCTCGGACACCGGTCGTCGCTTGCTGAAAATAGAGCCAGCGGCGGGTGGCGCTGGCCGGGACGGCCGAAGCCGTGTCACGCGGCGGTCTTGGTCCGGGTGACGCGGGCGGTGCGCAGAAACTGCGCCGTGACGGTCGGGTCGACCGTGCCGGCGCGACCACCGAACCAGGCGGCGAGAGCGCCGAGGATCAGCGCGAAGCTGCCCCACAGGGCGCCGCGCGACACAGTTTTGGCAGCTGTGTCGGCCGTCTCCGCTGCTTTCTGCTTCACCTCGGCGGTCTTGTCGCGATACTGCTTCTCATAGCTCGCGACGCGAGCGCGGGCCTGGTCGATCGGGATGTTCTGCGACTTTGACAGGGCCTGGGAGACCCGCTCGCGAGCGTCCGTGGCCTGGGCCTCGTCGCCCGTCACCAGCGCGCGCATCAAGGACGCCGTGGCATCCTTCAGGTTCGCTGGATCGTTGGCGGCGGGCGCTTGGATCGCTTGCTGGAAGGAAGCGACTGGGTCCGTGCCCTGGGTCAGTGCTGGAGCGGCTGTTTGTGCCGCCGACGCCACCGTATGACCAAGCCCACCGAGCGCGCCGCTTACCGTATTGAAGGCGCCGCCGACGAGGCTGCCAACCGCCGTGCTGAGCAGGTAGAAGATCACCAGAGTGGTCAAGGCCCAAGAGGTCAGGCCATGCCAGCCGCCGGTCGACGCCTTCGGACGACCCGAAAGGCGGCTGGCGATATAGCCGCCAACAAAGGCCGCGATGATGCCCGACAAGGCCCACCAAAGGCCGGCGCCGATCGAGAAACCGCTCGCGGACGGGTTGTCGCCGGTCGTCGGATTGAGGGTCGAGGCCCCGATGCCGATGCCGATCAGGTTGAGGATCAGCTGCGACACGAGGCCGGCGACGACGCCGGCCAGCACGCCGCCCCAGGACACATTGTTGATCAATATGGTGCGGGCGTCGTCGGCCGGATTAACCGGGCTAAGATGTGGCGCGTCGCTATCGCTTCGCTCGCGCGGTGATTCTGCAATTGTGGTCGCCATGTGTCGGTCCTTGCGGGCGCAAAACGTCGGCCTTCATGGCGAGTGCCGGGATGCCGACACTTGCCTAAGGTATGGTTGCGACCGCCACTCGGTCCAAAGCCCTCGACGAGGGCCTAGTCATGCTGGCGACAGGTCCGAAATGCACCAAACTCACATAGGTTCCGCCGAGGATCGTCTTCGGCTGTCTTCGTCACGGGCGATGGCGACCGCGTGGTCGGTTTTGGTCCCTGCGCCGTTGGTCCGCGTAGATCCAACTTGTTCCGTGCAGGAGCGACGGTTCGAGCATGACGAGACTGCTGATTGCTGGTGCAACCGGGCTCGTCGGAAGGCTTGCCTTGGAGCAGGCGCTTGCCGACAGGCGGGTAAGTCGGGTGATCGCCTTGACCCGCCGCCCGATCGCATCGAGCGACAAGCTGGAGAACGTCGTAATCGACTTCTCCGACATGCCCGACCGAGCCGCTTGGTGGTCCGTCGACGGCGTTGTCAGTGCGCTCGGCACGACGCGCGCCCAGGCCAGCTCGCGTTCCGCCTACCGGGCGGTCGATTACGACTACCCGCTTGCTGTCGCACGTCATGCACGTGCCCATGGCGCGACACGCTTCGCGCTGACCTCGTCGTTCGGAGCAGAGCCTCGCTCGCCCTTCGTCTACACACGTACGAAGGGTGAATTGGAGCTCGAACTGAAGAGGCTCGGCTTCCCGTCCCTGACGATCGTTCGCCCAAGCGTGCTCGACGGGTATCGAGAGCACCGGCGCCTCGATGAACGGATGGCACAGATCATCTTCGGAATGCTGGCTCCCGTCCTCCCGCGCCGCCTGCGCATCAGTCCTGCAAGCGCCGTCGCAGCCTCTCTCATCGATGGAGTTGTCGAAGCCCCGCCGGGCATTCATCTCAAGAACAACGAGGACATGATCTAAGCGGCCGAGATCGCCGAGCGCCTTGCTTCGCCAGCCCCGACCGGCTGGTGCAGCATCTCGGCACCGAGCCCGGCGCCGTGACTCCGCTCAGCCTCGGCAGGGCGAGGGCCCGGCGGTGCGCTTCGCGACCGAGCGGTCGCCGTGGGAGTCGCCCCGCGTCACCTGTCACCCCTTGCCCAGCATAGTCACCGTTTCGCCGACCGCGGCGGCGCTCCGGGCGATCCTGGCCGATCCCGGGGTCGAGCCCCTCCTGCCGACTTCCGACCCCACGAGGTGGGGCGGCGCTCCGAAGGCTGGCGCGCGCCCATCGCTCCGTCTCACGGAGGCGTCTGCCGGGCTTGGCACAGCACCACGGGGTTGGCCAGCGCGTAGGCGAAACCGTTGCCCTGGTACACCGTGGCATTGGTCAGCCCCGGCGTCAGCAGGAAGCTGCCCTGCACCACGCTCGGGTTACCGCCCGGGCCGGCGAGGCTCCACGAAAAGGTGCACACCTGCGGCGGCGCCGCGGGATCGGTGTGACTGCACAGCAGCTGCGCGCCGCCGAGTTGAGCGAAGCCCGCGCACGAAAAGGCCGGTTGTGCAGCCCCGGGCCGCGCCTCCGTCAGCAGGCCGAGTGCGGTGACGGCACCCACTATGGTGGTCGGTCTCGTGAGCATGGCGCGGGATCCCGGCTTGAAAGACACGGCCCATCGACGTATATGCCGATCATAAGCACGTCTATGATCGTTTACATCTATGGCTGCAAGGGTCGGTTCCCGTCACGGTCGGGGCTGCCCCGCTCCCGCCCGCTTCCTGCAAGGTGCTTCCCGCATGCCCTCCTCGTCCAGGGTCGGTTTTCTCATCCACGATGTCGCCCGGCTCATGCGGCGGCGCTTCGAGCAGCGCGCGGCGCGGCTCGGCTTCACGCGCGCGCAATGGCAGGTGCTGGTACATCTCGCCCAGAACGAGGGCATCAACCAGGCCGGGCTGGCCGACATTCTCGAGGTCGAGCCCATCTCGCTGGTACGGATCCTCGACAAGCTCCAGGCCCGCGGCCTCGTCGAACGCCGGCAGCATCCGAACGACCGGCGGGCCTGGCTGCTCTACTTGACGCCGGACGCCCACCCGAGCCTGGCCCTGCTGCGCATCATCGGTGACAAGACCAGGGCCGAAACGCTGGCCGGCCTCGATCCTGCCGAGCAGGAAGCGCTCACCCGGGCCCTGACCCTCATGAAGTCCAACCTGTGCGACGCCTGCAGCCTGCCAGCTTTCGACGACGAGGCACAGCATGGTTGAAGGTACGTCGGCCCGCGACTTCCGCGATTCCCATGGCGAGCCGCTGGAACGGGACGTGGACCTCGACCGGCCGGATCCGCGGGGCCGCGCCGTCCCGGCCAAGCCTGCCCCCCAGCCGGAAAATCCGGCCGCGCCCGAACCGCCGGTGCCTGCCGCACCCGGGCCGGCTCCCGCGGCCGTGCCGGCGCAACATGCGAAGCGCCGCGTCCTGCGGCCGCTGCTGTTCGCGCTGCTGCCGGTGGCGCTCGTGGCCGGAGGCTACGAATACGTCACCGGCGGGGAGGTGATGTCGACCGACAACGCCTATGTGGCGGCCCGTTCCCTTGGCGTGTCGACCGACGTCTCCGGCACGGTGGCGGCCATTGAGGTCCATGACAACGAGCATGTCGAGAAAGGCCAGGTGCTGTTCCGGCTGAGATCCGCCTCCTTCCGCGTCGCTCTCGAAGGCGCCGAGGCCATGCTGGGCACGGTGCGAAACCAGGTTCTGACGCTGCAGGCGAGCTACAAGCAGTCGCTGTCGCAGATCGCCCAGGCCAAGGCCGACCTGCCGTTCTACGAGACGAGTTACAAGCGCCAGCAAGAGCTCCTCTCGGCCGCCTACGCGTCCAAGGCCGCCTATGACGCGGCCGAGCACGATCTCACGGCAACGCGCCAGCGCGTGTCGGTCGCCGAGGCCCAGGCGCAATCCATGCTGGCGCAGCTCGGGGGCGACGCCGCGCAGCCCGTGGAAATGAACCCCTTCTACCTGCAGGCCAAATCGGCGGTCGACAATGCCCGGCGCGACCTCGACGACACAGTCGTCCGGGCGCCCTTCTCCGGCATCGTCACCAATGTCGACGCGCTGCAGGTGGGCGGCTATCTCAAGGCCTCGCAGGCCGGGTTCAGCCTGATTTCGGATCGGGATATGTGGATCGAGGCGAGCCCCAAGGAGACCGAGCTCACCTACGTCAAGCCGGGCCAGCCCGCCACCGTGACGGTCGACTCATATCCGGACGTCGCCTGGCAGGGCACGGTGCAGAGCATCAGTCCGGCCTCCGGCTCCTCCTTCGCGCTGCTGCCGGCCCAGAACACCACGGGCAATTGGGTGAAGGTGGTTCAGCGCATCCCCATGCGGGTCGAGGTGGCGCTCGATCCCGCGAAGCCGCCGCTCCGAGTCGGCATGAGCGTCGTGGTGGATGTCGAGACCGGGCACGCCCGCGGCCTGCCCGAATCCGTGCAGCACGCGTTGGACTGGGTGAGAGGGCATCTGCATGGCTAGTGCATGTCATGCTACGGCCGACATGCGCCACCAAAGAAGCGGCGCGGCCGCCGACCGCGACCTCGTCGAGCCGGTCGCGAGCCCGGCCGCAGCGCAGCCGGCGCCCGGGTCCCGCACCGGCCCCGGCGTCCCCAACCGGGGCGCCATCACGGCCTGCGTGATCCTGGCCGTGGTGATGCAGGCGCTCGACACCACCATCGCCAACGTGGCCCTGCCCTACATCCAGGGCAGCGTGTCGGCCTCGGCCGACCAGATCAACTGGGTTCTGACCTCCTACATCACGGCCGCCGCCATCATGACGCCGGCGGCCGGTTATTGCGCCCTGAAGTTCGGCCGCAAGCGCACGCTGCTCGTGTCCGTCGGCGGTTTCGTCGTGGCCTCGGTGCTGTGCGGCATCGCCCAGTCGCTGATGCAGATCGTCGGCTTCCGCCTGCTCCAGGGCATGTTCGGCGCCGCCCTGTTTTTGTTTTTTGAGTCGTTGATGATCGAGATCTACACCCCGGAGGAGCGCGGCTCCGCCATGGCGGTCTACGGGGTGTCCATCATGGTGGGGCCGGTGCTGGGGCCGGTGATCGGCGGCTGGCTCACCGACAACATCAGTTGGCGCTGGGTGTTCTACATCAACGTCGGCATCGGGGCCGTCGCGATCCTGGGCATCTCGGCCTTCGTGAACGAGACGAAGCGCGACATCACGGCCCGGCTCGACTGGACGGGCTTCGCGGCTCTCGGCCGTCCATCGCGGCGCTGCAGATCTTCCTGGACCGCGGCGAGCAGCTCGACTGGTTTTATTCCGGCGAGATCCAGATCGAGGCGCTGGTCGCGGCCTGCGCGTTTTACGTGTTCCTCGTCCACACTTTTACGGCGAAGGGCAAGAGCTTCGTCGACCCGAGGCTGTTTCTTTAAGTCAAGTTCGCGTTCGGCATGATCTTCATCTTTATCGTCGGCATCACCTATCTCGC
>CAXUCF010000107.1:0-6268 GCA_964249275.1 uncultured Lichenihabitans sp.
CGCATGCCCTGCTCTACATCCTGATGATCGGCATGCCGCTGGTCGGTTGGGCGCTGGTCTCGGCCTCACCGCTCAACATCCCGACCGTGCTTTACGGCGCGATCCCCTGGCCGCACATCCCGATCTTCGCGCAACTGCACATCAAGGCCCAGGCGGCGCCGGTGCTGGCCTGGATCCATGCCGACGGCGGCTACGCTCTGATGGTGTTGCTGCTGCTGCACGCCGGTGCGGCGCTCCGCCACCATCTCGTGCTGCGCGACGACGTGCTGCGCCGGATGATCCCCGGCCTGCCCTGGTTCGGCAGGGCGCAGACCAGGAGGGTGCCATGAGACGATCCCGGGTTTCCGCCACAGCGGCGGCTCTCCTGGCGGCGCTCGGCTCCGCCACGGCCGCCCGAGCGGCCGACTGGGCCGTGGACCCGGCCAAGAGCAGGCTCGGCTTCACGGGCCAGCAGACCGGCGCTCCCTTCACGGGCCGCTTCAAGACATGGTCGGCCGCGATCGCGTTCGATCCCACCAAGCCCGAGGCCGCACATGTGGTGGCGAGCGTCGATGTCGCCAGCGCCACCACCGACGACCCGCAGAAGGACGAGGCCATGCCGTCGGCCGACTGGTTCGACGCAGGCGATTTCGCCAAGGCCACCTTCGAGGCCACCGGCTTTACGCCCAAGGGCGGCGACGCCTACGAGGCGACGGGCACGCTCACGCTGCGCGGCCTCGCCAAGCCCGCCACCGTGGCATTCACGCTCACGATCGCGGGGGACGAGGCCCATGCCGCCGGTAAGGCCAAGCTGGTGCGGACCGATTTCGGGGTCGGCCAGGGGTCGTGGTCGAGCGGCGACATGGTGGCGCTCGACGTTGACGTCGACATGGACATCGTCGCGACCCGCAAGCCGTAGGGTCGAGGGCGCCGCGCGCTTCGGCATGGCTTGTCATCAGCGCCAAGGTTGGAACTTGATCCAACACCCTCATGCGGGTCGCCAGCCATTACAGGATCGCCCTCGAACACCTCGGGTCTGCGGGTCTCGCCAGCCGCCATGCGGGGTGATGTCGGCCCAGATCAGCAGCTATTCCGGTGCACTCAATCTCGTCAACGATTGAACCCAGGATCCCGACGTGAAGCCTTAGGAAGGTCGCGTAAAACTCTCCGGGGCCTGCGTAGCACGTCCAGATAGACGAGCGCTTGTCGGGCTGCTTCTGCGCCCTCTGCAAGACTTTCCTCTTGAGTAAGCCTTTCGAAAATCTGCCGCGCTGTCTGCAGTCCAGTTTCATCGATGTGCGTGATGCGGCCATCCTTCATGAAAATAAGAGCCTCGGCGCGGCCTTCAAAGGAGCCATGCTCGACGAGGCTAACGAGAAGACTGAGCGGGATGGAAGCACCGACTTCGTTCAGTGCGAACAGAAGTGTTCCCGAGCATCCAGCGACATCAGGGCGGTGAAGCACTTCAATGATGTTTTCGCCTGCAGTGTCAGCATTCATATCGGTGAGAACGAGCGCCGCTGCATTCCGCACACGGCTCGAAGGGGTCGTGCGGAGAAGCGTGAGGGCTTCTGCTATGATCGCTGAACGCCCATGCTGGCCGACATCGTCGGGTGAATGACGCAGGGCCTTGACGATAAGGCCCTCGTCGCCGGTCCTCAGGGCCGTCGCGACCGGGCTAGAGGTCGAGGAGCGCATGACCATGGTTCACCTCACGCTTCGACGATTGGAGCGGGACCACGCTTCGAAGATACATACCGCTTCGTCACGGCTCGCGATGTCCCGGCCACCCTCTTCTTCCTTCCCTTCCCGATGCCACCAACGTCGAAAATCATCGAAGCCCTCTCGACTTTCCAGGCCAAACCACCTGTCCCGATGAGGCTTCCTGCCGCCGCGCATTGGCGGTTGTTCGTCTTCTGCCATGTCATACGCAACTCAGCGGTCTTCGGCTCGCGTCCTACAGGGACCCGATGACTCCTACCACGAATAGCATGTGTGACCTTATCTCACCGGAGCGATGCGACTTCAATCGACCCACCAACACACCGCCTCAGTTCCCCGACGCTTCTGCGTTCTTCAGCACCGCGTCGTCGTAGGGCTCGGCGGTCCTGAAGAAATGGAAGCCGCGGTGGTCGACCTCATGGGCCGTCTCGGCATCGGCCTCCCAGGGTCCGAGGAGTTTCCAATCCTTGTGGCCGAGTTCCACGGGCAGCATGGCGCCCTGCTGCACAACGAGCCGGACATGGGGCTCTTCCTTGTAGACCCAGCATTCGTACATGGCGCTCTCCATTCCGGCTCGAAGCCGGACCGCACCGGAGATGCGTCGCCGGCCCGCGACGTCAAGGCTGGCACCCGTGGGCCGGTCCCCCGCGTTGAACCCTTGTCTCGAAGGGAAACGACATGGAACAGCAACGCCAGGGAGGCGAAAGCAATACCGTCTCGCAATTGAAGGACGACATCGACTCGGGCCGTACCGGCGACAAGAATGCGACCGCCGATCCTGGCCTGTCGCCGCTCGGCACCGACGACGAGGCCGCGGGCCGGCCGGCCTCGCCCGAGCGCGTCGCCCTGGCGCGCCAGGAGGAGAAGAAGATCGGCCGCCTCGCCACGGCGGCCGACAAGCCCAAGACCAACGCCTCTATCATGGTGCTGATCGCCGCCGTCGTGGTGATGGCAGCCGTCGTGGTGCTGGCCTTCTATCTCGCGAAATGACCTGCCCGCAACGCTCGCTGTCAAGCTCGACATCGACGCCGGACACCTTCGCCTTGAACTCCTGCGATCGGTGGTCCACCACCTGATCGGTGCCGAGCGCCTGCTTGTCGCCGAGATTCGCGAGATGAGCAGCAGTCCGACGTCGATCTCGCCATTAACCAAAGGTGAGCCGCCGTTGGCGTCAGCGGTCGAGCTGCGCCTTCAAGCCTTCCGCCAATGCGTGGAGTAGCAGGCGGCAGGAGGCAGCGCCGGCGTCCAGCTGGCCGCGCGACCGCTCGCCGAGGCGGCTGGCGCGGCCGATCCTTGCGGCGAGGTCGCGCGTGGATTCGAAGCCCCGTTCGGCGGCCGCGTCCATGGCGGCGAGACAGGCCGAGAAGCTGCAGTCACGTGCTGCCTCGGCGTCATAGGCGTCGAGCGCCGGCACCAGGACGTCGACGAGGCTCTTGTCGCCCGGCTTGCCCTCGCCGAGGTCGACCACGGCGGCGACGCCGGCCCGCAGCATGGCAGCGAAGCCGTCGCGGTCGAGCGTCGTGCGCCCGCGCAGGAAGGTCGACATATCGAGGAAGAAGCTGCCGTAAAGCGGCCCCATGGAGCCGCCGATCTCGTCGAGCAGCGTTTCCGCCAGGGTCCCGAAGCCTTCGCCGAGCCCCTGAGGGGCCGCGGCCAGCTTCTGGCCCGTGCGCCGGAACCCCTTGCTCATGTTGACGCCGTGGTCGCCGTCGCCGGTGGCGCCGTCGAGCGTGTTGAGCAGGGCGGCGTTGTCGACGATGGCCCGCACCATGTCGTCGAGGATAGGGCCGGCGGCCCTGAGATCGACCACGTCCGCCATCATGCGTCTCCGATCACGGTGAGGCCGATCGACCGCGCCGGCGCGGCGAGCAGCCGCTCGAGTTCGCCGTCGAGCCGGGTCAAGGTCACCGAGGCCCCCATCATCTCGAGCGAGGTGAAGTAGTTGCCGACGAAGCGCTGCCGAATCCGGATGCCCGCCACGGCCAGGATCTCGGCGACGTGACGATACAGGATGTAAAGCTCCATCAGGGGTGTGGCGCCGAGGCCCGACACCAGCACGGCCACCTCGTCGCCGCGCCCGAAGGGCAGGTCCGCCAGCAGCGTGTCCACCATGGTGGCGGCCATCACGCGCGCCGGCTCGATCGGCCGGACCGCGATGCCGGGCTCGCCGTGGTGGCCGATCCCGACCTCCATGGTGCCGTCCGCGATGGTGAAATTCGGCTTGCCGGCCGCCGGGATCGTGCAGGGCGAGAGCCCGATGCCGACGCTGCGCGTGGCGTCGATGGTCTTCTGCGCCACCGCGATCACGGCCTCGAGGTCGGCGCCCTCGGCGGCCAGCGCCGCGGCGGTCTTCCACATCAGGATCTCGCCCGCCACGCCACGGCGCTTGCCGCGTTCGTGCCGCGGCGCCGAGGCGGCATCGTCGGTGGCCACCACGGTCTTCACCGTCAGCCCGTCGCGCCCGGCGAGCCTCACCGCCATCTTCACGTTCATGTTGTCGCCGGCGTAGTTGCCGTAGAGGCAGGCGACGCCGCGGCCGCCATCCGCGACCTTGAAGGCGGCTTCGAAGGCCCGCGCGGTCGGCGAGGCGAAGACTTCGCCGATCGCCACCGCGTCGAGCAGGCCGGGCCCGACATAGCCCACGAAGGCCGGCTCGTGGCCCGAGCCGCCGCCCGTGACGATGCCGACGCGGCCGGCGTTGCCGGCGCCGGCCGCACGGACGACGCGGGGATGCGCAGTGCCGGCGAGGAGATCGGGATGGGCCGCCTTGAGGCCCGCCAGCGCGTCCTCGACGACGTCGTCGGGATCGTTGATGATCCGGTTCATGGCGCGTCGCTCCCTACTGGATCGTATAGCCGCCGTCGATGGCGAGGTCGGCCCCGTTCACCATCGCGGCGGCCGGGCTCGCGAGGTAGAGAGCGGCGAGCGCCACCTCCTCAGGCTGGGCGAAGCGGCGCGACGGAATGAGCCTTCTCATGGCGTCGCCGACTTCGCCGGCCCAGGCCTTCCGGCCGAGCTCGGTCTCGACGACGGTCGGACTGATGGCATTGACCGTCACGCCGTGCGGACCCCATTCGAGCGCCAGCACCTTGGTCATGCCGACGATTGCGGCCTTGCTGGTGCAGTAAGCGACGTGGGACTGGAGCGCGACGCTCGCCGCTTGGGAGGCCATGTTGATGATGCGCCCCGTCCCCCGCGCCACCATGTGGGCCCCGGCCGCCTGGGCGAAGAGGAACGGTGCCGTAAGATTGACGGCGAGCGTCAGGTCCCAGTCGGCACGGCTCGCCTCGCTGGCGGGCGCCAGCCGGGCGACGCCGGCGTTGTTGACCAGGATATCGAGCTGACCGAAACGCGCCGCGACCTCGTCGACGGCGCGGCGAGGAGCACCGTCGGCGGCCACGTCGACCACGAGGCCCATGTGCTGCGGACCGAGCCGCGCCGCGGCATCGGCGACGCCGGCATCGCGGTCGACGAGGGCCACGCGGGCGCCCCGGTCCGCGAAGGCAGTGGCGATGGCGAAACCGATGCCGCTCGCGCCGCCGGTGACGAGCGCGGTCCGACCGTCGAGCGAGAAGGCCTGGTCATATCGGGAGGGCTCGGGCATCGGAATAGTCCTCACGTGCGAAGGAAAGGTCAGCAGTCCACGACCGTCAGCCTGACGCCGCCGTCGCGCAGCCGGTCGCAATCCGCTGCCGGCAGACCGGAGTCGGTGATCACGGCATCGAAGGCGTCGAGCTCGGCCATGCGGTGGAGTGCCGTCACGCCGAACTTCGAGCTGTCGACGATCAACACCCTCGTCCGGGCGATCCCCATCAGGGCGCACTTTGTCTTCAGCACGTCCTCGTTCTGATGATAGGCGGCCGCTCCATAGACGGCCGAAGTCGACATGAACAGGATGTTGGCTTGGAGGGAGGCAATGGCGCTCTCGCAGACCAGCCCGAAAAAGGCGTTCAGGCGGGCGTTGTAGGTGCCCCCGAGTCCCATCAGCTGGATGCCGTGGGCCTCCTTCAGCCTGTCGATCATGGCGATGCCGTTGGTGATCACAGTGAGGGGCGTCTTGCTCGACAGATGAGGGGCGATGAACAGGGTCGTGGTGGATTCGTCGAGAATGACCGTCTGGCCGGGCTGGACGAGCGCCGCCGCCGCGCGAGCGATGGCGTGTTTCTGGCGTTCGGCGAGATGAGCCCGGTAGGTGAAGCTGCTCTCGACCGAACTCGACTCGTGCAGCGTGACGCCGCCGTGCTGCTTGCGCACCGTGCCGCGCTCGGCGAGCGCATCGAGGTCGCGGTGCACCGTCATGCGGCTGACGCCGAAGCGCGACGCCAGGTCTTCAACCTGGGCCGAACCGGACCGGATGATCTGCTCCAGCATCAGCTTGCGCCTGTTCTCGATGGCGCGCGCGCTGCGGCTCGGATCGGTCGTGTTCGTGGTGCCGTCGTTCATCCCATCTCACTTCGCCAGCCCGCCGCGCCCCGAGGCCGCGAAGCCGCTCGTGGGCGGCACCCGGACCCGGGCGCGCCGCGCCCACTCACTCGTTGGCATATTGTCCGGACGCCACGTTCTGCCT
>CAXUCF010000107.1:6278-9269 GCA_964249275.1 uncultured Lichenihabitans sp.
CAACTCCGGCAGGCCTTCCACGAACTTGTCCGAGTGGTCGAAGAGCTGGTCGTAGAACTTGTCCACGTTGGCCTTCGTGATGCTCGGCATCTGCAGCATGGCCTCCTTGGGGACCGGCTTGCCATTGACATGGTCGACCGCCACCTGGACCGCCATGCCGAGTTCGAGCGCCCCGTTCTGCAGGTTGGTCTCGACGATGTCGCCGGACCGGATGGCGCGAAGCCCGTCCTTGATGGCATCCACGCCCGACACCGGCATCTTGCCGGCGAGCCCCTTCTCCTTCAGCGCCTGGATGGCGCCGATCGCCATGTCGTCGTTCTCGGAGATGAGCCCATCGATCTGGCCGCCGTAGCGCGACAGCCAGTCCTGCATCAGCTTGTAGGCCTGGGTGCGCTCCCAGTTGGCGGGCTGCATGGCGAGCATCTTGATGCCCGGGTTCTTGGCGAGGATATTCTGGATGCCCTTGGTGCGGTCGATGGCGCCCGACTGGCCGACGGGGCCCTGCATGACCACGACGTTGCCTTTACCCTTCAAGGCATCGACGACCGCCTGGGCCTCCTGCTCGCCGGCCCCGACGTCGTTCGGTCCCACGTAGGACACGAGCTTCGCCGCCTCCGGCCCCGAAATGGTGAGATTGGTGGCCACGACCGGGATCCCGGCCTTGGTGGCCTGCTCGATCTGCGGCCCCAGGGTGGAGGAATTGACCGCCGCGATGATGATGACGTCGACCTTCTGATTGATGAACTGCTGGATCTGCGAGATCTGCGCATTCACGTCGCCATGGGCGCTCTGCCAGAGCAGCGTCCCGTTGTTGGCCTTGGTGATGGCCTCGGCTCCCTGCTTGCCCCAGGCGATGAACGAGGACATGTCATAGACCGTGAAGCCGATCACCGGTTTCGTCTTGTCGGCAAAGGCCGGTGTTGCGAGAAGCAAAGCGGCAGTGGCGCAGAGGACGGCTTTCAAGCCGCAGCGCTTCGAAGTCTTCATCGTGGTTTCCTCTCGAGAGCCTTATGGGTCGGGCGGACGGGGCTCAGTCGTCCTTCCGGTTCAGCGTCGAGTCGATGAAGACCGCGCCGATGATGATCGCGCCTTTGATGATGAGCTGGTAGAAGGGCGAAACGTTGAGGATGTTCAGGCCGTTATCCAGAACACCGATGATCATGAAGCCGAAAACGGTGCCGAAGATCGAGCCGCGGCCGCCCATGAGGCTGATGCCGCCGATCACCGCCGCCGCGATGGCGTTGAGTTCGTAGCCGGTGCCCGTGGTGGCGATGCCGGCCGTGGCACGGGAAGCCAGCACGACGCCAGCAAGGCCGGCTAGGAGGCCGCTGAATGCGTAGACGATGAGCCGGATCCCGCGTAGGTCGACGCCCGCCACGCGCGCGGCCTGGGGATTGCCGCCCGTTGCGTAGATGTGGAGTCCGAGTCGGGTGCGCGACAGGAGGAGCCACGAAGCCAGCACCACCAGGACCATCAGGATCACCGGGACGGGGAAGCCGTAGAGTTGGTCGCTCACCGCCAGGAAGGCGTCGGAGAGGCCGGAGATCGGCTGGCCATCGCTCAGCACGTAGGCGATGCCAAGCGCGATCGTCATGGTGCCGAGCGTCGCGACAAAGGCCGGCACGCGGGCCAACGCCACGAGCAGCCCGTTGAGGACACCGATGGCCCCTCCGGCCGCGATGCCGGCAGCGACGGCAGCCACCGTCCACGGCACGCCGTCGCGCTGGGCCACCATGGCGGCCACCACGCCCGACAGGCCGACCACGCTGCCGACCGACAGGTCGATGCCGCCCGTCAGGATGACGTAGGTGGCGCCGGTGGCGAGCAGCGCATTGGTCGAGACCTGGAGCAGCACGACGTTGAAGTTCGACAGCGTGAAGAAGCTGGCGTTGGAGACGCCGAGCACGCCCACGAAGACGAAGAGCACCAGGACCAGGGCGTAGCGCAGCAGCAACGCCCTGACGTCGGCTTTGGGCTTGGCCGGGGCCGCCGGGTCGAGGTCGGCCGGCGACAGGCTGGCACGATCAGGCTGCATCGCGAGTCGTCCCCATGGCCAACCGCAGGATGCTCTCCTGGTTCACCGCATCGCGCGCGAGCTCGCCGGCGATGGCGCCGCCGCGCATCACCAGGATACGGTGGCTGAGATTGATGAGTTCGGGCATGTCGGAGGAGGCGAGCAGGACCGCGACGCCGGATTCGGCGAGGTCGTGGATAAGACGGTAGATCTCGCTCCGCGCCCCGACATCGATGCCGCGGGTCGGCTCGTCGAGGATCAGGAGGCGCGGCGTGCCGGTCACAAGCCAGCGGGCCAGCGCGATCTTCTGCTGATTGCCGCCGCTCAGATGCGCCACGATCTGGCCGAGCCGGGCATATTTGGTCCGCGTGCGCTTGAGGACGTCGAGCGTGCGGGCGCGGCGGGCCACATTGTCGACGAGGCCGCCGGCCCCCGTGAAGGCGGCGAGGTGGGGCAACGTGACATTGTCGAGGATCGACTGGGAGGTCAGCACGCCGGCGAGCTTGCGGTCCTCCGGCACGAGGGCAATCCCGCGCCGGATCGATTCCGCCGGCGACGAGCGCGCCACGGGCGTCCCGTCGAGCCGGATCTCGCCCTCGGCGCCCCGCAGCCCGAAGACGGCCTCGAGCAGCTCGCTGCGGCCCGCGCCGACGAGGCCGCCCAAACCCAGGATCTCGCCCGCGTGGACGATGAAGCTGGTGGGCGCCGCATAGCCCGAGACCCTGAGGTCGCGCACCTCCAGCACCGGCTCGCGACGGGCGCCGATGGCGCGGTCCGG
This sequence comes from uncultured Lichenihabitans sp., assembly GCA_964249275.1. Lineage (GTDB taxonomy): Bacteria > Pseudomonadota > Alphaproteobacteria > Rhizobiales > Beijerinckiaceae > Lichenihabitans. Next base: position 9,071 of record CAXUCF010000107.1, read on the forward strand.
GAACAGGTCCTCGATGTCGCGCCCGACCATGTCGGCGATGATCTGGCGCTCGGTGAGGGAGGACGTCGGCGCGTGTCGGATGATTGCCCCGTCGCGCATGATGGCGACGGTGTCGGAGATCTGCTCGATCTCCTCCATGCGGTGGCTGGTGTAGAGGATGCACGCACCGCGCGCGCGCAGCATCCGGATGGCGCGGAAC
>CAXUCF010000107.1:9279-15290 GCA_964249275.1 uncultured Lichenihabitans sp.
CGGAACAGCGCCTCGGTCTCGCGCGAGCTCAGGGACGAGCTCGGCTCGTCCATCAGCACGAGGTCGCTGTCCCGCGAAGTCGCCTTGATGATCTCGATCATCTGCGTGGCCGCCACACCGAGGCGACGCATCGGCAGTTCCGGATCTATGTCGAGGTTGAACTCGTCGAGCAGGCGGCGGGCTTCGGCCAACATCTCGCGGCGGCGCAGGAAACCGAACGCCATCGTGCGCTCGCGGCCCACGAGGAGATTCTGCCAGACCTTCATGTCCGGGATCGGCAGCAGTTCCTGCGGGATGATCGAGATGCCGAGGCCGCGGGCGTGGCGGGGATCGAAGGCCAAGACCGGCACGCCCTTGACGGTGAGGATGCCGCTATCGGGCGCGAGCTGTCCCGAGATGATCTTGAACAGCGTGGATTTGCCGGCGCCGTTCTCGCCGGCCAGCACATTGACGGTGCCGAGCATGAAGCGCGCCGTGATCTCGCGCAGCACCGGAATGCCGTCGAAGCCCTTGCAGAGCCGGTTGAAGGCCAAAGCGGGTGTCGGGTCGCCCTCCTCGGAGAGCCGCAGCGACTCTGGCGCCAAGCCGCTGGATCGCACGTCCATCCGCGTTTCCCCCGCCAGACGCCCTTTATGAGACGTTCAGGCCTAAATGCCAACCGATGTAACATTCACGGATCGAAGCGTAACACCGAGATGTTAGACGTCAAGCTGATTGCCGAATCGTCCCGGCGGTCGATCACGGCCCCGCGGCTCAGCGTGTCGTCGACGGCGATGCGGAGACACATCGCCAAGCCGGCCCGTCTACCTCGCCGGACAGTTTCGCCATGGCGAAAGGCCGAGGCGGTATTGTCGGGATGAGCGCCAGAATGTCGGAGCGGGTCATGGCCGTTCTTCGGGCACAAAACCCGGCTCGGAGAGCGGACCTGGTAGAAGGCGCAGGCCTTCAGCGGCCCCAAGCGCGCCATCCGCAACGTGACGGCCGACCGCACGACCGGCGCCCAAATGCAGGTTTGTTCTTTCCCCGTTCACGAAGCTGGGGTTATCCTGGGCCGGCGAGCGGCGCAGGAGGCTTCACGGGTCGGTCTGCTTCAGTCAAGATCGGAACGGCGAGCCCTCGCCGGAACGCTCCGAGCGCTCCAGCATCGGCTCGCCGACCGGCGTGCCATCCTGGTAGAGCATGCTCACCACCCCGCTCCAGCCCTCCGGCAGGGTCGGCATGGCCGACGCGACCGCCACGGCGGCTGCAGCGTCGAACAGCGCCGCGATCTTGGACCCGATGGGCGAGCCCAGGCCCGTGCAGGCGTCGGGACCGATGCGGGCTCGGTAGAAGCCGTTGTCGCCCTCCGTGATGTCATTGAAGGCGACGTGGTTCAGCCACAGCCTCGGCGTCACGAAGCCGAGCTTGCGCCCGAAAGCCGCAAAAAGCCCGGCGTAGAGCGGCGCGACCGCACTGGTGCCCCCCGGCGTCACCACCTCGCCGCGGAGCACGATCTCGTAGCCGGTGCGCGGGTCGGCGTTGCCGGCCACGTCCGGTACCAGGCGGCCGGGACCGGTCGGGGCGCCGGCCTGCCAGGACTGGGCGGGGAAGAGGCGCGAGAAGCCGCCACCCGTGCCGTGGCCGTCCGGATTGCCGGGATCGTCGTTCCAGACCACCTCGCGGTCGCGGGTCTTGGTGGTGCCGCCGCAGCCGACGACGTGCGGGCAACCGGCAGGCAGGTCGACGTTGGCCGGATCGGGCCCGCCGTCGGACGCGTCGTTGTCGCCGGCCGCAGCGAACACGACCGCGCCGGCATCGGTCGCAGCCCGGGCGGCCGCCTCCAGCGCGGCGGCATAATCCCGCCCGGTGTGCCGGTTCAGATCCTCCCACACGGCCTCGTCGGCGCCCCAGGAGATCGAGATCGTGTCGCAGCCGTCGGCCGCCGCGGTGCGGATCGCGGAGGCGATCGAGCCGGGCGCGTTGCCGGCCCAGTACATCCGGAGGGTAGCGGGTCGGCCTGTCGCGACCGAGTAGGCGGCCGCCGCGACCTGGATGTCGAGCGCCACCTCGCCGTCGGCCTCGCCGCCCGGCTGGTTGGTGCTGCCGTCGACCGATACGTCGGTGATGCTCGGGCCGGGCAGACCGGCCGCGGCGAAATACTGGTCCACATCGGACCGGACCCAACCGCCGCCGAGTTCGACGATGCCAATCACCCCGCCACCTGCGAGCCCCCTCGGCCAGGCGTAGGCAGCGCAAAGATCGGGTATGCTCCACGAGCTGGCGCGCGCCGCCCGGGGATGGAGCGCTCCCGGCTCGGGCTCGGGCCACTTGATGTAGGAGCGGAACGGCCTGATCGACCGGGCGACGCGGGCACTGGCCGCATGGCGCGCCGTGGCGGCGCGATAGAACTGCGCGAGGTCGGCCTTCATGGCGGTCCGCGACGGGCCGTCGAGGTAGACCATGTGACCGGAGGGGTAGGTGTGGATGCTGAGGTTCGCCCGCGCCCTAGCGTCCGCGAGCGGCATGGCGGCGAGCGTCAGCTCGGTCTGGAAGAAGGGCGTGACGGAATCGTAGTAGCCGCTCGCCTGGAACACCTTGAGGTCAGGGTTGAGCGCCATGGCGGCCGCGAGGTCGCCCGCCGTGTAGAGCACGACATTGCCGTTGACGTCCTTGCCCTTCTGCGCACCGGTCGGGTCGATATGGCTGAAGTCCCAGTACCGGAACGTCACGTCGTTGAGATCGGTGAAGGGCGACGTGGAGGTGAACTTCAGCTCGTCGTTGAGGTAGCTGTTCCACATGGCCGTGTAGACGCCGCTGACATTCGTCAGCGTGGGGTCGTTGCCGCCGGCATTGGGATCCACAGTCGCGGCGATGCCGGTGTCGACCGCGGTCGCCCGCCCGTCGTAGCCGCCGATGGCCAGCCCCCGGTCGCGCAGCAGCGTCGTCAGGAACAGCAGGCCGATCGAATTGCTGGCCGCCACGTCGAGCCCCCAGGAGATCAGCACGTTGCGGTCGATGCCGAGGTCCCGGCTCAGGGTCTCCAGCACGGCCTCGTCGAGCTTGGGGAAGGCCGCCACCGCAGGGCCGTAGGGGCCGGCGGCAAAGCGCCTGACCTCCTCCATGTAGGGCGGGAGATCGGGTGGCGGCGGCTCGATACCGGTCTTCTTGTGATACCAGGCGTCGGCCGCGAGCGTCGGCAGCAGGCCGATCGGATTGCCGGTCTGCGCATAGTCCAGGATGGAGGACTGCAGCACGACGCCGTTGAGGTCGACGCCGTCCTCGTGCAGCAGCCACGTCACGACGCAGCTGCGCGCGGTGCCGTAGGACTCGCCGAAGACGAACTTGGGCGAGTTCCAGCGGTCGTAGGCGCTGAGGTAGCGCTTGATGAAGCCGACGATCGAGCGCGCGTCCGGGTCGACGCCCCAGAAATCCCGGTTCCTGTTGGGCGCTACCGCGGCGGAATAGCCCGTGCCGACCGGGTTGATGAAGACGAGGTCGCTCTGGTCGAGCAGGGTGTCGGGGTTGTCCTCGATCGTATAGGGCGCGGGCGGCGTGAACTCCGGCAGGCTGGTCCTGATACGGCGCGGCGCGAAGGACCCGAGCAGCAGGAACACCGCCGAGGAGCCCGGACCGCCATTGTAGAAGAAGGTGACCGGCCGTTCCGACGGCGCCATACCGTCGGCCGTGAAGCTGACGTAGAAGAACTTGGCATTGGGCTGTGCCGTGGACGGGTCCACGGTCACCAGATGGCCGGCCCGCGACGTGTAGGGGATCGTCTTGCCCCCGACGGTCGCGACGTGGTGGGTGACCGCGACGCTCTCGGTCGTATCGGTGACGGACGCGTCGGGGCCGGCCCCGTAAGGCGTCCTGTCGATCAGGGGCTGATCGGCTGGCGGGGTCTGCTCGACGGGGTCGTTGGTCATGGCACGGTCCTGGATCGACGGCGGACATCTCGCCGGCGATGTTCAAGATGACGGCGGGTGATCAGCCCTGGCCGACGACCTCACGAGCCGCCGCGCCTCGACCCCAGACGATGGCGCGAAACCGACAGATTGTCATCGATCGAATTGGCACATGCGACCTCGGACCGATCGCCTGCTGGAAACCAGGCTGGCCTTGCAATTTCGATCCTGCGACTGTGAATCGTGCCCGCTGTCGTGCCGCGTCGCCTGCCTCGAACCATCATGTGTCCTGGGCCTGCGACACCGTCGCTTTGGCGATCCAGTCCACCACAGCAGCAAGGGCCTCCTCCTTGCCGACGCCTCGCGACTGCACTTCAGCGAACACTGCGAGCTGGCGATCAGCGCTCGTTCCCGTCGCGGCAATTGCACGCGCGCTGCCGACCTCAGCCTCGCAGCCGAGCGCTTCGGCGTCCTCCGACACCATCGCCAGCAAGCGGTCGAGGTACACGGCAAACGGGGTGAGGCCGTCGCCCTCATCGAGGAAGCTGCCGTGCACCCCCCAACGCTGGGCGCGCCACAGGTTCTCCGACGCGATGGCTCGCGAGGCGCCGGTCATCCCGCGATGCAGTTCCGGCTTCCGGACGGCGAGCCGCACCAGGCAGCGGTACAGCGCCGCGACAGCGAGCGTGTCCTCGAGGCGCGTGCAGCTATCGGCCACGCGCAGCTCCAGCGTCGGAAAGTGTATGGAGGGCCGCAACGTCCACCAGAGGAAGCTGGCGTCGGGGATCACCTCCGCCTGAACCATGGCGGCGACGTAGCGGTCGTAGTCCTGCACATCCCGAAAGAGGTCGGGCAGCCCGGTCCTGGGCAACTCACCCCATACGGACAGACGGTAGGCCGCCAGCCCCGTCGGGCGCCCTTCCCAAAACGGTGAGGACGTCGACAAGGCCAACAGCACGGGCATGTAGGGTAGCATGCGGTTCATGAGGTCGACCCGGTCTTCGGGCCTGGGCACCTCGACGTGGACGTGCATGCCGCACACCATGTTGCGCCGCTCGACCATTTGGGCTTCGCGCATGATCCTGTCGTAGCGGTCCTTCTTCGTACGGGTTTGCCGCGCCCACCGCGCAAGGGGGTGGGTGCCGGCGGCCAGCAGCAGGATCCGGTGTGCCTGACCGATCTCGGCGAGTGTCGTCCGCAATCCGGCCAGGGTCGAACGGGCCTCGGCCAAGCTGTCGGTCGGCTGCGACGCGATCTCGACCTGTGACTGCATCAGCTCGCGCTCGGCGTCGGGAAGCCGCGCCTCGACGTCGCGGTGAAAGGCCTTCGCCGCTTTGCCCGGCGTGGTCCTGGTGGTCACGTCGGCCAGGAAGAACTCTTCTTCGATTCCGAATCGATAGCTCGTGCCCATGACCACCAGACCTCAGCTCACCAGCCCGGAAAAAGAGCCGCGGAAACGATGATCTCGTCCACGATCGCAGGGCTGGGGGTGGCAGTAAGCTAGGCCAGCAGCGATGGACAGGAAACCCGGTCACCTCACCGTGTCAGGGTTGTCGAACCAGATCGCCCGGCCGAGCCCGCCCGCGATGGACGGGTGATCCTCGGCTGCGCCGACCAGTCAGGTGAGGACAACGGCAACGCGGCCCGAGGTGGGCTGGGCGCAAGTCGGGAGGTCGCTGCCGCGGACCACCACTGCCCGCATCCCCGATCATCGAACTGCAAACAACCCGTCGTTCACCGCGAGTGGACAATCGGGCGGGCGATCTGCCCATCCCCGGACCCTGGCTTGGCCTTTGCGACCTCGACCCGGCAATCGCCGGGAGTGGTCCGATGTGGCGCGTTCTTGTCTCGAAAGCCGACACCATAGCGGGGCAGCTGACCCTCGGTTTCGTCAACACCTGCGTGAACGATCCGGTGCTGGCGTTCGGGTTCTTCGCCATCATGCTGATGCTGGTTTGCGCGCTGTGGGTCGAGATGCTGAACGTGCAGCCGAGCGTCACGCGATCTTCCCCGAGGGCCAGACCATCACCTCGGCGGCTTTAGGGCTCCCACGGCATAAGCGCTTCGGTCGAGCGGCACGAGACCGTCAGGGCCTGTCGCAATTCCAACGTGGGCCGCAGGGTCTCCGGA
>CAXUCF010000108.1:0-3563 GCA_964249275.1 uncultured Lichenihabitans sp.
GCCGTCCAGCGTGGCAGTCGCCTCGATCATCAGGTCATCGGCCATACGCCACTCCGCCTCCCGGCGTTCAGTCGTCGACATCAGGCCGACTGCAGAGCGAACGGACTGGAACAGCAGGGGCAGCGTGAGGCCCAGGATGGCGACCGCCACGACACTTTCGAGCAGGCTGAAGCCTGCCTGTGATGCCTTACGGCTCATCGACGGCAGCCCCCGACACCCAGGAGATCCGCACGGCTGCGGCCACATCGCCGACCTGCGCCGACAGGCGCCCTCCCGTACTGGTTCCGTCGGGCAGGAAAAGAATGCTGGCCTCTCCGCAACGACGGCCCGACACGGACGCCGAAACCCAGCTCACAGCGACGTCGGGCGGAAGACGCTCGATCCGGTCGAGGGCAGGAATGCCGAGTGTCCGCCCTCGAGGGTCGATCGCGAGGGCGACCGTAGCCCCGTTCTCGATCGCTCGGGCACGCGCCGCCTCGGACAGGCTCTTGAACGCCGCCACCGTGCGCATCACGATCGTCCTGTCCCGCATGGGTTTCATCGCCCAGGCGACCGTCACGGAGGCGAGGCCGACGATCGCCAGCACCACCAGGACCTCGACCAGGGTGAACCCCGCTTGCCATCCGGCACTTCTGAGGGTTTCCCAGGTGTCCTGGGAGCGGTCGTCAACGGAAAGCAAGGTCGTTCATCCCGATGAGGGCGCTCATCATGGACATGACGACGACGCCCACCACGACCCCGGTAAGGATCGTCACCGCGGGCGTGAGCAGGGACGTCACGACCTTCAGCTCCTGGCGGGCGGTGGCCTCGTAGTGCTCCCCGGCGTGGGCCAACACGTCCGCCAGCCGACCGTTCTCCTCGCCGATGCGGATGAGGGACGGAAGCTCCCTCACGCGATCGAAGCACTCTCCGATCGCCTGGCTGACGCGCATCCCCTGCGCGATCTTGCCCTCCATGCCGGCCGCCCTGTGCCTGAGGATGCTCAATGTCAGGGACGACTGGCACGCCCGCACGGCCTTCGAAATCCCGATCCCACCTCGAACCTGGACAGACAGCGCGTGCACGTAGGCCGAGACTTCGATCGCCAGCGCGATCCGCCCGATCACCGGCAACCTGAGGAGCCCCGCCTCCAGAAGGTCGCGTATTCCGGGCAACCTGCACAGGAGCACCAGGGCGCCGATCGATGCGGCGAGCAGCAGCGCCGCATCGAACCCATAAAGCCTGACGAGCGAGGCCGCGTCGAAGATCGCCTGCGTCGTCCAGGGTAGCTTGGCGTCGCTGTTGGTCAGCACGTCGCCCAGGGACGGCAGCACGACATAGACGAGGATCCCGATCAAGCCGACCGTCGTCGCGAGCACGAAACCCGGATAGGCCAGGGCCATGCGGAGATCGGCGCGAAACGCCCGTGCCGCCTTGACCCGTTCGGCGAGGGAAACCAGCATCGCGGGCAAATGCCCGGATCGTTCCCCTACCTCGATGCAAGCGATGAATGCGGTGGAGCGGCCGGGAAAGGCCTTCTCCAAGGCTCCGGCGAGCGACTGCCCCTCCCTGAGGCTTTTTCGGACCTCCCCGGCCAGGACACCGGCTGCGGAGTCCCCATGGCTCGTGCAGGAGATCGTCAGGGCCTGGTCGATGTTGAGCCCGATCTGCATCAGCCTCGCCCACTCATCGAGCAAGCGTTCCAGCAGCTTGGTCCGACCCCTGGCCCCACGACCGGGTGCGCCGGCTCCGCTCAGGGTCGAGAGACCCTTCCGGCTCTCGACCAGGGACCCGACGGTCAGTCCTTGGGCGGCCAGACGTCCGACGGCGTCGCCGCAGCTGTCGGCATGGATGGAGCCGCGCCTGAGGGCATTGGCGGCGTCGAAGGCTTCGAAGGAGAAGTCGGGCATGCCGTCAGGCTCCCCCGATCACTCGTTCCAGTTCGTCGAGGGTGGTCCGTCCGCTGCAGAGCAGGTCCAGCCCGCTCTGCGCGAGCGTCCTCATACCGTCCTGCTGGGCCCGTGCCTCGAGTTTCCGCGCTGTCGCCCCTTCGGCGATGAGCTTTTCCATGTCGCGCGAGATGCTCATGAATTCGGTTACGGCCGTGCGACCCTTGTAACCGGTCCCCTCGCAAGCGGGGCAGCCCGAGCCCCGGGCGGACGAGACAGGGCCCTGCGGGACATCCATGCCGAGGATGTGAAGGCGGTCGAAATCGAGGGGAAAGGCCTTCACGCAGTGTGGACAGTTTATACGCACCAGACGCTGGGCCATGACGGCCCTGACCGTCGAAGCGAGGAGATAGGGCTCGATGCCCATTTCGGTGAGCCGTGGGAGGGCGGCCGCGGAGGAGTTGGTATGGATGCTCGCCAGCACCAGATGGCCGGTCAGGGCGGCCCGCACGGCGATCCCGGCGGTTTCGACGTCTCGGATCTCCCCGACGAGGATCACGTCGGGATCCTGGCGCAGCGCCGCACGCAGTGCCGTGGCGAAGGTGAAGCCGATCTTCCCATCGACCTGGATCTGGGTGACGCTCGGCAGCTGATATTCGACCGGGTCCTCGATGGTGATGATGTTGCGGTCGGACCTGCCGATGGCCCGGAGGGCCGCGTAGAGGGTGGTCGTCTTGCCGGAGCCCGTGGGTCCCGTCATCAGGACGATGCCGCTCGGCTTCGCCAGCGCCGCCTTGAGGTCGTCGATGAAGGCGATCGAGACGCCAAGATCGGTCAGGTCCTGTGACAGCGCCGAGCGATCCAGGATGCGGACCACCACCCCCTCGCCGGACAGGTGAGGCATGGTGGCGATGCGGAGGTCCACCTCGCGGCCGTTGGCCACCACCCGCGCGCTGCCGTCCTGGGGCAGCCTTCGTTCCGCGATATCGAGGCCGCCGAGGATCTTGATGCGGGACACCACGCCGTCATAGAGCCGCAAGGGGATGCCGTCGGGCCAGTCCTTCAGCACACCATCGATCCGCAACCTCACGCGCGCGCCCTTGCGGGTCACCGTGATGTGGATGTCGGATGCCCCGGACGCGATGCCGCGTTCGAGCACCGCTTGCACCAGCTTGATCACCGGTGCGTCGCTGGCCAGGTCGCGGAGGCGATCGAGATCGCCGCTCAGGCTGTCGTGGACGGCTTCCTGTCCGGCCTCCTCCTCTGCCTTCTCCACGGCATAGAGCCGGTCGATGGCACGCTGCAGGTCCTGGGCCCGCGCGATCTTAAGCCGGGTCTGCAGGCCGGTCTTTGCCGCGATGGCCGACGGCGTGAATAAGTCCAGGGGGTCCGTGATCGCTACGTCGACGCCCTCACCGTCGAAGGCCAGCGGCACAGCCCCGGCGTGGAGGAGAAAGCCGGCGCCGAGTTGATCCAACATCACAGCCTGCGAGGGGTAGTCCGTCTCGGAGGCCACCGGCAGGCCGGTCACGATGCTCCATGCGGCGCAGAGGGCGTCGTCGCTCACAAGGCCGAGCTGGTTCAGCACCCTGTCGATCCGGTCACCCTGCAATCGGGCGATTGCTTCCGCCCGCGACAGCTCCAGCTGGTCGAGCACCGCGACATTGAGCAGATGCTCAATCAATGCCCGGAGAT
>CAXUCF010000108.1:3573-4310 GCA_964249275.1 uncultured Lichenihabitans sp.
GGGGCGATGCCGATCTACCAAAGGAGCTGGGGTGTTGGGATTGCCGATCTGGCCACCCAAGCGCACGGCCGTGATGACGGGCCTCGCCCTCCTGCTCAACGGATGTGCGTCACCCGGCCCGGGCAGCACGGCATCCCATATGGATTTGAGCGATGACGGAGGAGTGTTGGGGACAGCGGGCTCCGGGCTGACGAGCGGCATCCCCGACCGCGGTTCGGCGCGCAACATCCCGGTCGCCCGTACGTCGACACCGGTCGGCTTCGCCGATCTCGCGCCGGAAAGTTCGGGTCGCAACCCGGCCGACAGAAACGATCCATCCGCTGCGGTGGGAGCGCCCGGCAACTACAATCTCAACTTCATCGACGTCGAACTGCAGGATTTCGTCCGCACGGCCTTCGAAGAGGTCCTGCACGAGAACGTCGTGGTGGACGCGGGCCTGTCCGGACACGTCACCGTGCGGACGCCGGAGCCGGTGACGCGTCCTGTCGCCCAGCAACTGGTCATGCAGGCCATCCAAGCCGCCGGTGCTACGGCGGTTCGCAACGGATCGGTCTGGCGCGTCGCGGCCAGCACTGCCGGTAGCGGGCGTCTGCGCGACGCGGTGCGCGTCATCCCGCTCCAATTCATCGACGCTGCCAGCGCGACACAGGCCCTGCAGCCTTTCGGGGCCGGAGCGGGAGCCGACGTGAGCGTCGGCGGCAACGGTCGCTTCCTGATCGTCGCCGGCAAGGCGGCGG
>CAXUCF010000108.1:4320-15267 GCA_964249275.1 uncultured Lichenihabitans sp.
CGCCGTGCAACAGGTGGTATCGAACCTCGACATAGACGAGCTTCGGGGTCGATCCTTCGTGCTGATCCCACTGAAGCAGGCCTCGGCGGAGGCGGTGACGCGCGACCTCGGCCAGATGATCGGCACCTCTGGGGCGCCGCAGGCAAAGATCATCCCGCTCGAGCGCATGAACGCCATCATGGTGGTGTCACGTGACCCCACACTGACCGCCCGCATCCGGCGATGGGTGCCACGTCTCGACGCCAACGGCCAGGATCAGCGAAGGGTCTACGTCTATCCCGTGCGCAACAGGCGTGCCTCCGAGATCGCCTCGGTGCTCGAAGGCATGTTCGTTCCGAAGGGGAAGACCGAAACGGCTACTGCGACATCGACGGTGGCGCCAGGCCTGGGCACGGAACGGGTGGACCTGCCGACGTCATGCTGCGGCGACCAATCGCGTCTCGGGGGAACAGACAACAAAGCGGGCACCTCGCCTTTCGGCGCCCTTTCCGAGGCGATGACCAGACCGACTCAAGCCTCCCCGATGTCGGATGGCATCGCCATCCGTGCCGACGTCGCCACCAAGACGTTGGTGTTGATATGCAAGCAGAACGAGTACGGGCTGATTGAGTCGGCCGTCCGCAACCTCGACGTGCTCCCAGCGCAGGTGATGATCGAGGTGACCATCGCCGAAGTGCGGTTGAACCAGTCCCTGAGCCACGGCGTGAGCTGGTTCTTTCAGGCAGGCCATCATGGGATCGGATCGAGCGCAACCGATGCGACTGGCGGCTTTACCTACACGTTCGGCGTGCCGAGCGCCAAAGTGGCTCTTCAAGCCCTCGAGAGCGTCACCAAAGTGGAGATCACGGCGGCTCCGGCCTTGACGGTGCTAGACAACCAGACCGCCCTGTTGAAGGTCGGCGACCAAGTGCCGATCCAAACTCGATCATCACAGAGCGTTGCGACGGCGGATGCGCCTGTCGTGAGCGACATCACACTCAAGGACACTGGTATCATCCTGAAGGTGACACCACGGATCAATGCCAGCGGCCTCGTGCTGCTTGATATCGACCAGGAAGACAGTGACGTCGTACCGACGACGACGTCTACTATAAATTCTCCCACAATTCGCCAGAGGCAGGTCAACAGCTCGGTCGCGGTACAGAGCGGAGCGGAGATCGTCCTGGGAGGCATCATCACGCAGCAAAAGGAGCGCAGCCAAGCTGGCCTACCAGGGCTCAACAACATTCCGATATTAGGGCCAGCCTTGGCCACTTCGGCACAGGACAGCGATAGCCGAACCGAACTTCTGATTATCCTGCGACCCACGATCATGGCCAATCAGGAGGAAGTTGCAGCTGTCACGAGCGAGATCAAGAAGCGCCTGAGGGATAAAGTAAGTTCCTACTGAATCAACTTGAACAATTTATAGCTTAATGAGGAGCTAAGATGAGCAACTTCGACAAGCTGACTACTGTTTCAGTACACAATTTATCTATCAATTTAAAAAGAGTAATTGTAATAATTACTTTTGCTTATTTCTGTGTTGTAGGAGGCTTTAGCACGCGTGCTCATGCAGAGCACTGGGTTGCTGGCTTTAATGGTGTAACTAAGACCTGCATTTCTGGCGCTGAATGCGCGATATGGCAAAATCAAGCGGCGTATGGTCCAGGCGGTCCGTATAAGTGCTTTCAGTTAGGAGGGCCGAGTTCCGATTGGGACTGCGAGTGGCACTATAATCCGTATTACCCCGACCAGGCTTACTATGGATTCTCGAACATCGTTTGTGATGGGAACGAGGTCAAAGGCGCCGATGGCTGCGCTCCACCTATCGGAAAACAACCTCCAGACAAATGCAACACCACAGCCGACCCCGTCCAGATTATGGAAGGTGGTCTTTACGAAGAAGCTGTCGACTATAGCTCTGGAATATCGAGTCCCCTACAGTTCAAGCGGTACTATTGGAGTGATCGCCTGATGGGATTCGGAACAGAACGGTTCTCAAGGCTCGGTGGCAATTGGCGATCCAATTTCGATGTCAAAATATCGTTCAATGGTAATGCAACGGGTCCCTTTGACATCTTTATAGCCACATACAATGGTCTAACCGTTCACTTTGAGGTGCTGTCCGACCAGAATGGAAACCCAGTTTATGTAGACCAATACGTCAGCGAGCGTGACAATAGTTTGGTTCATGCGAACGCACCGACACACCACAGCATGACTTACGTCAACGGGATCTACACGTATATCGATGAGAACGATACGTCATATCAGTTCGATACCAGTTATCAATTGAGTTCCATCACTTATCGTGGCGGCTATAAACAGACTCTCACTTGGAGCAACGGTCAGAACACCGCAGTCACGGATAACCTTGGTCGATCACTGACATTTTCATATGACCCCAGCACTGGAAATATGAGCCAGCTGACCACGTCAGACGGTCAGGTGTTTTCGTATACCTATATGAATACAGCGCCAATTCCTGCCGCGCAGTACGGCAATCCCACTGTGACCTATAACAATGGAAGTAATTCATCATTTGTCTTACAGAGCGTTATATACCCAGGTTCGTCCAATCCAACGATCACATATCAATATGGCGACTCTCGCTTTCTGCGAGCTTTGACAGGTTTCGTAGATGAGCGTGGCATCCAGGTCTCCTCCTGGACCTATGGCGCCGACATGCGTGTCTCTCAAAATACTCGTGCTGGCGGTGTAGGAACATACAATTTTACATATGACACTCAAAATAACCAAACGACCGTCACCAACCCACTCGGAAAGAGCACCACGTATCGATACGGATCGAATGTCACACCCCTGCAATTTTCTCAGGTTCAGGGAAATACTTCACCAAACTGTTCGGCCTCGAATACGACGTTGGCCTACGACGGCAACAATTATCTCAGCCAAGTGACGGACGGCGAAGGCCGGGTCACGGCCTACGTCAACGACAGCTTCGGCCGCCCGACCTCGACCACGCGGGGTTCCAGCACGCGACGCTGAACGTTCCCACCGAGATCGTGCAGCCGAACCTGACGACGGACTACACCTGGAACACCCTCGGCCAGCTCACGCAAGTGAGGCAGACCGACACGACCAGCCAGAGCACGCCATTCGCCACCGCGGGGCGGACTCGGACCTGGGCCTACACTTACGGGACGGGCGGCCTGCTCGCCTCCGTTGATGGTCCACTGACAGGCACGGGCGACACCACGGCCTACACCTACAACAGCCAGGGCTTCTTGCAGACGATTACCGACGAGGTTGGTCATGTCACCACCGTGACGGCTTGGAACGGTCGTGGTCAGCCGACCTCGGTCACTGGGGCCAACAACGTCGCCACCGCTTACGGCTACGACGCGCTCGGCCGGATGACGTCCATCGCCGTCAATCCCGGCTCCTCGCAGACCCAGTGGTCCTTCACCTACACGGCCGCGGGGGACCTCGCCACCGTGGTGCAACCTAGCGGGGCCGTCTACACGACCACCTGGGACAACGCCCGCCGGCTGACCCGAATCGCCAACAACCTCGGCGAGACGATCAACTACACGCTCGACGCTAACGGCGACGCGACCGGCAAGACCATCACGGCGGCCGACGGCCAGACCGTCATGTTCCAGGTGGCTAACACCTTCGACGAGCTCGGTCGCCTGATCAAGCAGGTCGGGGGCGAGAACGCGACCTGGAGCTATGCCTACGACCGCACGGACCTTCAGACCGGCACCACGGATCCGCGCGGAAAGATGCTGACTTACGGTTATGATGCGGTGTCCCGCCTCGTGAACGAGACCGAGCGGGATGGCGGCGTGGTGGCGCATGCTTACAACGGCAAAAGCGAGGAGACGACCTACACGGACCCGCGCAGCCTCGCTACCACCTACGTGCGCGATGGCTTCGGCGACGTCATCCAGGAAACGTCACCCGATCGCGGCACTACCGTCTACGACTACGACGCCCGCGGCCTTGTGATCTCGCGCAAGGACGCGCGGGGCAAGCAGACCACCTACGGCTACGACAATGCCGGGCGACTGACCTCCGTGGGCTATCCGGCCACCACGGCGCTCAACGTCGCCTACACCTATGACGGCAGCGCTGCTGGGCCCAACGGGGTTGGCCACCTCACCCATGTCCAGGACGCGGCGGGTACGACCGACTTCACCTACGACGTCGTCGGCCGCGTGTCGGGGGAGACCCGTACTTTCGGCAGCAAGGCCTATACGACCGCGTACACCTACGACCAGGCCGGCACCGGCAAGCTTATCTTCATGACGCTGCCGGGCGGGCAGCTGCTGAACTACAGCTACGACGCGCTCGGTCGCATCAACGGCGTCGGCATCGGCCCCGGTTACAGCGGCCCTTTCACCTCGGTGGTTTCAAATCTGAGCTACTTCCCTTTCGGTCTGCTTCGCGAGATCGACTTCAACAACGGGGTGGTGCGCTACGAGAATAACGACCTCGAGTACAAGCTGGATGGGCTGTTCCTGACCAAGGGATCGACCACCCTCGTGGAGCGATACCATTCCTTCGGCGATCACCTGAACCTGTTGGAGTTGAACAATGACCCAGTCGACACGACCAAAAGCCAGTTCCTGGGTTATGACGATGCACAACGGCTGACCTCGGCATCGGCGTCGGGCACCTATGGCCAGCGGAGTTGGACCTACGACCTTGTCGGCAACCGGCTGAGCGAGGTGAAGACGCCAGCGGGGTCCAGTACTAGCACGACCTCAACGTTCGCATATCCGGCAACGTCCAACCTTCTGACAAGCGTGAAGCAGGGATCGACGACGACGCGCGCCTTCGTTTACGATGCCGCTGGCAATACGACTAAGGACACCCGTGGCAGCACAGCCTACAACTACTCCATCAACGACGCGGGCCGGATCTCTCAGTTGACGATCGGCACGACGGTGACGGCCAAGTATACTTATGATGCGAAAGACCGGTTGTCGGTACGCCAGACGCTGAACATGAGCCCGGCCGGCACGACGCAGATGCTTTACGACGTTTGGGACCACCTTCTGGCGGAGACGGACGGCGCCGGTCACGTGGTGAAGCAGTACATCTGGGTAGGTGATGAGCCTGTGGCGGTGCTGGACGGCACGTCGAACGTCGCCAGCCCGACGCTCTATTACGTGCACGCCGACCACCTGCAGCGCCCCGAGCTGATGACCAATGCCGCGGGCAACGTGGTGTGGACGGCCTACTACGAGCCATTCGGGGCGGTATCGTCAATCACAGGGTCGCTGACTGATAATCAGCGCTTTCCGGGTCAGTGGTTTCAGATCGAAGCTGGTCTACACTACAACTGGCACCGTCATTATGACCCAACAATTGGACGGTACACGAGTCCTGATCCTGCGGGTGTTATTGGTGGTAGAAGCATTTTTGGATACGCTTCGCAGAACCCTCAATCTCTAAGAGATCCCTCTGGTCTGAGCCCATTTCCTGTCTGGGATTGGCTGTTTCCGCCTTCTCGAAAAGCATGTCCCGTCCCGCCCAACCTTAGCTCTCCTGCTCTTAACGGCTCGCCCGATAATGCAGAGGGGCCGCCAAGTAAAGCGTCACCTTCTCCCCCCAACACTGTGCCGGATCCGCAGAAGGACGGTGGCGGTCCTAATGACGATCAACCTCCACCACCGCCGGTCGATCCAAACAAATTGAACCATATATTCGGAAACGACGAACATAATCTTGCTCCTGTTGTTAACCAGTTTGGCAGCCAGGAAAGTGCATATAATGCTATCGATCAGGCGGTTCGGAACAACCTTGGAACAGGCACCGGAACATTTAACACAACTGTGAACGTTGGAGGGCAAAACGTTACCGTGACCGGGGCTTTCGTAAACGGCCAGCCACGTATCGGTACAGCTTACATCCCGTAATCACCGACATAACAGCAGGATAAACCATGGAACTTACCGGTCTTGAAAAGAAAGTCGTGGAGCGATTAGCTATGAAGTTCAACCAGAACGATCGTGATAATGTGAAAATGCAAATTGATCATGCGCGTGCTACACATCGCAGAAACACTGGGGCTGGATTTTTTACTACGTTAAATGTCACTAATATTGACGTTACTGTTAAAGAACAAATAGTTGGAGGTGTTTTCGGGATGGTGACGGGTCTTATAAACCCTATGACGTTCTGTCTGATATGCAGAGATGGTGTGATCCACACCCTCGAGGGTGCTAGTATCGACGAGAATACACTATCTATAAATTTTGACTTAGCTTCGGTCGAGCTAATGGAATGAATAGGACCCAGACGTTGGTCAGGTCGCTGGCCTAGCCCGCGACCATCGCGCCGGTGATGCCAATCAGGCAGGTGATCTCGGCGCTGATCTCGACCGTGGGCTCCTGCAGCATGCTGAGCACGCCACCACAGGTCCGATCCGTCGCTCGGCCTCGTGCACGAAGGCCACCATGCCGAGTTCGATCACCTCGTCGCGGCGCTGGTCGAAGCCGGGCGTCTCGACGTCGACCACGAGCGTGATGCTTTCGTCCGGGCTGAGCCGATAGGCAAGATCGACGGGGTGGGGCTTCAGTCGGCGCAGCACGCGGTAGTTGTCGTGCTCATTGAGGACACGGGCCGTGCCTTGCGGATCGAAGGCGCGCGTCAGCCTCTGGCGTCGGAAGGGGAACCTCACGGGCCCACGCCTGCCGGAGCGAGGGACCGTGGTCCCGGTCGGCCTGAACGAGCGGTGACGGGTTCATTGCGAACCTGAGTCCGCCGCCATCGGCTCCGAAGCTCAAGCGC
This sequence comes from uncultured Lichenihabitans sp., assembly GCA_964249275.1. Taxonomy (GTDB): domain Bacteria; phylum Pseudomonadota; class Alphaproteobacteria; order Rhizobiales; family Beijerinckiaceae; genus Lichenihabitans. Next base: position 11,068 of record CAXUCF010000108.1, read on the forward strand.
GACCCACAAGGCCCCACATCGGCCGGCGATCTCGGCCATCCTGATCCATCTCGCAAGGACGCCTTCGGGCGCAGGGGCCAGCCATGCGGCTCATGCAGCCTCACATGGATATGCCCATGCGGGGCAGGACCATGAGACGCCCGCCCCTGCTCTCACATACGTCGATCGCGGGGTTCTGAGACGGAGCCTGCCCCGGATCTGGACCTAAAAGGGATACCTCCTCACCGAAGCAGGCCGGAGCGCCTGCCTCCTTGTCGCTTATGTCCTAAGTTTTGCGACACCCATCCCGGCCGAGCCACTGCCCAGGCCAGAAGCTGTCGCAAAAGTTTGTCGCAAAATAAAATCGTTTTGCGATAAGTTCTGCGACATAGGCCGGGTCACCCGGCGCTCTCGTCCGGGATGACTCCATGCTGACCGGCTACGCCCGCGTGTCGACCGATGACCAGGATCTCACCCTTCAGCGCGCAGCCCTGAAGGAGGCGGGCTGCAAGCGGGTCTTTGAAGAGAAGGCATCGGGCGCCAAGCGTGACCGACCGGAACTGGCCAGCATGCTCGAGCAGCTCCGTGATGGCGATGTCGTCGTCGTGACCCGTCTCGACCGGCTAGCCCGCTCCACCCGCGATCTGCTCGATATCGCTGAGCGGCTCAAGGATGGTGGCGCCGGGCTCAGATCACTCGCCGAACCCTGGGCTGACACGACATCCCCGGCAGGGCGCATGGTGTTGACCGTCTTCGCTGGCATCGCCGAGTTCGAGCGATCGCTGATCGGCGAACGCACCACCTCAGGAAGGAGGGCCGCCCAGGCCCGCGGCGTGCGCTTCGGGCGTCCGTCGGCGCTCACAGCCGAGCAGATCGCTCTTGGTCGAAGGCTGATCGACGAAGGCACGAGCGTGCGTGAGGTGGCGCGTGTGATCCTCAAGTGCCACCCCGCTACTCTCTATCGTGAACTCGCCAAAACGCCGGCTCCGTGAAGGATGACACAGGCCATGACCATGGCGGTCCGGAGCGAGAGCTTGCGCCGGCGCCGGTCGAAGCTTCGAGAGCGCTTGCCTGCAGCAGGTCACGAGGGCGGGACCTCGCAGCTTGGGTCGCGGTGCCGCCCAAAGGGCGGCAAGCGCCTGCATACCTAATCCATAGCCTAGACTTACAACCTAACATAATATCATGTGACGTGTGGCGGGGTGGTGCTCGACACTAGCAGTACCGGGGAGGAGCATGACCGAACGCAACAGACTGCTACGAGCGATTGCGACAATCACAGAGGATTATCAGACTGGAGCCTTACCGCCGCCTACTCCCGATCATGTCGAGCGGTGGATCAACCAATTTTCTCAAGGTGTTCAGCAGCCGGTCCTAGCCGAGATGGAGCATGTGCTGGGAAAGACGTACTTCTCCAAGACTCACGTGAAGCGCTTCATGAAGCGCGTCATACATCATGGTAAATGGACTGGCGGTGATCCGGCGGCGTTTTGGGGACAGGTTCATTTTCTCGACATCCAACCGAGAGGCAATTCGCAAAGCGAACTGCTTACGCTATTCGATCTTAAGCTGAAAAAAGAATGCGGAATTTCAATTTCAGAATGTGGACGGGGAAATAAATTCCTCTATCTCGACGACGGGCTGTTCTCGGGAGGCCGACTCGGCGCCGATCTGGAGGGCTGGATCAGAGGCCCGGCCCCGCAGAACGCCGAACTTTTTATCGCAGTCATCGCGATCCATAAACAGGGACTGTTTTTCAAAAGAAAAGCTCTTTCCGACGCAATTACTCAATCAAGAAAGAAAATAACAATAAATTGGGGGCGTGCCGTCGAGATCGAGGACGGCCTCTTCGACGTAAACACCTCCGACGTTCTAAGGCCGACCGGTCCTGGAAATGATCCCAATGTGGCCGCCTATGTCGCATCTCTCGGCAAGGACCAGACTTGGCGCACGGGGACCAGCATGGGTTCTAACCAGTTCTTCTCGTCCAGCCAAGGGCGCGAGCTCCTGGAGCAGGAATTTCTCCGAATGGGTGTCGCCGTGCGCGCTCTGTGCCCCCATCTCAATGATTACCAAAGGCCGCTCGGCAATACGACGATGCGAACGACCGGCTTCGGGACCATGTTCGTCACATACCGGAATTGCCCGAACAACGCTCCGTTGGTGTTGTGGGCTGGCGATCCGTGGTATCCACTCTTCCGCAGGATCACGAACTGATCGTTATGGCCGCCCCGGAATCAAGGACCTACCGCGCCGACGAGGTTGTCACTTTCCGCAAGACCGGCGAGGAATTTGGCGGCCTATCCAACATGGCACCCGGCTTTCCGCTTCGGATCGCCGGCATATCGTTGCGCACCTCGGAAGCCCTGTATCAAGCGTGCAGGTTCCCGCACATGCCCGAGGTACAACGGCTTATCGTCACCGAGATAAGTCCCATGACGGCCAAAATGCGTTCTAAACCCTACCGGAAGGACAGTCGCGAGCATTGGGACGACATACGAGTCCCGGTGATGAAATGGTGCCTGCGCGTCAAGCTTGCGCAGAATTGGTCGAAGTTCGGCGACCTGCTCCTACGGACAGGTGATCGAGCGATCGTGGAGGACTCCCGGAAGGACGACTACTGGGGCGCAATCAAGGATGCCAATGGCAAGTTGCATGGAATGAACGTCCTGGGACGACTTCTCATGGAACTTCGTGAAAAACTCAAGCACAATCCAGATGGTCTGAAGCAGGTTGCTCCGCTCAAGATTCAGGATTTCACCTTGCTAGGTTGCGATATACCCGTTGTGCTGGCCGAACCAGCGAAGGATGAAGATCGGCGACCGCTTGTCTATACAATAGACGACACTCTGCAATTGTAGGCGTCGTCTTGATCCACTTTGCGTCGGCATAGGTTTTGCCGAAAAGCACTCGGATTGACTTTCATGCGTGTCGGCTATGAAGCCTTAAGAGCGCGTCTGTTACAGGACGGCTACGAAGCCCTCCAACTCGGCCGCCGTATCGGTTCTCTTGAAGTATGCTCATAACAGACCTCTCGGACCGCTTCGCCGCGGACCGGTCGTTTCATCCCAACTCCATCCCGACCGCCGCACCGTCTCGGTATTCCACCACGACCCGCCCTGAAAACCCGCGGGGCATCGCCGGCGCTTCGTCGGTCCTCGCGATCAGGGCCGCCGCCATCGCGGGTGCGGCAAACAACGCCGCGATCTTCTCGCCGATCGGCACTCCCAGCCCCGTACAGGCGTCAGGTCCCACCCGGGCGCGAAAATAGCCATTGTCCCCTACCGTGACGTCCGTGAACGCCAGGTGGTTCGACCACAGCCGCGGCGTGACGAAGCCGAGCTTGCGCCCGAAGGCGGCGAAGAGCCCAGCGTAGAGCGGCGCCACCGCGCTGGTCCCCCCTACCAACGTGCGGCTCCCCCTCACTACCACCTCGTAACCCGTCTCGGGGTCGGCCTCGGCCGCCACGTCGGGCACCATGCGGCCGGGCCCCATCGGCGCGCCGGCCTGCCAGTCCTGCATGGGGAATAGCCGCGAGAAGCCGCCCCCCGTGCCGTCCCCGCGCGGGTCGCCCGGTCGATCGTTCCACACCGTCTCGGCGTCGCGCGTCTTGCGCGTCCCCCCGCAGCCGATCACGCTCGGGCAGCCCGCCGGCAGGTCTACGTCGGCGGGATCTCCGCCGCCATCGGACGAGTCCTTGTCGCCCGCCGCCGCGAACACAACCATGCCAGCCTCCGTCGCCGTCATAGCCGCGTCTTCGAGATTGGCGGCGAAGTCCGTCCCGGTCTGCTGCGCCAGCCTCTCCCAGATCGTCTCGGCCGCCCCCCAGGAAATCGAGCACACGTCGCAGCCGTCGGCCGCGGCGCGTCGGATCGAGGCCGCAATGGCGCCGGGTGCATTGCCAGCCCAGTAGACCCGCACTGTAGCGGCATGGTCCGTGGCCGCGAAGTAGGCGGCGGCGGCCCCCTGAATGTCGAGAGCCACTTCGCCGTCGGCCTCCCCGCCCGGCGCATTGCAGCTGCCGTCCACCGACACGTCGGTGATGGAGGGCACGGGCTGGCCGAGCCCGCCGAAGAACGTCTCCATGTCGGACCGCAGCCAGCCGCCGCCGAGTTCCACCACCGCGATCGTGCCGCCGCCCGCGAGCCCCGTGGGCCAGCGATAGGTATAGCGGCGCGCAATCGAATTGTGGCGGACGCGCAATCAAGGGCTCCTTCCGAC
>CAXUCF010000109.1:0-2499 GCA_964249275.1 uncultured Lichenihabitans sp.
TTGCGGATGACCACGTGTTCGTCCCAGGCGTCCCCATCGAGCACCGCGGCCGTCACGGCCGGACCGGCCTCGACCAGCACCTCCAGGGCGCCGGCCGCGGCCAGCCGGTCGAGGGCTGCCCCGAGATCGTCCGACGTGAACGCGACGAAGTTCCGGTCCGCCGCCGCCGCCATATAGCGGGCCGGCACGCGATGCCTGCGGTCGAGGATCGCGAGCTCGTCGTCGTCCGGGATGGTCCGGCACGCGGCGCACCGTGAAGTCCGGATCGTCGGCCAGCACGGTGCCCGAACCCGTCAGCACGGCGTCGGCACGCTTGCGCAGCGCGTGGGCGTAGCGCAGCGCCGCGGGCGACGTGAAGGTCTTGGCGCCGGGGGGCGGGATCATCGAGCCCGACGGGTCCACAGCCTGCTTCACCGTCACCCAGGGGCGACCGGTCGAGGCCCGCTTGGCAAAGGGTGCCACGAGGTCGCTGCAGCGGGCCGCGAGGGCGGCGGACCGCGTGTCCGGCGTGTCGCCGAGGTCGAACACCGCGAGGCCGGCCGCACGGAGCCGTGCCGAGCCTCCGCCCGCGACCGCGAGGTTGGGGTCCGCCGCCCCGACCACGACGCAGGTGGCCGGCGTCGCCAGGATGGCGTCGGTGCAGGGCGGCGTCCGGCCCCAATGGTTGCAGGGCTCGAGCGTCACCACCACGGTCCGAATCCTGTCGAGCGTTCCGGCGTCGCGGCAGGCCGCGATGGCGGCGGCCTCGGCATGTGGCCCGCCGGCCTGTCGGTGGGCCTCGACCGCGAGGACGTGCCCTGCCGCATCGAGCAGCGTGCAGCCGACAGGTGGATTGGGCGCGGTGGCGCCCCGGAACAGCGCGGCCTCGTCGAGGGCTCGTCTCATCGCCTCCGTGACGGCGGACGATAGCGATGAAGACGGATCCGGCATGGACACGGCTGGGGGGACCCGCGGGGTACGATACGCGACAGCCGGCGTCCGCGGCCGGCTTACCGCCTGTCGGCCTCAGGTAGTGCCGAAGGCCGTCTCCCGCAAGCTCCGCCGCCGGGCGAGGCCGGCCGGGCTGGTCGGAACTTTCGAAGCCTTTCGGCCGTAAAATCCCCGACCGGGCCGAGCCGGGCCGCGACGCCCGGAGCCAGTTCGAAGAAGAACACCGAGAGAGGGGCAGGACCATGTCGCTGCGCGTGTCAGGCAAGAACCTCGACATCGGCGAGTCGCTCCAACAGCATGCCCGCGAGCGGGTCGGCGCGGCCCTGGCGAAATATTTCGATCGCGAGGCGACCGGCCACGTGACGCTGCAGCCGGACGGCTCGGGCCTGCGGGCCGACATGGTGCTGCACCTTCCGGCCGGCATCACGCTCCAGGCCGAGGGCCATGGCCACGAACCCTATGCCACGGTGAACCAGGCCGTGGAACGGCTGGAAAAGCGGCTGAGGCGGCACAAGCGGCGCATCAAGGACAGGCATGCGGCCCACAAGGCGCGGCCCGAGGAGGCCGCCTCGGTGCCCCTGGTGGCCGACCACGTGATCGAGGCGCCGGCCGGCGAGGAGATGTCGCCCGATTTCGACGCCGTGGTGGTGGCCGAACACAGCGTGCGGCTGCGGCGGCTGTCGGTCTCCGCCGCCGTGATGGAACTCGACATGTCCGGCGTCCAGGTGCTGATGTTCCGCCACGCCCAGACGGCGGAACTCAACGTCGTCTATCGGCGCGCCGACGGCCATATCGGCTGGATCGATCCGTCCAAGGCCGAGGGGGGATTGGCGGAGTCGGCCTGACCCGTGCTATGCGGTCCCGCGCTTGGACGATTAGCGCGTCCGCTTCCGGTTCGGCACGCGCGTTGCCGCAGCGGCGAGCGGGCTCATGGACGCAAGATGACATGCCGTTGAACGACCTGATCACCGCCGATGCGATCCTGCCGGCGTTGCGCGTGAACACCAAGAAGTCCGCCCTGCACGAGATGAGCGAGCGCGCCAGCGCGCTGTCGGGTCTCGCGGCGCGCGAGATCTACGATGCGGTGCTGCAGCGCGAAAGGCTCGGATCGACCGGCGTCGGCAACGGCATCGCCATACCGCACGGCAAGCTCACGAGCTGTTCCAAGATCGTCGGGGTCTTCGCCCGTCTCGAGCGGCCAATCGAGTTCGAGTCGCTCGACGGTGCGCCGGTGGATCTCGCCTTCCTGCTGGTCGCCCCCGAGGCGTCGGGCGCCGACCACCTGAAGGCCCTGGCCCGCATCGCCCGCGTGCTGCGCGAGCCCCGCATCGTCGCGAAGCTCCGCGCCACCCGCGACGCCGACGGCCTCTACTACGTGCTGACCCAGCAGCAGGCCTCCAACGCCGCGTGAGCCCTCCCTAGTGGTCCGACCCAGACGGATGATTCATCCGTCTGGAACAGTCGGCCCACCAGCTTAGAGGCGGTGCACCGGTTCATCTCAGACGATAGGTGTACCGTCTGAGTCGGTGCACTAGCGGCCGCGCTTCAGCGCCGCTTCCAGCGACATGC
>CAXUCF010000109.1:2509-15183 GCA_964249275.1 uncultured Lichenihabitans sp.
AGCAGAGCGTCGCGGACGCCGTCCTGCTGGCTTTGCGGGCCGAGCCCGGCTCGAGGGGCTTCTGCTGGCTCTCGTGGGGCGCCCAGCCCGACAGCCAGACAAGATCGAAGCCGGCCCGCAGCCGGCCGTCCGGATCGGCGAAGCGCTCCGCATAGACTTCGGCCGCCCGCATCAACACGGCGCGGCGCAGCGGCGCCCTGTGTCGGAGCGTGAGGGCATTGGTGGCCCCCATGGCGCGCAGATCGGAGAAGAGCCGGAACAGGTTGCCGTAGCGCACCACCAGCGGCTCGACGTCGGCGACCGGCAGGGCGAAGCCGGCGCGCTGCAGCAGGCCGCCGAGGTCGCGCAGGTCCGAGAAGGGTGCCACGCGCGGGCTGACGCCGCCCGCGACCTCGCTTTCGGCCACCGACAGCGCCTGCCGCAATTCAGCGAGCGTGCCGCCGCCGAAGAGGCAGCCGAGGAACAGTCCGTCGGGCTTCAGGGCCCGGCGCACCTGCACCAGCGCGCCCGGCAGATCGTTGACGGCGTGCAGCGCCAGGCAGGAGACCACGAGGTCGAAGCTCGCCGGCGCGAACGGCTGCCGCTCGTCGTCGCCCACGACCGTCCGCCAGCGGCCCGCGCCCCCAGCCGCCGGGACCGGCGCGATGCGGGTGACCTCGGCGCCGGGCAGGGCCTCGGCCAGCATGGCCGCCACAGCGGGGCGCGGCGTGCCGAGGTCGAGCACGCGGCGGAAATCGCGCTTCACGACGGACAGCCGCTCGCGCAGGTCCTCGGCGGCGCGGGCCGCCAGGAAATCCTCCCCGCCTTCCGCGAAGGCGCGGGCGAGGCGGCGGCGGATCAGCGCGCGGTCGAAGACCTGCGGGGCTGGCGATCGGGCATCGGTTGTCACCCGGCCGATATGGTGCCCGTCCGGGGAGCGTCAAAGGGCTGCGGCGTCCGGCATCGGGCCTGCGGCGTTGGTCCCCGGGTCGGGGGCGAAAGGCGCAGGGTTGCATGGAGAACAGTTCGGACATCGCCGAGGCGCCGCACCTCTTCGCTGCCGCCGCTGCGCCACCCCTCGCGCCAGGCGCCGCCCCGCCGTTGCGCCATCACCGCCTTTGGCGCCCGAAGCGCGTGCTGGTCACGCGCTCGGCCCGGGACTGGCCGCGGGCGCGCGCCATCGCGGACCGTGCGGCCGCGTTCGGCGCCGAGGTGGTTGACCTACCGAACGACCGGCTCGTCGGCCTGACGTCGGGCGAGAGCCCGGCCGCCGACTACCGCCTCGCCAAGGCGACCCTGGCCGTGGTGGTGGCCTCGACCGCCAAGCGCCGCCTGCAGCCGATCCCGCCCTCGGCCGACTGGCGCTTCGACCTCGCCGAGGGCTGCCCGGCCCATTGCCAATATTGCTACCTCGCGGGGTCGCTGGCGGGTCCGCCCATCACCCGCGTCTACGCCAATGTCGCCGAGATCCTGGGCGGGCTCGCCGCCTATGTCGGGCAGGGGACCGTGACCTCGGCCTCGGCGGAGCGCTCGGGCGAGGGCACGACCTTCGAGGCCTCCTGCTACGCCGACCCGCTCGGCGTCGAGCACCTGACGGGCTTGCTGTCGGAAGCCGTGACGTTCTTCGGCCGCTGGGACGCCCCCGTGCAACTGCGTTTCACGACCAAGTTCGCCGACGTCTCGCCGCTGCTCGGCCTCGCGCATGCGGGGCGCACCCGCGTCCGCATGTCGGTCAACGCGCCGGCGCTGATCCGCTTCGAGGGCGGCACGAGCCCGCTCGGCGCGCGGCTGCGCGGGCTGGGGCAACTGGCGCGCGCCGGCTACAAGGTGGGCCTCACGGTGGCGCCGATCCAGCCGGTCGAGGGCTGGCGGGAGGGCTATGCGGAACTCTTCGCACAGGCCGCGCGCGAACTCGACGGCGTGGCCCGGCTCGACCTCACGGCCGAACTCATCACCCACCGCTTCACGCCGAAGTCGAAGGGGGTTCTGCAGGGCTGGTATCCGGCCTCGCGGCTCGAGATGGATGAGACCCAGCGCTCCCGCAAGCTCACCAAGTTCGGCTCCGTCAAGCACGTCTACCCGGCCGCCCTCATGAAGGAGATGCGGGCCGAACTGACCGCGCTGCTGGCCCGTAACCTGCCAGCCGCCAGGCTGCTCTACTGGACGTGAGCGCCCTTCTCCCCTTGCGGGAGAAGGTGTCAGGCGGAGCCTGACGGATGAGGGGTCGGCTCCGTGCCGGCCAGCGCTTGCTCGACCGTCGCGACCAGGAGTTCCGTTCCGCCGACCGCGAGGTCGTTCGGGAAGCGCAGCACGCGAAACCCCTGGCCGCGGAGCCATGCGTCCCGGCGCTCGTCATGCTGGCGCCGCTCCGGCGCGTCGTGCGGCGGCCCGTCGAGTTCCACGATCAGGCGCGCCTCGAAACACAGGAAATCCGCCACATAGGGCCCGATCGGCACCTGGCGGCGGAACTTCGCGCCCCGAAGCCTTCCGGCGCGCAAGCTCCGCCAGATGATCGCTTCGGCCGCCGTCATGTCGCGGCGAAGCCGGCGGGCGAAGGACGTCTGTTCCGGCGGGACATGTCGCGCCACTGCAAGCCCCTCATCCGTCGTCGCTTCGCGCCGACACCTTCTCCCGCGAGGGGAGAAGGTTGCAACCACCTTCTCCTTCTCCCCTTGCGGGAGAAGGTGTCAGGCGGAGCCTGACGGATGAGGGGCGGCCTTCCTCGGTGCCGCCAGCGTCTTCGCGCTTCCAAGTGGCTCCTGCAGGCCGCCTTCGCCGGGCACCTCCCGGTCGAGCGCCTCGCCGCCGCGGCCGGCATGAGCCCGTCCTCCTTCCACCAGCACTTCAAGGCCGTGACGACCCTGTCGCCCCTGCAGTTCCGAAAAACACCTGCGGCTCCTCGAGGCGCGCCGCCTGATGCTGAACGAGGGCCATGGCGCCACCCGCGCCGCCTTCGCGGTCGGCTACGAGAGCGCCTCCCACTTCACCCGCGACTACGCCCGCATGTTCGGCACGGCCCCGAGCCGGGATGCGGGCGAGGGAAGGGCGGCGGCGTGAGGGGGGAGGGTGTTGCTGGCGCATTGGGCACGATTGGATGGGCATCGCTGACCGACCGTAGTTGGGCGGAAACGTAGCAACAGCTTCCGGTCGGAGAATCTGGAAAGCCGTTCTGCGGATCGCATCGGTACGTCCTCATTCGACCTAATCGCAACGTCCAGAGTGTGCGCTCTCTGCGTCAAGCCATTTAGAGATACTTAGAACATATCGGTGCCTGTGTATTTGCTACCCTCGCTCTGGGAGGTTAAAAATGAGAGCATGTACTCGAGCTCTCGCCGGTGAGACGTCAGCGGTACTTGAGGTAGTGCTCCCCCTCGTCTTTCGCCTGACTTTCTGGTAGTGCCCGACCTGAGAACTTCCATCTTTCCGACCCCTGCCATTTCGGACAGCAATGACAGCTAATCTAGACGCGCTCCGCGAGTTGAGATCGAACGCCGCCTTCAGAGCCCTCACGCGGTCTCTCAGACAAGAGACGGAGCTGCGCGGTGCTGCCCTGATGGTGGGCGCCGGCATGAGCCGCAATGCAATTCGCATTGATCCGACGAGCCCGCAACCACCACTTTGGGGGGATCTCCTCCGCGAAATGCGGGCCGACCTTGGGCTCCGCGCCGATGAAGCGCCCGGTGCCCTGCGCCTCGCTGAACATTATGAGGAGACCTTCGGCCGCGGAAGGCTGGAAGGTCTGATCCGGGGTGCCGTGGCTGATGCCTCCTGGGAGCCGGGCACGGTCCACGAGCGCCTGCTCCGACTCCCCTGGACGGACGTGCTCACGACGAACTACGATACGCTTTTGGAGCGGGCGGCTGAGCGCATTACCGAGAGGGCCTACGAGCCGGTTCTAACCCCTGAGAACATCGCGCGGACCCGCTCGCCCAGGATCGTCAAGCTCCACGGCACCATGCCATCCCATACACCGTTCATCATCACCGAAAGCGACTACCGGAACTATCCGACTAAGTTTGCCCCCTACGTTAATTTGGCGAGGCAGGTCATCCTCGAGAACGACATCCTGATGGTAGGGTTCTCCGGCGACGACCCCAACTTCACGGCATGGACCGGATGGGTGCGCGCCGAAATGACGCCCTATGCCCGCACCTTGTTCCTGGCAGGGTTGCTCGACCTTGACGGGCAGGCGCGCGATCATCTCCGCGAGCGCGGCATCGTTCCCATCGACCTCGGCCCGCTCGTGCCGAGCCGGGGCGGCGACCGGGATCGCCGCAACGCCCTGGCGATCAGTCTTCTCCTGGACGCCTTGGAACTGGAGAGGCCTCCATCGCCGCTTGACTGGCCAGGTGATGAGCCTTGGCCACAAACCTTTGTACCCCCAGCGGACCCTGCGGACCACAGCCAGCGTCTTATCAGTCTTGGAGATCCCACCTTCGCGGCGCGATACGTCGAGCAGTGTGCCGGACGGTGGCGGCGTGAACGATGGGCTTATCCCGGATGGATCGAGCTGCCGCCCAGCGTTGGCGACAGCGTGCGATTGGGGCTCTCCGATCACCTGCTAGCCTTGCAGAACGGCGTGAGCCAGGCTTCTATCGATAATCCAGCCCATGTTCTGGCCGACGTTCTCTGGCGCCTGGATCTCGTTCACGGCACGTTGACGGAACACGAGTTGAAGTGGCTGGACGCGACGGTTACGGCGTTTGACTGGGCGGGCCTGCCCCAAGCCGACCGCCTCGTCGTAGGACGGATCCTCATGCGCGAATACCGCGACCGGGAGGACCGTGCCGGCTTCGATCGCTGGATCGATTGGCTCCTTGAGGACGCCGATGGTGATCAGGAGACGACGGCCACGGTGGCTTGTGAGAAGGCTCTCTGGTGGCGGGATCGTTTGGCCTACGACGATCTCAGGCGCATCATCGAGAGCGTGCGGGGCGGTGACCCGATATGGCACCTCAGGCGTGCCGCTCTTTGGGGAGAACTCGGGGCCACGGACGAGATCAGAACAGCGGTTCGTGACGCTTGGCGACAGATCACAGCGAATACGACCCGGACGCGCCGATCAATCTGGATGCGGTCTCGTTTAGCCTGGACGGCTTGGATCGCCAACGCCCTGACACGCTGGAGTTCTCCCGAAGAACGTGTTCCGGAGTTCGTCGCAGCAGGGCTCAACAAGTGGGATGGGGGCAGGAACTATGATGACACCTGCGACCCTTGGGACGTGATCCTCCGCATCGACAACGATATCGATAATGCGGAGAAACAGCGGAACGAAGACCTTCGTTCGGCGACATCGGAATTCGACGCTGGAGTAACGCGTGGAGCGGGCCGGACTTGGCGCGTGGCGCCAACCGTGTCCGTCGAGAGGCACGTCACCCGGCTCGCAGACCGCATCGGCATCCCTCCGAAGGGTGACGCATTCTTGAACTTCACGACGACGCGCATTGCACAAGCCGCGTCTGTTTCAGCAGGCCATGATAGCCTCGGCATGATGCGGTGCCTACTCGCGGCCTCCCGAAATACGGACAAGTTGATCGCGGCGCGCTTCAATCGCGTGGAGATCGCCCGTCTCGACGCGGCTGTCGTCGACGAACTCGCCGCGAGGACCGAGGCGGCAATTGATGCCGCCCTCTCCCAGCTTCGTCTAACCGCTCAAGAACGGCGTCACAGGCAGTCAGTGCTGCCCTCGATCTCGGCGCTGATCGAACTGCTCTCGCGCTTTGTCGTGCGCCTTTCACCCGTAAGGGCAGCGTCCGTTCTGGATCGTGCCCTGGCGCTCTCGCGTGACCCAGCATGGACGTTGCCCATGCTTTTCGAACCGATCGGCACCTTGATAAGGCGCGCCTATGATGCTGTCCCCCCGCGCGAGCGGGATATATTCGGGCTCGCCTTGCTAAATTTTCCGTTACCGTCGGAGAAGGGCGCGGATCATCCAAGGTCAGGGTGGCCCGACCCGTTTTCAACTGTCGACGACGTCGTCGTGCATGAGGGATCCGGCCTGGCCGGCACGGTGACCCGCCTCATCACGGCGGCAGGCTCGGATCATGCGGCCGATTCGATCGTGGCGGTACAGAGGCTGACCCGGCTGTCGATGCTCTCAGCTTTGACGGCAGACGAGCGCGAGGATTTTGGCTCTCTCGTCTGGTCGCGCCGCCGCGAGACCGGGGGTCTGGGCGCATGGCACGAAGCCGGGATACAAGCCATTTATGACAGCCCATCACCCGATCCAGCAGAACGTGCGGAGGTCATCCGATCCGCCGTGACGGTCAACCTGGTCGGGCAAAACGGAGTGGCATCGAGGGTCGGGCTCTGGATGCTGCGGCGGCTCGGTGCCTCGGGTGGCGTGGCATTGCGATCTCTTCTATCGAGCGAGGAGATCGCACAGTCAGCCGACACCCTATTGGCATGGCGCGCACCCGTGCGAGACGAGCCCGAGGTGAGCATCTTCGACCTTAGATCAAGATTTGACGATGATTTCAATCGAGAGACAGCCTGTGCCCTCGCCTACTCGCTCCTGCCAGCTCTTTCGAAGAGCGACCTCGACGAGGGTCGTGCAACGCGATGGGCGGCACTCGCGACCGAGTTGCCGAGCGCCTATCACCTGATAGCTCTTCCGCACATAGCGCGTTTGGGACTGTTGCCGTTGCAGGTCGTGTCTGACCTCATCCATCGGTCCTTGCTACACCACGACCAAATCTTCTCCATCTGGGCTTTGATAGCGGTCGAGGTGTGGCTTGACATAGGCGAGGCACTGCCACTGCCGCCCGTGCTGGCGAGAGAGGTTCTGGGCCTGGTGGCCGTGCGGACCGACCGAGCGATGCCCAACGCGCTTGATGTAGCGCGGCGGCTGGTCGACGCCAAACTGGTTCCATCCGAGGAGGTGCAGCGGCTGCTCTACGGTCTCGACCAGCTTGCGTCTGAGACGGATTACCATAATTGGTCGGGCGACGATGCGAGCGCCTCGAAGCTCGGCCTCGTCCGCGCCGCGGCGGTTCGGCTCGCAGGCGCCCTGGTGCGTCGCGGACACGACGATGAAATCGCAGCACGTTGGATCGTCGCCGGGGAACATGACCCGATGCCGGAGGTTCGGCATGCCGCGATCGAGGTCAGTCCGCAGCCTCTGGCCGATCGACCATCTACATCTTTAGGGCGATCTGAAATGTAACCATCCAAACAAGAAGCGAAGTTTGTCCCTTTAGGAATAGCGTCTACTTTCGGCCGACGCTCCATCACAACTGCCGACGGGCGCGCGGAACAGACCTGAGCGAGGCGTGCATCATCACCTTGCGATCAGGCCCGACCATCGCGGCTTGATGACGAACTTTTCGTGCCCTCCGGACGGGAGATCCGCGATGGTCACCACCCCCTCACACCAGCTCGCGGAACGCCGCGGCGCTAAAATCCTGCAGGCCGGCGAGGTTGCCCTCGCGCACCTTCGTCACCCATTGCGGGTCGCTGAGGATGGCGCGGCCGACCGCGATAAGGTCGAATTCCTCGCGTTCCATGCGGTGGACGAGATTGTCGAGGCTGGCGGGTTTCGAGCTTTCGCCGCCGAAGGCCGCCACGAAGTCGCCCGAAAGTCCGACCGAGCCGACGCTGATCGTGGCGGCGCCGGTGAGCTTCTTGGCCCAGCCGGCGAAGTTAAGCCCGGCTGGGCCGTCGACTTCGGGGAACTCCGGCTCCCAGAAGCGGCGCTGCGAGCAGTGGAGGACGTCGACGCCCGCCTCGCCCAGGGGCACCAGCCAGTCCGTCATGGCGGCGGGCGTCTCGGCGAGTCGGGCCGCGAAATCCTGCTGCTTCCACTGGCTGAGGCGCATCATGATGGGGAAGTCCGGCCCCACGGCCCCGCGCACGGCCTTCACCACCTCGGCCGCGAAACGGGCGCGCTCCTTCAAGGTGGCGCCGCCGAAGCGGTCCGTGCGGGTGTTGGTGCCGGCCCAGAAGAACTGGTCGATGAGGTAGCCGTGGGCGCCGTGGATCTCCACGGTGTCGAAGCCGAGCCGCTTCGCGTCGGCGGCGGCGCGCCCGAAGGCCGCGATCGTGTCGGCGATGGCGGCGTCGCTCATGGCCTGGCCGCGCGGCTGGCCCGGCGCCAAGAGGCCCGACGGGCTCTCGACCGGAGCCTCGGGCGTCCAATCGGTCTGGGGGCTCGGCAGCGAGCCCGTGTGCCAGATCTGCGGACCCATGCGGCCGCCGGCCGCGTGGACCGCGTCGATGACGCGCTGCCAGCCCGCGAGCGCCGCCGCGCCGTGGAAGAACGGGATGCCGGGGTCGTTGCGGGAGGCCGGCCGGTCGATCACCGTGCCCTCGGACAGGATCAGCCCGACGTCGCTCTCGGCACGGCGCCGGTAATAGGCCGCGACATTGTCGCCCGGCACGCCTTCGGGCGAGAACGAGCGGGTCATCGGCGCCATGACGATGCGGTTCTTCAGGGCGAGCGATTTTACGCGGAAAGGCTGGAACAGGGCGTCGACGTGCGGGGAATTCATGCGGCGGGCTCCGGGGGGATGACGCTCATAGGTATACCGTGTATACCTGAGGTCAATGAGGCACCGGGAAGAAACCAGGGCGCCACGAGGAAACCGGCATGTCGGAGCTTCACCACCCGGTCCTGTCGGCGGCCGATTGCCCGAGCCGCCTGCTGCTCGACGAGATCGCCGACAAATGGTCGGTGCTGATCCTCGCCGCGCTGTGCGACGGGCCGTTGCGCTTCAACGCCATCAAGCGCCGGCTCGAGGGCATCACCCAGAAGGCGCTGACCCAGAGCTTGAGGCGGCTCGAGCGCAACGGCATCGTGGCGCGGCGCGTCATCGCGGCTTCGCCGGTGGCGGTCGAGTACCGGTTGACGCCCCTCGGCCGCACCCTGAAGCAGCCGTTCCAGGCGCTCCATGCCTGGACGATCGACCACCTGCCGGCCGTCGAAGAGGCCCGGCAGGCGTTCGACGGGCGCGCGGGCGGCTAGCGCTTCCACGGAAATAAACGCTTCACCTGATGGGCAGGTGTTAGAGGTGAAGGTCGGTTCTGTCGAAGCGGTTATTTCCGTGAGGACCCTTAGCGCACGACCCTCGTCGCTGCCCGCACGATCGCGGTCAGGCGACGTCCTCGGCATCGGCTTCCCGCTTCCGGCCCGTCATCAGGGCGAGGACCAGGTTCTCGCGGTGGCGGTAGCTCGCGAGCGCCACGCCCGCGAGGTGGACGAAGACGAGCAGGAGCAGGCCGTGGGCCAGCAGCGAGTGGGCTGTCTGGACCCATTCCACGCCGAAGTAAGCGTCCGTCGTGGTCATCCATCCGGTCAGCGCCGTCATGGCCATGGCGGCCATCAAGGCCAACACCATCACGCCGCCCGCGGGATTGTGCCCGAGATATCGGGCTTCGCTGCCGCTCGCGACCGTCGCCAGATAACGGGCGATGGCTGCCGGGCTGCGGACGAACTGCGAAAAGCGCGCATAATGCGTGCCCAGCACGCCCCACAGCAGCCGCATGAGCACCAGGCCGGCCGCGACGTAACCGGCCCAGTGGTGGAGCGCTTCCGACGACGTGGGGCTGAACCACGCCACCCCGAAGCTGACCACGAGGCTCCAGTGGAAGATGCGGACGATCGGGTCCCAAACGCGCGCCATCCGGGTCGACCGGCGCGCGCCGGAGAGAACCGAATGGTGGCGATCAGTTCTCGCCGGCTTCGGCATTGGCCATCTTCTCGAGGGTCTCGGCGTTATAGGCGGCATTCACCTTCTTGCCGGCCTTGTCGATGGCGTAGACCTCGTAGCAGCCCTTCTCGACCTTGATCTGACGGACATTCATGCCTTCGGACTTGAGCTGGGATTCGAGTGTCGCCTTGGGCTGGAACTTCGAAGCCGGCGCGGTGCTGCAGCCGGCAGCCGCGAAGGCCGGTGCGGCCACGAGGATGGCGAAGGCCGCCAGGAGAGGGGCACGATACATGAACGAACTCCGATTGAGGGAAGGGGGCCGACGTCTCAGGCCCCGTGTCGATGACGACCCCATCGGGGTCTGCCATGGATGTTGCCTACAGGGGTCGAACTGTCGGAAAGCTGACACCGCGGGCGTCGCACGTCGGGCCAGGTCCACGAGACACGCGTCGCACGTGCCGGACCGAAGACGACGCCGGACCGGAGGCCGCAGCACCGTGTCAGCGTTTCGACAGTGATGAAAGGCGGAGGATGGGGAATGCGCCGCATGTCCGATCGTCACCTCGTCAGCGTCGGCCTCGCCCTCGCGCTGAGCGTCGGCGCCGTCACGGTGCAGGCCGACGACGATGACGACCACGATCGGGCGCTCGGCGCCGTCGCGCGGGGCGAGGCGCTGTCGCTCCCCGACGTGCTGGCGCGTGTGAGATCGCAGGTCCGCGGCGAGGTCGTCGGCACCGCCTTCACGCGGGAGCACGGCCGGTGGATCTACGAGTTCAGGATCGTCACGCCCGGCGGCCGTCTGCGACGGGTGTTCATCGATGCCGCCACCGGGAAACCCACCAACGACAAGGACGACTGATGCGGATCCTGCTCGTCGAGGACGATCCGAGAATCGTGCGGAACGTCAGGACCGTGCTCGAACGCGCCAGCTATGCGGTCGACGCGGTCTCCGACGGCGAGACGGCCTGGTTCCAAGGCAGCACGCAGGATTATGACGCCGTGGTTCTCGATCTCGGTCTTCCCAAGATGGACGGCTTGGCGATCCTCGCCCGATGGCGGGCCGAGAACCGCGATTTCCCGGTGCTCGTACTGACGGCGCGCGGCGCCTGGACCGAGCGCGTCGCGGGGATCGACGGCGGGGCCGACGATTACCTCACCAAACCCTTCGTCATGGAGGAACTTCTCGCCCGCCTCCGCGCGCTCACCCGTCGCGCCGCCGGGCGCGCTTCCGCCATGCTGCGGGCCGGGCCCGTCACCATCGACACGCGCAGCATGATCGTGACGGTGAACGACGGACAGGTGAACCTCACGACGCTCGAATATCGTTGCCTGAGCTTTCTCGCCCATCATGCGGGCAGAGTGGTATCGTCCGTCGAATTGATGGAGCATCTCTACTCCCACGATCACGACCGTGACCTCAACGCCGTCGAGGTCCTGATCGGCCGGCTGCGCAGGAAGATCGGCATCGACCTCATCCAGACGCGGCGCGGCTTCGGCTACACCATCCCGGACCTGGCGGACGCATGACGCGAGGCGCCCTCCGGCTTCGCCTGCTTGCGGCCGGTGCCGTGTCGATCGTCCTGGCCTTGGCGCTCTTGGGCGTCGGTCTCTTCTTCCTGTTCGAACGTCACGTCGAGCGTCGGGTCGCGCTCGAACTCGAATCGCAACTGCGCCAGCTGGTGAGCGGCATCGAGCGGAACCCCGCCGGCACCCTGCAACTGACCCGCCCGCTCGCCGAGCCCCGCTTCCTGGAGCCGCTGAGCGGCCTCTACTGGCAGGTCTCTCCCGAACCGAGCGGTCCCGCTCTCCGGTCGCGCTCCATGTGGGATGCGGCGCTCACCTTGCCCAACGATGCCGTCAGCGACGGCATCGTGCATCGTGACGTGATCGACGGGCCGAACCACGAGACGCTGTTCGCGGTTGAGCGCACCATCGTGCTGCCCAAGACCCTGGGCGGCGGCGTCGTCCGGGTCATCGTCGCGGTCGACCGGTCCGAACTCACCGGCGCCGGTTGGGCCTTCATCTCCGACCTCGTCCCGTTCCTCTCCGGTCTGACCATATTCCTGCTCGCGGCCGGATGGCTCCAGGTGACGATCGGCTTGCGACCGCTCGACATCGTCCGCACCCGGCTCGCCGATGTGCGGGCCGGCCGGCGGACGCAGCTCGGAGAAGGCCTCCCCGAGGAAGTACGTCCGCTGGCAACCGAGGTCGACCACCTCCTCGTGGCGCAGGAGGACGCCATCGGGCGGGCGCGGGCGCGGGCCGCGGACCTCGCCCACGCCCTGCTGACGCCCTTGACGGTGCTACAGGGCGACGCCGAAGAGCTGCGCGCCAAGGGCGAAGACCAGATCGCCGATGAGATCGCCGGCGTGGCGGACGGCATGCGCCTCTATGTGGAGCGGGAACTGGTCCAGGGTCGTGCCGGTCGACGGGTGTCGGCGGGAACGTCTCAACCGGTCCAGCCGGTCGTCCAGGGCATCGTGGGGGTCCTGCATCGACTGCCCGCAGGCCGGTCCCTCGATTTCGAGGTCGGGATCCCGCCCGAGGTCTGCGTCGCCGTCGATCGGGTCGATCTCAGCGAAATGTTGGGCAATCTCGGGGAAAACGCGACCAAGTGGGCGCGCAGCCGCGTGTCCTTCACGACCACCCAGGACGCCGCTTTCACCACCATCGTGGTCGAGGACGACGGCCCGGGTATTCCGCCGGACGGCATGGAAACCGTTCTTCGGCGCGGAGGACGGCTCGCACATTCGCCCTCGGGGAACGGCCTCGGCCTGGCCATCGTCGACGATCTTTCCGACAGCTACGGCGGGTCGCTGCGCCTCGGCCGTTCGGACCTGGGCGGCCTGCGGGCAGAGATCGCCCTGCCGATCGGCCAGGTTTCGCCGACCGAGGCGGCCGGGTCCACGAAGGGCAAGGTCCCCGAACGAGGAGCGCCGTCCGAGCAGGCGGGCGCCGACGGGCCGGAATCGATGCGGCACGGTGCCGGCAGGGTGTCGGCTCGCGCCCGGCCCGCCGCGGGTCTCGACGGCCCGGCCGAGCCCGCCC
>CAXUCF010000110.1:0-6699 GCA_964249275.1 uncultured Lichenihabitans sp.
GCCGAGCGTCGCGTGGGGACGTAGACCGTGGCGGCCGCGAGGCCGAGCGCGCCCGCGTCGCGGGAGAAGCCCTCGACCAGCGTGCCGTCGAGCAGCGCATCCGACAGCGTCGCCAGGAAGGGCGCCCCGGGCGGGATGGTGAAAACGCGGGGTGCGCGGGGCCGATCGCCGGACGCGCGGTCGCTCGACCCCGATGGGCCGGGGCCGGACGACAGGGGGGCGACCGGCGGCATCAAGGCGCCGAGCGCTCCACCGCGGCCTCGGCTTCGGCGATGGCGCCCGGGGTCCCGACGTGGAGCCAGGTGCCGTCGAGGCGCGAGCCGAAGAGACGGCCCCGTTCTGCCGCGCGGAAGAAGAAGGGTGCCAGGCGGAACACCTCGTCGTCGATGCCGTCGAAGAGCTGAGGCTTGATCAGTCCGACCCCGGCGTAGACGAAAGGCGCCACGGTGGTTTCGCCGCGCCGCTCGAGCCGTCCGTCCCCCGCCATGGTGAAGTCCCCCGGCCAGTCGACGCCGACGCTGGTCACGGTGGACGCCACCAGAAGAAGGACGTCCATCCGCGCGGCGTCCCAGGACGCGAAAAGCTGCGGCAGGGCAGGCCGCGGTCCCTCGAGCCAGAGCGCGTCGGTGTTGCAGATCAGGAAAGGGTCGGAGCCGATCTCGGCCAGGACCTTGCGGATCCCGCCGCCCTGGTCGAGCAGCTTCGATGTCTCGTCCGAGATGCTGATGGCCGGTGCCGTCCGGTCGTGCAGATGAGCCAAGACCTGGTCGGCGCGGTAATGGACGTTGACGATCGCGCGCTCCACACCGGCTTCGTGCAGACGGTCCAGCATGTGGTCCAGCATGGGCCGGCCCGCGATGGCAACGAGCGGCTTCGGCAGCGTATCGGTGACGGGCCGCATGCGCGACCCGATCCCGGCCGCGAACACCATGGCGGTCCGCGGGATGCGCGGCGTCACCGCCGAACGCTCCTCGGGGCGCGGCGGGCCGCGGCCTTGAACACGCAGGCGGTCGCGGGGAGCTTCGTCGCGGCGCCCTGGCTCACGATGGCTCGCGCCCCTTCGCCGATACGGCACGCGGCATGTAGGTCTCGTACCATGCGCGCAGTTCCGCCAGCGCCGGATGGGTCAGCCCCTTCGTGAGGTACCCCTCGATGCGCGGCAGCATGGTCAGATAGTGGGGCTTGCCGTCGCGCTTGTCGAGGCGAGCGAAGATGCCGAGGATCTTGGTGGCGCGCTGGGCTCCGAGGATCGCGTAGGCGCGCACGAAACCCGTCATGTCGAAGCCCGGATCCATGCTGGCGCGCAACTGGGCATAGGCGCCGAGCAGCTTCAGTTCGAGCGCGTCCGGCACGGTGACACGGGCGTCCTGCAGCAGGGATGCGACATCATAGGCCGGGTGTCCCAGGACGCAGTCCTGGAAATCGATGATGCCGACGCGACGCAAGCCCTCGCGTCCCTCGAGCCAGATCAGGTTGGGCGAATGGAAGTCCCGCAGCGTCCAGGTGGTGTCCCGGCCCACCACCTCGGCGAAGAGCCGGGTGCAGATGCCCGCGAAGGCGTTGCGGCCGCTCGCCGGTATCGCGATCTTGCCGACGTAGGGCGCGTACCAGTCGATGACCAGCTCGGCCTCCACCATCAATGCATCGAGGTCGTAGGGCGGGATCGCATAGGTTGCGTCGCCCTGGGGAACCTCGACCGGCAGCGCGCCCGCATGGAGGCGGGCCAGGAGCGCCACGGCCTCGAGGTAGCGGTCCGGGATCGGACCGGACGCATCGACGAAGGGTTCTGACCCGAGGTCCTCGATGATGGCAAGTCCGGCGGGGGCATCCTCGGCATAGATCTCGGGTGCGGAAAGTCCCTGGGCCCGCAACGCCTCGTCCATGGCGAGGAATGGCCGGATGTCGCCCGCCAGCCGGGCGATCTCGTGATAGGGTTTGCCGAACCGCACCACGGGCGCATCGGCGCGAGGGGGCGACGTCAGAAGCAGCGCGGTCCGGCCATTCCGGTCGCTGATCCGTTCATAGGCGCGAGTCGATGCGTCGCCGGTCAGGTAGACGCGGGTCGCGTCCTCGAACCCGGCAGCCTCGAGCAAGGACTCGATCGCCTGAGTTCGGGCGATTCGGGCCGCGAATTGGCCATAGCCCGTGACCACGGCCTGGCGCGCCGTCTCGGGATGGTCGGGGTCGATGCCGAGCGTGATGTCCAGCCGGTCGTCGGGCAGGTTGTCGCCGATGCGCTCGGCCCATTCGACCAGCAGCAGAGCCCCCTCGGCCGCCTCGTCCCAGCCGAGTTCGGCCAGCTCGCCGGCCGAGCGGATCCGGTAGAGGTCGGCGTGGACGATGGGGAAGGAAGGCGTTGGATAGAGCTGCATGAGCGTGAAGGTCGGGCTCGGCACCTCGAGTTCGGGCTCTTGTGCGACATGGCGCACGAGCGCCCGCGCAAAGGCGGTCTTCCCGACCCCGAGGTCGCCCGACAGGGTGACGAGGTCGCCGGCGCGCAGGAAATCGGCGATCCTGGCCGCGAACCGGACGGTCTCGTCGATGGTCGGCAGGGCAACCGACCAGACTGCCCGCGGTGACGTTTGGCTGGCCAACGCTCCCACTCCCGATCCCAGGTGCGACCTCGTTCCGACGACGCGGTCGGCAGCTCCAGGCGAGCCTGCCGCTTCGCCGTCACTACACGACGCCCGCTCTCCGAACAATGATGGTGAACGGGGGGTCGATCGCGCCCGCGAGCGAGGGCGATCCGTTCGGCATCCGTCACGGCCGTGCCCGTGTGCCGCATGAGGCCTAAGCCGGGGCGGGACGAGGTTGACATCCGGGCTGGCTCCTCCTTATTCCTGGCGCACTGATCGCAGGCCGACGACTTTGCCTCCGCGTGCCGACACTGTCGGGCGCTCGCTTAAGACCTCATCCCCAACGATTGGTTGCGCCGGCGTGTTTACCGCGCTCGCGTACCCCTTGATGATTGAAAGGATCGGTCATGAGCACCGGCACCGTGAAATGGTTCAATGCCCAGAAGGGCTTCGGCTTCATCCAGCCCGACGATGGCACCAAGGACGTCTTCGTCCACATCAGCGCGGTCGAGCGCGCCGGCTTCAACGACCTGCGTGAAGGCCAGAAGATCGCCTTCGAGCTGACCACCGATCGACGGTCCGGCAAAGTCTCGGCCGACAAACTGCAGGCTGCAGAGTGATCGGCTGAGCTTCGGATCGCCGCAGAGGCGGTCTTCCACGATCGTTGCAGCTCCGGTGCGCCATAACCCCATCGGGCAGGCCACACCGGGTTCGTCAGGCACTGCAAAAGCAGCATTTGAACGGTAGGGCGGCGTGACGTCGGCTGTGCCCGCGTCGTGACGATCGATCGAGGCGGTTCGGCAAGAGCCGGCACCACAGGAGAAGGCAACTTACCTGTCGCTCAGGCGTTGCTGATCGTCGGCGTTTCTATGTTGTCGCGACCGCTGACCTTTGCCGCAGGGTGAGTCGTTCTAGCAAGACGATGAGAGCGGCGTAATGCCGGGGACTCAGTGTAATGGCCGATAATTCTGAAGCCGCGCGCGCCCGCGCCGAAGCGCGGCTCGAGAAGTTGCAGAAGACCGCACAGGAGAGTGCGGCCGTCTGGTCGCAATACAAGGCCTCTTGCCAAGCTGTGCGGGACAGAACTTCGACGCTGCGTGATCAGCGGCTCGCCAAAGAGGCAGCCGACAGCGTGGCGGCCGCACTGGCGGCGGCCGAAAAGGCCAGCACGAAGAAGAAGCGCAAGACCGTCGCCAAGGTTTGACAGGACGGCCTTTCAGGCCTTTGCCCGCTCCTGTGCGATCAGGTGGTCGAGTTCGGCGAGCTGGTCGTGGTGCAACAGCAGCACTCCATTGGCCTGCGCCAGTTGTCTTGCTGCCCTTGTGAAGCTGGCATTGGAAACGACCGCCGCACAGTCGCCGGCATGAAAGCCCCGTGCCGCATGTGCCTCCTGCACGGCCTTGTTGCCGACCGGTTTCGAGTAGAACTTGCACTGGATGACGACGCGGCAGCCTGCGGACTCGGCGATCAGATCCGCCCCTTGATCGCCCGTGACAGGGGTCGTGTCCACCCGCCAGCCTCCGTCGAGCAGGAGGTTTCGGCAAAGGGTCTCATAGTGCTCGCCCGACAGGATCTCGGCATCGCCGATGGGACCGATTGCGCCATCGGTTCGCGCATGAAGGGTGGCGAGCAGTGTCCGGGTCAGGGCGGACCAGGAGGCCGAGTCGCGGCGGATGGCGTCGACGGCAAGCCCGAGCTGACGCGCCTCGCGCAGGATGACGTGCCCGATGAAATAGTCGACGTGGTCGATCCAAGGCTGCAGCTGGTAGTTCCCGTAGCCGTCGTGGACCACGAGCTGTTTCTGCTTTACGGCCAGCAGCCTTGCATATCGGGCCGTGACGCTGCGCGCGACCGCCTGCAAGCGCGCCTCGCAGCGGATTCGCGACCAGACGCGGCCCGCGATCGTGGCCAGCAGGGTGCCGCCGACGGCCGCCGTGGCATAAGTCCAGCCGCTCGCCATGCCGCCTCCGGTTCGCGATCCGTTCCCGCACCAAGATGAAGCATCGCCGCGCTTAAGGAACCGTGGACGCGCTGGGCCGGGCCCGGCATCGTGTCACTCCGCGGCCGTGACGGCGCGCTGAGCCTTGCGGACGCTCGGAAAGATGCAGGTCACGGCCGTGCCCTCGCCGGGCGCGGAGTCGATCAGCACCTTGCCGTCGTGAAGTTCGACCAATGATCTCACGATCGACAGGCCGAGCCCGACACCCCGGTGGCGCGAGCCGCTGGTCTCCGAATGGAAGCGTTCGAACACACGTTTCAGCACGTCGAGCGGAATACCGCGACCCTGGTCCGAGACCTTGAACACCACCGTGTCGTCGCGCCGCAAGGCCGCGAGCGTGACCGTCTGGCCGGGATAGGAGAAGCCGATGGCGTTCGACAGAAGGTTGAACAGGACCTGCCGCAGCCGCTTGCCGTCGGCCGTGAACGTGCCGATGCCGTCCATGGCGACGATCTGCAGCTTGATGTTGTTCTCGGCCAAGCGGTCCTGCACGCCCTCGGCGGCTTCCGTCATGATCTGGGCGATGTCGACCGTGCCGAGGTTCAGTTCCATGGCGTCCATGTCGATGGTGGCGAGATCCAGGATGTCGTTGATGATGGCGAGCAGCGCGGCCGAGGACTTGGTCACGTAGCCCGCATATTCCAACTGCTTGGGGTTGAGTGAACCGACCGTGCCGTCGCCCAGTAACTGGATGAAGCCGATGATGTTGGTGAGCGGCGAACGCAGTTCGTAGGATACGTGGTGCACGAAGTCGTTGCGCAGTTTCTCGGCTTCGAGCAGCGCCTCGTTGCGCTCCGTCAAGGCCCGCTCGACGTTGACGCCGGCCGTGACGTCGGTGAAGGTCAGCAGCGTGGCGCCGTCGGGCAGGGGTGCGGCGGCGCAGTCCACGACCGAGCCGTCGTGCCGCTGGAGGCGACGCTCGAACCCCTGTCGCGCCTCGTGCAGGCCCGACACGCTGGAGCGCACCTCCGCCCAAACTCCTGCGTCGATGCTCTGAGGCAGGCAGATCTCGGCCACGGCATCGATGTGGGGCTGGTCGGTGAGCTTGCCGGCATCGAGCCGCCACATCGACGCGAAAGCGGGATTGAACAGCTTGAGGCGACCGTCGGTGCCGAACACCGCAACGGCCTCCTTCAACGTGTCGAGGGTTTCGCCCTGGACGCGGATCATGGCGTTGAACCGCGATTCGAGGTGGTAGCGCTCGGTGACGTTATCGAAGAGATAGATGACGCCCCCCTTGAGATCGGGGTTCGTCACGACGCGCAGGGTGCGGCCATCAGGCAGATACCAAATGGATTCGCTGGTCTCCACGGCCTGGTAGCTCGTCATCAGGCTGGCCTTCCAGGCTCGGTAGTCGGCCTGTTCGGGCAGGCGCCGCTCGGCGCGGAGCCGGTCGAGGATCTCGCCGTCGAGCGGCCGGCCGTCCAGGAACGCGGCGTCGAGGGTCCAGAGCGCCAGATAGGCCGAGTTGTAGAACTTCAGCCTCTTCGAGCTATCTAATATCGCCACGGCGGTCGACAACTGGTCCAGCGTGCGAGCCTGGCTGTCCATCTGCTTGGCGAGGTCGTCGCGCAGCGCTTCGATCTCGGCGAGGTCGACCGCGAAGCCGGCCGACGCGGTACGGCCCGGCACTTCGAGAACATCGAGACTATGGCGTTCGCCCGCCACGACCGCGGCGACGCGGCCCTGCCAGGCCGTCCCGCCGCGTCGCGCCGCCGCTGCGGCCTCGCGGGCCTGGGCGTCGAGCAGTTCGACGTTGCCGGCCACCGCCTCGGTCCCGTCACGGGTCTCTACGGCCCGTGCATAGGCAATGTTGACCCAGGCGATACGGCCCGCGGCGTCCCTCAGCCAGGCCAGGTTCGGCAGGGCGTCGAGCAGGGCGCGCCAGAGCTCGTTCTCGTTCACCACCGCGGCGTGGTGGTCGCGCAGCCGCGACAGTTCGAGCCGGTCGCCCGAGACGTCACGCAACCGCAGGATGGCGCGACCGCCGATGGCCTTGCCCTCCGCCTCGAGGTGGCGGCCCGCCACCGTCAGCAAGGCCGTCCGGAAGCCCTCCCCCCGGGTGCGCAGGCGCTCCACCGCGTGGGCCAACGCCAGCGCCGCCACGGCCGGCAACCAGGCGCC
>CAXUCF010000110.1:6709-15113 GCA_964249275.1 uncultured Lichenihabitans sp.
GGCTCGGCTGACAGGAACATCTGAGCGCGGTCGAGGCGGCTGCGGAGATCGGCAATTTCGGCCACGAAGTGACGTTCGGCTTCGGTCCAGCGCCTCCGGCCGGCCAGGTGCAACAGCGCCGTGACGGTCGAGAACAATACCAGCCCGACGAGGAGCGAGACGCCCGCGACCTCGCCATGGTCCACCATGGCGTCGAGCGACAGGCCGTGAAGGTCGGGAAACGGCGACGCCGAGGCCGCGGACGTCACCAGGAACGCAACCGTGGTGCCGGCCGCCAACGCGTTTTTCGGGCCTGCCGTCCGGACCGCCTGCGCACCTGCCATGGGTTGAACTGCGTCGGTGGAATGATGGTCTCTGTAACGCCGACCGTACGCAGACTCAGCCCTTTTCAGGCGCTGCCGCCAATCCATTTGCCATGCCCCCTCGCACCAGAGCGCCTTCCGCTCCCCTCGGGGACCGCCGACGCACCCTCCGGCCCGCCTCCGCCAAGCGCGTCCGAATCGGCGAAGCATAGTCTCGACCGTCCAGATTGAGGAGGCTGTTCATCATGTCCGGTGATCTGGCTTGACGCCTGTGTCCCCGGCACCACGCCTCATGGGCACCCTCGCGCCGAAAAGGCCGGATGACGGATCATCCTGCCTTTCCGGCGTGAGGGTCGCGGGGGCCGGTGGGCGGCCCTCGCCGAAGGTTCAGTAGCGGTAGTGATCGGCCTTGTATGGACCTTCCGGGGCGAGGCCGAGATAGCTCGCCTGCGGCGGCGTCAGCCTGGTGAGCTTCACCCCGATCTTGTCGAGATGCAGCGACGCGACCTTCTCGTCGAGGGTCTTGGGCAGCACGTAGACCTGCTTGTCGTAATGGCCGGGCCTGGTCCAGAGTTCGATCTGGGCCAGCGTCTGATTGGTGAAGGACGCCGACATCACGAAGGACGGATGGCCGGTCGCGTTGCCGAGGTTCACCAGACGTCCTTCCGACAGCAGGATGATACGCTTGCCGTCGGCGAACTCCACCTCGTCGACCTGTGGCTTGACGTTATGCCATCTGAGGTTCTTCAGGCCCGCGACCTGGATCTCGGAATCAAAGTGGCCGATGTTGCACACGATCGCGCGGTCCTTCATGGCCCGCATGTGGTCGAGCGTGATGACGTCGACGTTGCCGGTGGCGGTGACGAAGATGTCGGCACGGGGTGCTGCATCCTCCATGGTGGTGACCTCGTAACCCTCCATGGCGGCCTGGAGCGCACAGATCGGGTCGATCTCCGACACCATGACGCGGCAGCCGGCATTGCGCAGCGAGGCCGCCGAGCCCTTGCCGACATCGCCGAAGCCGGCGATCATGGCGACCTTGCCGGCCATCATGACGTCGGTGCCGCGGCGGATGCCGTCGACCAGCGACTCGCGGCAGCCGTAGAGGTTGTCGAACTTCGATTTGGTGACGGAGTCGTTGACGTTGATGGCCGGGAACAGAAGTTTGCCCTCCTTGGCCATGTTGTAGAGGCGATGCACGCCCGTGGTGGTCTCCTCGGTCACGCCCTTGATGGTCTTGCCGACCCGGCCGTACCAGCCGTGGTCGGAGGCGAGGCGCTTCTTGATCGCCGCGTAGAGAACCTCCTCCTCCTCATTGGCTGCAGTGTCCAGGAAGGCCGTGTCGCCGCCCTCGGCCCGGATGCCGAGGTGGATCAGCAGCGTGGCGTCGCCGCCATCGTCCAGGATCATGTTGGGCGTGCCGCCGTCGGCCCATTCGAAGATGCGGTGCGTGTAGTCCCAGTAGTCGACGAGGCTCTCGCCCTTGATGGCGAAGACCGGCGTACCGGTGGCCGCGATGGCGGCCGCGGCGTGGTCCTGGGTCGAGTAGATGTTGCACGAGGCCCAGCGGATGTCCGCACCGAGCGCCTTCAGCGTCTCGATCAGCACGGCTGTCTGGATCGTCATATGGAGCGACCCGGCAATGCGGGCGCCCTTGAGCGGCTGCGCGGCCCCGTATTCCGATCGCACCGCCATGAGGCCGGGCATCTCGGTCTCGGCGATGGCGATCTCCTTGCGGCCCCAGCCGGCGAGGCCGATGTCGGCGATGGCGGAGTCGTGCGTGCTGTGGTCGTGAGTCATGGAGGGCTTTTCCTGCGGGGCGGGATGGCACCGGGGTGTAGCACCCGCGTCGTCATACGGCAATAAAGATATAAGGAAGTCCTTATATCCGGCGCTCGAACTCTCTCGCCAGGGCACCTGCTGTTGCTGCACTTGGCGCAGCGCAGACCCATCGCACGGCTTCGCTGGCGGGCATCCCGGCCACCGTCCGAATCCGTTTGCATGCCGACGGGAAAACCCTTTGGATGCTGGCTTGTCGGGGACCATCGTCACAAGACGGGCGGGCCCGCGAGTCTGCGGCCGAGGGCCGTTTTGCTGTTTCGAAGGAACGACGGGATGACGACGTATCGTGCGGTGGGATGGGGACTTGCGGCGCTGCTGACGTGCGGCACGGCCGCATCGGCCAAGACATTCGTCTACTGCGCCGAGGGCTCGCCGGAGAACTTCACCCCGGCCCTGAACAGCACCGGCACCAGCTTCGACGCGGCCCGCCCGGCCTACGACCAACTGGTGGAATTCGAGCGCGGCACCACCAACGTGAAGCCGGGGCTGGCCGAGAAGTGGGACATCAGTCCGGACGGCCTTACCTTCACGTTCCACTTGCGCCACGGGGTCAAGTTCGGCGCCACCAAGGGCTTCAAGCCGACGCGCGACTTCAACGCCGACGACGTGCTGTTCTCGTTTCAGAGGCAGTACGATCCCGCCAACCCGTACAACAAGGTGTCGGGCGGCAAGTACGATTACTACAGCGACATGGACATGCCGAAGCTCGTCAAAAGCCTCGTCAAGAAGGACGATTATACGATCGCCATGACATTGTCCGAGCCCAACGTCGCCATCCTGGCCAACCTCGCCATGGACTTCGCCACCATCCAGTCGGCCGAATTCGCCGACGCCATGCTAAAAGCCAAGACGCCCGAGCAATTCGACCAGATTCCGGTCGGCACGGGCCCTTTCATCTTCCAGTCGTACCAGAAAGACGCCGTGATCCGGTTCAAGGCCAACCCGGATTACTGGGGCGGCAAGCCGCTGCTCGACGAACTCGTCTACGCCATCACACCCGACCCGACGGCGCGCTTTTCCAAGCTGAAGACCGGCGAATGCCAGGACGCTCCCTACCCGCGCCCCGCCGACCTTGCCGAGATGCAGAAGGATCCGCAGATCAACGTCATGTCCCAGCCGGGCCTGAACATCGGCTACCTGGCGTTCAACGCCACGAAGCCGCCCTTCGACAAGAAGGAGGTGCGCCAGGCGCTCAGCATGGCGATCGACAAGGCGTCGATCATCAAGAACGTCTATCTCGGCGCTGGCCAGCCGGCCAAGAACCTGATCCCGCCGACGCTGTGGGCCTATGACGACGCCGTTACGGACTACGTCTACGACCCGGAGAAGGCCAAGGCCATGCTGGCCGGTGCCGGCGTCAAGGGCCCGATCGACGTCGATCTGTGGTACATGCCGGTGCAGCGTCCCTACAATCCGGATGCCAAGCGCATCGCCGAGATGATGCAGGCCGACCTCGGCAAGGTGGGAGTGAACGCCAAGCTCGTGACCTACGAGTGGGGCGAGTACCGCAAGCGGATCGGCAACGGCGAGCCCACGATGGCGCTCTATGGCTGGACGGGCGACAACGGGGATCCCGACAATTTCTTCTTCCTGCTCGGTTGCCCGGGCGGCAAGGCCGGCGCCAGCAACGCCACGAAGTGGTGCGACGCGACCTATGACGCCGACCTCGCCAAGGCGAGGCAGGTCGCCGACGAAGCGACGCGCAAGAAGATCTACGGCGACATGCAGGTGATCCAGCACGATCAGGAGCCGATGATGACGATCGCGCACTCGATCGTCTACGAGCCGCTGAGCAAGAACGTGGTCGGCTACAAGATGAGCCCGCTGAACCGGCACCAGTTCGACGGCGTCGATCTGAAGTGAGGCGGAGCGGCGGCCGGGCGACGCTCCGGTCGCCGCCTGTTGGGAGTGGCCGCCATGAACGTGCTCGAGGAACTGATCGAGTTTGAAAGCCAGATCGACCGAGCTCACCTTGAGCGAAGGATCGAGGACTGGCGGTATAGGATTCAACGTCTTTACACTCAGATCACGGCTTGGCTGCCGGCGGGTTGGTCTGCGATGCAAGACGGTGATGTCGTGCTGCGTGACGAACTGATGCTCAGGTTCGGGGTCCCAGAGCAATTTCTGCCGGTACTTCGGCTTGATTGCGGCGGAGCGACCAGAGCCCGATTAGAGCCGCGTGCACTGTGGATCATAGGTGCTAACGGCAGAGTGGATCTCACCTTCGTGCCACCGCGGAAGCACTTCGTCATAACTGATCGCGCCGACAATTTCGAAGTGCCGGACTGGCGTATTTACGATCTGCTCGAGCGGACGGACGAACCGCTCACATGCGAGTCTCTTCTCGCGAGTTTGAAGTGAGGGATCTCGAACGTATTCTGGATGCCTACACTCAGACCGATGCCTCGCTGGAAGCGAAGCGGACGCCGGCTGCGGCTGCATCCGTCGCCTCGACCGAGGCCCGTCAGGTCTTGAACGATCAGGCCTATTTCCTGCTTTGCTGGGGCCAATTGGAGACTGAGATAAATGCCCGATGTCGTGAGGCGATCCGGCGTCGGCGGGAAGATCCGGATTGGCAGACCCGGCGTGGCTGGGATTTATACAACCCCGACGATCCGCGACTGTCTGGCTTGTCGTTTGAAGATCGCGTGAGGCTCGTGCTCGACATGCAGGGCGGTCGCGGTAGCCCTTTCGCCAAGGTCATGGTCCACTACGAGATGAGGAACAAGGTCGCCCACGGCAGGCTCGAATCGAGGCGCGTCGACGTGCGTGCGGTGGTGGGGGATTTTCATCTCATCCAAGCCGCCCTGCACCGCGCCGCCTGAGTCCGAACTCTCATGATCCGCTTCCTCGCCAAGCGCATTCTCCTCACCATCCCGACCTTCGTGGCGCTGATCTTCCTGGTCTTCGTGGCGATCCGGCTCGTGCCGGGCGATCCCGTCGAGGTCAGGGTCGGCGAACACGGCATATCGCCCGAACGGCTCGCCATGTTCCGGCACGAACTCGGGCTCGACCAGCCCGTGTGGAAGCAGTTCCTCGACTATCTTTGGCAATTGCTGCACGGCGACTTCGGCACCTCCATCGTCACCAGCGGCCACGTGATGACCGAGTTCCTCACCCTGTTCCCGGCGACCCTGGAACTGTCGTTCTGCGCCATGGCGCTGGCGGTCCTGCTCGGTATCCCGATGGGAGTCGTGGCGGCCGTTAAGCGCGGCAGCCTTTTCGATCAGGGCCTCATGGGCTTGTCGGTCACCGGCTATTCCATGCCGATCTTCTGGTGGGGCCTGCTGCTCATCATGCTGGTGGCGGAGCGCTGGCATTTGGCGCCCGTGGCCGGCCGGCTCGACTTCATCAGATACGACTACGAGTCCCCCACGGGCTTCATGCTGATCGACGCGCTGCTGTCGGACGAGCCCGGCGCCTTCCTCGACGCGCTGCATCACCTCATGCTGCCGGCCATCGTGCTCGGAACCATCCCGCTGGCCGTCATCGCCCGCATGACGCGGTCCTCCATGCTCGAGGTCCTGAGCGAGGATTACGTCCGCACGGCGCGCGCCAAAGGGCTGTCGCCGTTCAGGGTCGTCGGCTTGCACGCCTTGCGCAACGCCCTGATCCCGGTCGTCACCGTGATCGGGCTGATGACCGGTACGCTGCTGGCCGGTGCCGTGCTGACCGAGACCATCTTCTCCTGGCCCGGGGTCGGCAAATGGCTGATCGACTCGATTTCGCGGCGCGACTATCCGGCGCTGCAGGGCGGCATCATCCTGATCTCGGCCATCGTCATCCTGGTCAATCTGATCGTCGATCTCGTCTACGGGGTCATCAACCCGCGCATCCGCCATGGCCGCTGACACGCTCGTCACCCTGGCCGAACAGCCGGAACTCGGCACGCCGCCCTCCGGCGCCTCCGCCCTTTGGTCCGCATTCCGCGAGAACCGGGGCGCCGTCGCGGGAGCCGCGGTGGCGGTGCTCATCCTGATGGTGGCGATCTTTGCGCCCATCCTGGCGCCCCATTCGCCGATCGAGCAGTTCCGCGAAGCCGTGAAGGCGCCCCCGGTGTGGGACGGCGGGACCTGGCGGTTCCCGCTCGGCACCGATGGCTCGGGCCGGGATCAGCTCTCCCGCCTGATCTACGGAGCCCGCGTGTCGCTGTTCATCGGCTTCTCGGTGATGGCGGTGTCGTTCGGCCTCGGCGTCATCCTGGGCCTGGCGGCGGCGTTCAACGGCATCGTCGACGTCGCGGTCACCCGTATCATGGACGTCATCATGGCGGTGCCAAGCCTGGTGCTGGCGATCCTGGCGGTCGCCATCCTCGGGCCGAGCCTCGTCAACACCATCATCGCCATCACGATCGTGTTCCTGCCGCGCTTCGTGCGCCTCGTGCGGGCCTCGGCCATGGGGGAACTCGACAAGGACTACGTGATGGCGGCCCGGGTCTCGGGCGTGCGCGGCCTGCGGCTCGCCTTCGTGACCGTGCTGCCGAATTGCCTGGCGCCGCTCATCGTGCAGGCGGCGCTCGGCGTATCGGACGCCATCCTGGAAGCCGCCGCGCTGGGCTTCCTGGGCCTCGGGGCCCAGCCGCCGACGGCCGAATGGGGCGCCATGCTGGCCGACGCGCGCCAGTTCATCCGCTCCGATCCCTGGATCGTCACCCTGCCGGGGCTGGCCATTCTACTGACCGTGGTCAGCATCAACCTCGCGGGCGACGGGCTCCGCGACGCGCTCGACCCCAAGATGCGGCGCTCGTGATAGGACGAGAAATGCTCCCGCGAGCGCGAGGGCCGGTGTGAGCCTGACGCCCGGCGACAAGGCGCGACGGCTTGCCAACCGGCGGTTCAACGAGCGCATCAAGCTGATCGTGACCAGTCTCAACGCGATTGCTCTTGCCATACTCGGCGCGGCCTTCATCTTGCCCGGCGTCGCCAATGTCGCGAACCTGCTCAGCATCGAGCCCTGGGTTTTGCTTTTCATCGCTCTCGGCATACATGTCGGAGCACAGGCGCTCCTCGGACGCTTGAAGAGCGAGGACTGATGATGACCACGCAACATATCCTCATGTTCATCGTGCTCGTCGCGTTTTTCGGAGGCGAGGTCCTATGGCTCTTCCACCAGGGGCGGGACATCGACCGCAGGTACGGCGATCCGTCCGACAAGGCGCCACCCGCGGGAGAGTAAGCGCGCCTCGAGCAGAGCCTGATGCCCCTTCTCGACATCCGCAACCTCAGCGTGACCTTCGCCACGCGCGGCGGCGCCTTCACCGCGGTCGACGGCGTCGACCTCCGGGTCGAATCCCGCGAGATCGTGGCGGTGGTGGGCGAATCCGGCTCCGGCAAGTCGGTCGCCATGCTGTCCGTCATGGGGCTCTTGCCCTGGACCGCGACCGTCACGGCCGACCGCATGGAATTCGCCGGGCGCGACCTCCGCGGGCTCTCGCCGAAGGCCCGCCGGACGATCGTCGGACGCGACATCGCCATGATCTTCCAGGAGCCGATGTCGTCGCTGAACCCGTGCTTCACGGTGGGGTTCCAGATCCGCGAGATGCTGAAGGCCCATACCGGTCTCGACCGGGCCGAGCGGCAGGCCCGCGCGGTCGAACTGCTCGGCAAGGTCGGCATCCCCGAGCCCGAGCGGCGGCTCAGGGCCTATCCGCACCAGCTCTCGGGCGGCATGCGCCAGCGCGTGATGATTGCCATGGCGATCTCGTGCAATCCGAAACTGCTCATCGCCGACGAACCCACGACGGCGCTCGACGTCACCATCCAGGCGCAGATCCTCGACCTGCTGGCCGATCTGCAGCGCGAGACCGGCCTCGGGCTCGTGCTGATCACCCACGACATGGGGGTCGTGGCCGAGGTGGCGCATCGCGTGCTCGTGCAATATGCCGGCCGCCCGGTCGAGACCAACACCGCCGAGGCGCTCTTCGCCGACCGCCACCATCCCTATACCGAAGCCCTGCTGGCGGCCCTGCCGGAGCGTGCCACGGCGCGGCGCCTGCCCGCGATCCCCGGCGTGGTGCCGGGCCAGTACGATCGGCCCTCGGCTTGCGTGTTCTCGCCGCGCTGTGCCTTCGCGTTCGACCTTTGCCGGCAGTTCGCCCCGACCCCGGCGGGCGAGGCGCTCGGCCGCGCCCTGTGCCACATCCCGCTGGTGCACGGGCGCCCGACGCCGCCCCGGCTCGACGCGCTCGGGGCTCCTGTGGGTCCCCCGCCCGCGAAGCCGGCGGAGCCCGCCGCCTCCGGGGTGCCGGCGTGACCCGGGGC
>CAXUCF010000111.1:0-3034 GCA_964249275.1 uncultured Lichenihabitans sp.
GCCGCCGATCGCCTTATTGTTGGCGAAGCTAACGTTGGTCAGCGTCACGTCGGCCGTCTGGTTCACGAACAGGGCGCCACCGGCGCCGAGACCGCCGCCCGCACCGCCCGCTCCGGCGCCCCCCTGGGCCATGCCGGTCAGCGTCAGGTCGTTGATCGCCACAGTCTGGCGCGTCGCGCTCGTGGCCTGGTCGGTGCCGATGAGGAAGATGCGCTGGCTTGCCGACGTAATGGTGTGGCCGTTGCCCTCGATCGTGACGTTGGGGTTGAGGATCGGGGAGAGCGGCCCCGCCAGGGTGATGTCCGAGGTGATGGCGATGACTACCGGACCCGAGGTCGCGTTGGCCTGGGCCAGGGCGTCGCTGAGCGTTCCGGCGCCCCCCGTCATACCCGCCGATGTCGTGCCGCTATCCGTCGCGCTCGAGACAGTGAACATTTGTGTGGCGCTAGGCATTACTACCTCTCAGATCGCGCTCCGCCCGAGCGTCTTCGAAGCGGATGCCACAACCCGCAGGCGCATGCAAGCCGGCCTTAGCTCTGACAAACGCGAGGCTACGCGACGACGCCATCCCTGCAAGTTCCGACACTTGACGGACACCGGCACACAATCGACCGGTGATGCGCATCCTTGGCCGGCACGCCGTCACGATCGTACCAGGCCAGCATGCGATGCACGATGGCGTTGCAGGGTGGAGCGCAGATGTCAGCCGAACGCTTGCTTGGTCCGGCTGGGGTCGAGAACGACGACGGCCGGGACATCGTCCGGTCCAGGCTCGACCTCCGGCACCGGCTCGTGCATCGTGATCCCCAGATGATCGACGACGTGGTCGAAGATCTCCTAGACGGCATGGCCAGTTCGAAAGGCAAGCCGGCGAGAGCCAAGTACAGCTCGGCGGCATGTGCTGCAGGAACGGGGCACCTGTCGATGCTGGAACCCGCCGATGCGCTGGTCCGCTCACCGGGGAGTTCTGTGCCTCGTATGCGGTTTCGCGCAATGATGATCGAAGCGGAATGCGGGGTCGCCACACCGTACCTGCGGCGCTGCCGTCGTGCACGCTATGCGGCCAACGCTTTGGCAAGCGCCATGGTCATCGATCGGAGACGCAGAACCTTGCACACGCCCTCCGGCCATACCAGTTCGTCAGTCAACCCATTGGACTCGTCGCGCTTCCATCGATGGTGCCGGGTCCGTCCACCATCCGACCACGATTGGAGGGTCATTCGCTATGGCTCGCATGGCCTTCGACAACTCCTACGCTGGTCTGCCGAGTGCGTTCTACGCTCGCGTACTGCCGTCGAGCGCGTCCGAACCGCATCTCGTCGAGCTGAACCGGGAACTCGCCCGCCAGCTCGGGCTCGATCCCGACGAACTCGAGAGGCCGGAGGGCATAGCGGTGCTGGCGGGCCAATCCGTTCCGGATGGTGCCGACCCGATTGCGACGGCCTATGCGGGGCACCAGTTTGGCAACTTCACGCCGCAACTGGGCGATGGTCGGGCCATCCTGCTGGGTGAGCTGATCGGTCGGGATGGCGTTCGTCGGGACATTCAACTCAAGGGTTCGGGCCGCACCCCGTTCTCGCGAGGCGGTGACGGCCGGGCCGCGCTGGGGCCTGTGCTGCGCGAATATCTCGTCAGCGAAGCCATGGCGGCGCTCGGCGTGCCGACGACCCGTGCGCTTGCCGCCGTGACCACGGGCGAGACCGTGCTGCGCGAGACGGAACTGCCGGGAGCCGTCCTGACCCGGGTGGCGACGAGCCACATCCGCGTCGGCACCTTTCAGTTCTTTGCCGCCCGGGGTGATACCGCGGCGGTCCGCCGCCTGGCCGATTACGCGATCGAGCGGCACGACCCCGCAGCCGCGCGGGCGGCCCAGCCCTATCGCGCCTTCCTGGAAGGCGTGATCGAACGGCAGGCGCGCCTCGTCGCCCGCTGGATGCTCATCGGGTTCATCCACGGCGTCATGAACACCGACAATATGTCGATCTCGGGCGAGACCATCGACTACGGTCCCTGCGCCTTCATGGACGCCTACGATCCCGGCACGGTCTTCAGCTCGATCGACCACTACGGACGCTATGCCTTCGAGAACCAACCCGGGATCGCGCAATGGAACCTCGCGCGCCTCACCGAGTGCCTGCTGCCGCTGCTGGGCGACACCCAGGACGAGGCCTTGACCCAGGGTAGGGAGATCCTCGGCTCCTTCGCTCCCGTCTTCCACGCCGCTCACCTCGACGGCCTCAGGAGCAAGCTGGGGCTCGCCACGGCGCGGGATGGCGACCTGGCGCTGGCGCAGGACCTTTTCGAGCGCATGGCCTCCGGCAAGGCCGATTTCACGCTGACTTTCCGGCGCCTGTGCGACGCGGCAGCCGATGCCGGGCGGGACCGCGACGTCCGGGACCTCTTCATCGATCCGACCGCCTATGACGGCTGGGCCGAGCGTTGGCGATCCAGGCTTGCGCAGGAATCGCGGGCCGGGCAGGAGCGCCGCGCTGCGATGCGGGCCGTCAATCCAGCCTACATCCCGCGCAATCACCGCGTGGAGGAGGCCATCAAGGCGGCCGTCCAGGACCGGGACTTCGCCCCTTTCGCGCGGCTCGGCACTGTCCTGAGCAGCCCTTACGACGACCAACCCGCCTTTGCGGCTTACGCCGACCCGCCCCCCTTCGACTCGGGCGCCTACCGGACGTTCTGCGGAACCTGACGTTGTCGGCACCATCTTGCTTATGATGTGGGTACCGATGCGGACAATCATCCAAGGCGGACCGGTGCCGGCTGATTTTATACAGTGGGCGCTGGACAGAGACTTCGACGCTGGTCAAAAGCTAATATCACCATTCGCGTCCTTGAGATGGTATGTCTTGAACCCGGCATAACCGGCGAGCTCGTCAGGACGCCGATCAAACACGATCAGCAGCCGGAATGAAATCCAGCGATCGAGCCTAAGCCTTCTAGCGGCCCGAGCGAGCCACTCGTCGACGACGGCGATGGCGGCCGGAGATCTAGCGAGAAACGGGAGCGGCTTTCGCTGAAGTCC
>CAXUCF010000111.1:3044-14926 GCA_964249275.1 uncultured Lichenihabitans sp.
CATCGAACCCGTGCGTCCGGAATCCGGCGACGATTTGATTTGGCGTCCTGTCGTTACTCTCCTTGTGCCCGGTTAGGCGTCGGTAGCCGCCGAGCAGCGGATTGCCGGTGTTCGAATCGTAGACGATGATGCGGCGCACCCCGAGCCGCGTCATCTCCCGGGCGAAATGGCCGATGTTGAAATGCTGGATGGCATCGCAGCACACGGCCGTATCGCACGATCCATCAGGAAGCCGGGTCGCGTAGATGCTTTCCCGGATCGGCTGGATGCGCGAAACCGTCCGGGCGATATCGAGGGAGTCGTCGTCGATGTCGAAGGACGCGACATCTAGACCCGCGTCGAGGGCAACCCTTGAGAACTGGCCGAAGCCGCAGCCGCAGTCGATGACCCGGCGACCGACGACGAGGCGCACGATGTCATCATATACGCCAGACATCAGCCGGCCGTAGCAACCCTTGAGGTTCTCGAGAACGCGCTGTCGCCGGAACTCATGAATGACGTTCGATTGCAGGAGATCTGCCCGTGACACGGCGGTCAGGTCCGGAGGGATGTTGTCGTTCATGAGCCTTCGCTGGCCTTGGACCCGCGCTGGCTCTAAACGTCTGGGGGGTTCCTGCCAACCCCCTCCGAGAGAAAGAAAATGTACCTTACCATCGCTGTGCCCGTAATCGTCTGGACCTTAAGCTTTTCGGTGCTCAACGTCGTCGTGAAGAGTTTGTCGAGTTCGCTCGGCGGCCTTACGGCGACGGCGCAGATCGAGGCGATGCTGCGTTCTCCTTCGCTCTACGCCGCCGGGCTCCTCTACGGGTGCTGCGCCCTCCTATACTTCTTTCTGCTCGGTCGGCTGCCGCTCTCGGTCGCAGGTCCGATGTTCATGGTGCTCGGGATCGTCATCACTACCGCGATCGGTTCCCTGGTCTTTGGCGAATCGCTCGGCCCACAAAAGACCGTCGGGATGCTCGTTTGTATGCTCGGGATGGGTTTGATCTACGGAAGCGCACAGAGCTGAACGGATGCCGCCTGCGCGAGCCCTGAAGCCGATCTCAGCCACCCACTCCCGTTCCGCAGGGCGATGGTTTCGCGCCGACCGGCCCGCCTCCAAGAGTCAGGCGCGGATCCGGATAGACTCCCAGGAATACCTCGCTCGACATGCAGGACAACACAGCAGGCCGGGCATAGGCGCAATAGGCGAAATCGCAGACGAGCAAGGTGCTGAGTGCGTAGGCGCGCCACCCGCCGACCGTACGAGCGCCATGATCGACCAAGTAGCAAAGGAGCAGAGTCCAGCCGATCACTGAGAGATAGACTTGGTAGCCCAGCAGCGGCGCGGCATGCATAGGTCGCCACTTAATGACGAGGTGCGAGGGACTTCCGACCATGACCGTAGTCATAAGAACGAAAAGGATCAAGTAATGCGACTCTCGTCGTCGCGCGAAGGCGCCGACGACCTTCACATAGGCCCATAGGAAAACCGCCAGCGCGAAACCTGCGAAGTACCGCCAGAGGAAAAGGTGATTGTAGAGAGTTAAATGCGTAGCCTGGGGATGATAACCTTCTTGCAACGCCACGATTTTCTCTGGCCCGTAATACCAAAGTGACAGGGAGAAGGACAGGATCTCCGGCGGAAAGTAAGTACTTAAAGTCGTGTAGAAAAAAGTGAAATAGGAAGATACGAGGTCCTCTGCCATAAGCAGGTGATAGTCTCCGTACGTCGTAATAAGGTCGGCTTCGCCGCCTTTGGGATGCAGCCCGCCTAGACCAAAACTCTGCTTAATTATCACATATGCAACGGCCAAGATCGTGAGCAAGGCCAAGGCTGCGGTAGAGCGGATTGCGGCCCCCCTTTCGCCCCCTCGCACGTACTGCCACGTCAGAACCGGATACACGATCCAGGCGAGCGGCACGATGTCGAGCCAACCCTCGTAACTGAACGCGAAGAGAACGCACGCAACTACCATCGCTGGAGCCCAAACGGCTCCTCCTTGCCCGATCCACCGAAATTGACAGTAGGTAGAGACCATCAACAGCGTCACCATTGGGAGCATGATCACGCTGCCGGAGACGGAATAGACATGATAATTGAAAGTCGTCGTCGCCAGGCCGATGCCGAACAAGGTTGCCAGCTGGACGGATTGGAATGTGAGCCATGCCAGCATGTAACCTGTCGCCACCATTGCTACTGTGAGAAGGTAGAATGCTCCAGGCTCAGAGATGAACAACTCGATCCAATGCACCAGGAGAAAGCCGGTCGGACCCCAACGACCGCTCAGTTCGTTGATCGGCAGGAGGTATCTGTACCAAGGCAGGTCGGCCATGCCGGCCAATTCCTTGGCGTAAAACGTGTCGAGGTATCGCACGACATGGTAGCCAGCCTGATCGGCGTAGATCCGTACCAGAAGGGACAGCCCCACCACCGCAAGGAGGGGAAGTACGACGCGCAAACGGTCACTTGTACTGCCGCCACCTATAACCCCCATCATCATCTTCCTTTCGCATAAATTCGAGACAGGTAAATGAAATCCTGGTCTCTTTTTATCTTGTTCTGCAAAACGATCATGCTGAGCGAAAACACGATCAAGCTCGTGATCAAGAACACCACGAAGGTGATCACTGTCTGGGGGTTGTCGAGGATTGTGGCATGGGCCGCAGCAGTGATTGCCGCAAAATCATGCCCTGAAAATCTCAGATAGGTTCTGAAAAACAAAATCGACAACGCTATACAGAACCAAATCGTTCCAATCCCGACGATCGAGGCCGGCAGGAGAAAGAAGAGCAACGGGTTTTCCATCGCGCCCCAAGTCAGGTGGCGCACGGCTTTGCTGGCGGTCTTAAACACGGCAGCGCCGGATCGGCCGTGATGCTCGTCTTGTCGACGCCATTTCAGGTGAGCGGGAACCTCGACGATCGGCGTGCCAAGCAGGCTGGCCTTGATCAAAATTTCCGGAAGAAGGTCCTTGTCGCTTGAGGTCAACAGCAGACTCTGGATCGTTGTGCGTTTGTAGAGACGGACGATCGACGTGTAGGTCGAGAACCTGAGCGCAACGACCTTGCGGAAATACCAGTTCATCAGCCGACTCATTGACGCGCGGACATGAGGCACCCCCGTCATAGTTCCGCCAGTCATATAGACCGAGCCAACCACGATCTCGGCACCCGTTGCAGCAGCCGCTTGGAAGAAAGCCCCGATGTGTTCAAGCCCGTAGTCAAGATCGGCATCCACGCAGAAAATCCATTCGCCTTGCGCGTTCTCAAATCCTGTCTGCAATGCTCGGCCCTGCCCGACGTTCATCGGATAGGACAGATATCTTATCCTATTGTCTTGCTCAATTAGTTGACCAAGAATCTCTCGTGTTCCGTCGGTGCTGCCATCGTCGACAAACAGAACCTCCCAGGACAACGGGCCTGCCGCCCAAGACTCGGTGTTCAAATACGCTGCCAGGCGTTCGACGGTGGAGTGCAGGATCTCCGCTTCGTTGAAACAGGGAATCAGAACTGTCAGCAGTGGCGCCCTGGCGCTCAGATCCTTGTCCATTGGCATCCTCACGTGAGGGCTAGCCTTTGCCAGACGGCCGAGGAAGGCGCAAATTGGATGCCCACTAAGCTACCCGATGTCGTCGAGAGACCAGATCACGCCGCCTCCTCGGCTTGCCCCAAGCCCTGCCGCGCGAGGAACTGCTCGGTGCGCGGCCGGATGCACGTCTCGTCGGTGTAAGCCTCCCGTTGCCCCGAAGCATGATGGTCAGGTTTCTCTCGCTGGCGACGAAGCGGCGTGCGCTCACCTTTTTCACGATCTGCGGTGATCCTGACCGGGGCGATTTCACCCGCAGTCCGGCACCGGTCCGGCGAAGCGCGCGTTCCGGTACTTTCGGGCAAGATAGCGTTGAAGATGCGTTGCCGGCGAGAAGGCGCCTGCTGGCATGACGCAACAACATCGGGTCTTCAGGCGTGATGGCTGGCGGAGGGAGCGGGATTCGAACCCGCGATACGGTTTCCCGCATACACACTTTCCAGGCGTGCGCCTTCAACCACTCGGCCACCCCTCCAGCCGGCGCCGGGGCACCGAGCCGATGCCGTCGCTTGCGGCTTCGTCGACCGTCGGAGGCCGCGAAGCGCGACTTACCATCGGAACACGATCAAGCGCAACCGATCGAATCGGCGTTCACTGCGAACCGCAGACGCGCTTTACGACGCCCGACCGTGCGGGATAGACCGGGGTTCTCTCGACCACGGGCCGCCATGATCCGCTTCATCCTCCGTACTGCGGGCTTCGTGCTGATGGCCGCAGCCTTTGCCTCGCTTGTGGTCGACGGCACCCGCTCGGTCGCGGCCCAGCACATCGCCGAGTTCTCGCTGGGCGATACGCTCGGGTGGCTTGCCGGTGCCCACTTCACCTCGTCGATGCAGGGTCTCGTTCGGTGGCCCGCACTGGCGCAACAGCTGGTTCGCGGATTCCTGGCCGTCCCGAGCTGGCTCGTCACCGGCACCTTGGGGCTGCTACTCCTCTATGCGGGCCGCCCCCCGGCGCCGCGGATCGGCTTCTTGAGCCGTTGAGCAGCCTGCACGCCGGGCCGCGTCGTCCCTATATGGTGGTCATGAGCCAGGAGAGCCGCACCATGCTGTTCCGCAAGAAACCCACGCTGCCGACCGCCGCCGAGGCCCTTCCAGGGCGCCCGCAGGCCATCCCGACCTCGGCCCGCCATCTCGTGCTCGGCACGCCTCTCAGGGGTCCTTACCCTGAGGGGATCGAGACGGCCTACTTCGGCATGGGCTGCTTCTGGGGCGCCGAGCGCAAGTTCTGGCAGCTCGGGATGGGCATCTACACGACCGCGGTCGGCTACCAGGGCGGCGAAACCCCGAACCCGACCTACGAGGAAACCTGCACCGGCATGACGGGCCACGCCGAGGTCGTCCTCGTGGCATTCGACCCGAAGCAGGTGTCCTACGCGGCGCTGCTGAAGGTTTTCTGGGAGAACCACGACCCGACCCAGGGCATGCGGCAGGGCAACGATGTCGGGACTACCTACCGGTCCGCCATCTACACGACAGGTCCGGAGCAGCTTGCGGAAGCGGAGCGCTCCAAGGCGGCCTATGATGCCGCCCTGGCCTCGTCCGGCCTGGGCCGCATCACGACGGAAATCCGGCCGGCGCCGCCCTTCTATTTCGCAGAGGGCTATCACCAGCAATATCTGCAGCAGAATCCGCGCGGCTACTGCAACCTTGCCGGAACCGGCGTGTCCTGCCCGATCGGCCTCGGTGTGGCGGCCGAGTAGGACGCGGCGGAAGGCAGGACGGCCCGATAGGCCGGCGGCGGCCCCGTCCTGGGGTCAATGAGCCACCAGAACCTGGCGGCAGGCCGCGGGCATGTCGGCCACGGTGATGGGGGGCTTGGGTTTGGCGTTCGGGTTCAGGCGCGGGTGCAGCACCTCGGGCTTGAACCACCAGCTGAGCGAGGCGTCGCAGCCTTCGCCGGCACCCACCGGGGCCTGCGGCGTGCAACTGCCGTCGCCCTCCGGGCAGGCGATCCGCACATGGAAATGGTAGTTGTGGCCCCACATCGGCCTCACCTTGTCGAGCCAGCTTCGGTCGCCCCTGGCGTCGCGGCAGATGGCCTTCTTGATGGCCGGATTGACGAAGATCCGCTCGACCTCGGGCTGTTGCGCCGCCGCCTTGATGAGCGCCATATGTTGGGGCGTCCACTCCGAGGGGTCGACGTCCCTGCCGTCGGGCCGCACCACGTTGGTGGCCGACATCATCTCGCGCTCCTCGCGGGAAAGCTCGCGGTTCGGCATGGGCGACAGCCAGATATCGGCATCGAGCCCGACCTGATGGGACGCGTGCCCGGTCAGCATCGGACCGCCGCGCGGCTGCGAGATGTCGCCCACCAGCAGGCCGGGCCACCCGTTGATCGAGGGCACCTGCTTGGCGAAACGCTCCAGGAAGGCGATCAGGGCCGGGTTGCCCCAGTTGCGGTTGCGCGACAGCCGCATGACCTGCCAGGCTTGGCCATTGATCGGCAGCGCTTCCGCGCCCGCGAGGCATCCTCGGGCGTAAAAGCCGATCGAGCGCGACTGCAGTTCCGCGGGCTCGAGAACCCGGCCGAACAGCTGTTTGGCCGGCAGACGGGGGTCCGACGGATCGGCCAAGGCGGGCAGGGGCCTCGGGTCCATCGTGCCCTTGTCCTGCGCGACGGCCGGCGCTGCCGCGAAGCCGATGAAGCAGGCCAGCCAGGCCAGCCCGGTCAGCACCGT
The DNA here is from genome assembly GCA_964249275.1 of uncultured Lichenihabitans sp. Lineage (GTDB taxonomy): Bacteria > Pseudomonadota > Alphaproteobacteria > Rhizobiales > Beijerinckiaceae > Lichenihabitans. Next base: position 9,293 of record CAXUCF010000111.1, read on the forward strand.
CGAAGCCGTGCCTGTCGTGCAAGCCATAACGCCCATCCTCTCCGCCCGCGACCGGTGCCAGCAAACCATACCGGCCATCAAAGAAGCGTTAACCATGTCGGCCGACGCCCACGGACATCAAGCTCCCGCAAACGGGCTGAAGGTCCGGACCACGCTCTCGTAGACCTCGCGCTTGAACGGGATGATGAGTGCCGGCAACCGCTCGATCTTCTCCCAACGCCACGCGTCGAATTCCGGTTTGAGGCCACCTTCCGGCCAGGCGACGTTGATCTCGCGTTCGTCACCCTCGAACCGGAACGCGAACCATTTCTGCATCTGGCCTTTGTAGCGCCCCTTCCAACTGCGGCGCGTCAGGTCGTTCGGCAGATCGTAGGTGAGCCAGTGCGGCGCCTCGGCCAGGAAGGACACGCTGGAGACGCCGGTCTCCTCGCGCAGTTCGCGCAACGCGGCGGCGCGCGGCATCTCGCCTGCGTCGATGCCGCCCTGGGGCATCTGCCATTCGTAGCCGGGGGCGGCTGGATCGACGGCGCGCTTCGACCGGCGGCGGCCGATGAACACCAGCCCTTCGGCGTTGAACAGGGCGATGCCCACGCAGGGCCGGTATGAGCTTTGTGACATGGGTGCGGTCCGACCGATGGTTTCCGTTCTGCCCCTATTTTTGCCGATTCCGTTCGAGACAGAAGCAGAAAGTTTCGCCGGCCGGCACAACCGCCCGGAGAATCGCGGCGGGGCTGGCTTTTTCACGGTGGCTGGCCTACATAGGAGTGGCGGAGCTGCGGGGTGCGTGAGGAGTGTATTCCCGGGGCCTTATCGATTCTGAAGGGAGCTGTCCCTGACCTCGCTCGTGGGCTTGGTCACATGGCGCCCACCTACGTTGTAGGTTCCCGGGATCGATATCCCACGGCCACTGTGGCCCCGCACTTTGTCCCGCATGCCCTGGATCTCATGCCGCCCCGAGCGTCCCCCGCATGAGCGCGCCGGCCGAGAAGGCGTCGCTTCGGACGATGGCACTGCAGCGCCGCTCGGGTCTGGGTCCGGAGCTCAGGCGCGTTTTCGCACTGAAGCTCGCGAAGCGGGGCGTCGATCTGGTCAGGCGGTTCGGGACCGAGCCGGCGGTTTCCGTGTTCCTCCCCATGCGGGACGAGCCCGACACGCTGCCGCTGATCGTCTCGCTTTGCGACGCCGGAATCAGGACAGCCCTCCCGGTGACGGGGCCGCGCACCCGGCCGCTGCGATTTCTCGCCTGGAGCCCTGGCGCGTCCATAGTGCGCGGCCCTTTCGGCACGCGGGAACCGGCGCCGACGGCCGCCGCGATCGTACCGGACGTGCTGTTCGTGCCGCTCGCCGCCTTCGACCGCAGGGGCTTTCGCCTCGGCTACGGCGCGGGCTATTACGACAGCACGCTGGCGGCCCTGCGACGCTCGAAGCCGGTGCTGGCGGTCGGCGTGGCTTTCGCGGTGCAGGAGGTCGATGTCGTGCCGACCGAGCCGCACGACGAGAGACTCGATGCCGTGATGACGGAACACGGCCTCCTCACCTTCGGACCGGACCCATGCGCATCCTCTTCGTCGGCGACGTGATGGGCCGCGCGGGCCGGACCGCGATCGCTGCCGAACTGCCCAACCTCCGCTCGCGGTGGGCGCTGGACTTCGTCGTGGTCAACGGCGAGAACGCGGCCGGCGGCACCGGGATCACCGAAGCCGTTTGCAACGAGATCCTGGGCGCGGGTGCCGACGCCGTCACCCTCGGCAACCATGCCTTCGACCAGCGCGAGGCGCTGGTGTTCATCGATCGGCAGCCGCGCCTCGTGCGCCCGCTGAACTACCCCGCCGGCACGCCAGGGCGGGGTGCTGCGCTGGTCGACCTGCACGACGGCCGGCGCGTGCTGGTGCTCAACGTCATGGGGCGCGTCTTCATGGATGCGCTCGACGATCCTTTCGCAGGGCTCGACCGCGAGGTCGACGCCTGCCCGTTGGGCGTTGCCTGCGACGCCGTGGTGGTGGACGTCCATGCCGAGGCAACGAGCGAGAAGACCGCCATCGGCCACGTGCTCGACGGCCGGGCCAGCCTCGTGGTCGGAACCCACACCCACATCCCGACGGCGGACCACCGCGTCCTGCCGGGTGGCACCGCTTATCTGTCGGACGCCGGCATGACGGGCGACTACGACAGCGTCGTCGGGGTCGCCAAGGACGAGCCGATCCGCCGTTTCATCCAGCGCACGCCGGGCAGCCGCTTCGAGCCTGCCGGCGGCCCCGCCACGCTCTGCGGGGTTGCGGTCGAGACCGACGACAGGACGGGGCTGGCCCTCAGCGTCGCACCCGTCCGGGTCGGCGGCTGCCTGAGCCAGGCTGTGCCGGAGTTTTGGGTCTGAAGCGAACGGTCATACCGCCCGAGGGTCGAGTTCACCCAGCGACACCGGCCGCGCGTGCGGGCGCGCCGCCAACATGCCGTCGATCAGCGCCAGGGCTTCCGCGCGGCCGCTGTTCGTCACCTGCTCGAAGGGCGTCCAGGTCTGCGTGAAGTCCAGCGGTGCGAACACGTCGCGGTAGCGGCGCAGCTCGCCCGGTGTGAGCGGCACGCCGCGCACGAAGGCCTTGTGGGCCGAGATCGTCGCGGCGCGGCGCCGGTCGACGGGATCGAGTTCGAACTTCAGCGCGTCGCCGCAGAACAGGATCCGGCGTTTCTTGTCGTAGAGCACGGCATGGCCGTCGAAATGGCCCGCCGTGAGGTGCAGTTCGAGGCCGGGCAGGGGCTCCAGCCGATCATCGAACGGCCAGGTGACGCAGACCGCGGCCGACCAGGCGAGATCGCCGGGATGGAGCGCCAACTCGGGGTCGAACCGGTCCTGGATCTGCCACAGCGCCCCGTAGCTGTGCGGGTGGGACGCGGACAGCACCTGCACGCCGCCGAGGCCGGCGATGAACGCCATCGCCTCGGCGCTGTAGGCCGCGCAACCCTCGAACATCAGGTTGCCGCCCGGGCCGCAGATCAGGTAGCTCATAGCGCCGATGCCGCCGACCGGATCGTTCCAGAAGCGCCAGATGCCAGCCTCCAACTCCTCCCAGTGGCAGGGATAGAGCGCCTGCGCCTCCGAGAGCCGCCGGAAGCTCCATCCCGCCTGCGGCACCACGTGCCGCGCGTCGAGGCAGAGCGGACAGTTCGGCGGAACCTCGAAGTGCCGCTGCCAGAAGCCGCAATTGTCGCAGAAGAAGGCCGGCAGATCGAGCGCGCCCGCGAAGGGCAGGTAACCCGGGCTCACGGGCGCCCCCCGGGCTGATCGATGGCGGTCGGCATGACGTCGTTCTCCTTGGCTGGAGCCCAGGCATAGCACGCTGGAGCCGAGGCCGCGGTGAACCGGACCCGCTTACGGCCGCCGCGGCTCGATCAGGTCCCAGCGGTTGCCATACAGGTCCTCGAACACCGCCACCGTGCCGTAAGACTCGCGGCGTGGCTCCTCGATGAACCTGACCCCGCGCGCCAGGTAGGCTGCGTGGTCGCGGGCGAAGTCGTCCGTTTCGAGAAACAGGATCACGCGCCCGGCACCCTGCCGGCCGACGGCGGCAGCCTCCTCCGTGCCATCGGCACGGGCCAGGAGCAGTCGCGCCCCTCCGTCGCCCGGGGGCGCCACCACCACCCATCGTTTGCCCGGCGCCAGGGGCGCGTCCTCGACGACCTCGAACCCGAGGCGGCCGACGAAGAAGGCGAGCGCCTCGTCGTACTCGTGCACCACCAAAGTCGCGAGGGCGATCCGCTGCGCCATCCCATGCTCACGTTGGACGCCATCGCGCCGCTTGGCGCGTTCTCCATCGTATCCGATGTGCGGAACAGCGAGGAGATCGCATGAACGTCGAGAGCCTGGACCACCTGGTCCTGACCGTGGCCGACATCGAGCGCACCTGCGCGTTCTACGAGGCCGTGCTCGGCATGCAGCACGTCGAGGCGGAGGGACGGCACGCACTCCATTTCGGATCGCAGAAAATCAACCTGCACCAGAGGGACAACACCCTCGATCCCAAGGCCCTGCGTCCGACGCCCGGGTCGGCCGACCTCTGCTTCATCACTGCGGTGCCGATTCCCTCCGTGCTGCTGCATCTGGCGCGCTGCGACGTCCCCGTGATCGAGGGACCGGTCGGCAGGATCGGCGCCACCAGTCCGCTGCTGTCCGTCTATCTCCGCGACCTCGATGACAATCTCATCGAAATCAGCAACCTAGTCGAATGACCTCCGTCACCGGGCGAACCCCGTCGGCAGCGCCGTGTCGTCCTTCAGGGTTTCCATGGAGATCGAGGCCGACACGTCGAACAGCTCCACCCGGCCCACGAGGTCCTTGTAGACGATGTCGTAGTGCTCGACGTCGGGCAGCACGATCTTGAGCACGTAGTCGTAGTGGCCGGTGAGGCGATGCACCTCGACGATCTCGGGGATGTCGGCGACGGCGCGGCGGAAGGCGTCGAGCCAGTCCGGGGCGTGGCGCGCCGTCCGCAGCAGGGCGAAGACCGTGGTGGGCACCCGCATGGCGCGGCGGTCGAGGATCGCCACCTGTCGGGAAACGTAGCCCGCCTCGCGCAACCGCGCGATGCGCCGCGAGCACGCCGACACGCTGAGCGACACGCGCTCGGCGAGGTCCGTCACCGAGGCCTCGGCATCGCGCTGGAGGTGGGTGAGGAGCTTGCGGTCGCGGTCGTCGAGCATGGTGCAGTTTGCGATCTCGGGTCGAGCCGCGCAAGTGCGGAGCGTCCAGCTTCCGATCGACGCTGAAACCTTGCGCGCCGAGAGCTTCGGGCATGGAAGAACGCGCGCCTTTTGTCGCGCTCCCGGACCATGATGGCTACGGGTTCAGCGAAGGAGCGCGGCGTGAAGACGATCGGCCTCATCGGCGGCATGTCCTGGGAAAGCACCCTGGTCTACTATCGCCTGCTCAATGAAGGCGTGCGGGCGCGCCTGGGCGCGCTGCACTCGGCCGACGTGCTGCTCCGGTCCCTCGACTTCGAGATCGTCGTGCGACTCCAGACGTCCGATCGCTGGGACGAGGCGGGCGCGCTGCTCGGCGCGGCCGGGGCGGGCCTCGCCCGCGCCGGGGCCGACTGCCTCTTGATCTGCACCAACACAATGCATCTCGTATCGGACGCCGTGGAGAGGGCCGCGGGCGTGCCGCTCCTCGACATCATCGTCGAGACCGGCCGGACCGTCACGGCCGCCGGCTGCCGCCGGCCGCTGCTCCTCGCCACCCGCTACACGATGGAGCACGGTTTCTACACGGAGCGCATGCGCCGCGCAGCCGGCCTCGACGTCATGATACCGGAGGCAGAGGACCGCGCCTTCGTCCACGCGGCCATCTTCGACGAACTGTGCCGGGGCGTCGTGCGGGACGCGTCGCGCGCCCGGATGCTCGACGTGATCCGGCGCGGGATCGCCCGGGGCGCCGACGGCGTGATCCTCGGCTGCACCGAGATCTGCCTGCTGCTCGACCCCGACGGCTTGCCGGTACCCGGCTTCGACTCCACGGCTCTCCACGTCGAGGCGGCCTTGTCGTTCGCGCTCAAGACCGACGCGGTCGGTGGCCTGTGCGAGGCTGTCTGAGGCGCCCGCCATGTGCCGCTTCCTGGCCTATCTCGGCGAGCCCACCGTCCT
>CAXUCF010000112.1:0-14870 GCA_964249275.1 uncultured Lichenihabitans sp.
GGGCATGGACGACGTGTCGGGTGCCGTGAAACTCTATCCGCTGCCCCACATGGAGGTCGTGAAGGACCTCGTGCCCGACCTCACGCGCTTCTATGCCCAGCATGCGCTGATCGAGCCCTGGCTCAAGACCGATAGCCCGACCCCCGAGAAGGAGTGGGAGCAGTCGCCGCAATCGCGCCACGCCCTCGACGGCCTCTACGAATGTATCCTGTGCGCCTGCTGCTCGACATCCTGCCCGAGCTACTGGTGGAACGGGGACCGATATCTCGGGCCCGCGGCGCTGCTGCAGGCCTACCGCTGGCTCATCGACTCGCGCGACGAGGCGACGGGCGAGCGCCTCGACGGGCTGGAGGACCCGTTTCGCCTCTATCGATGCCATTCGATCATGAACTGCGCCAAAGCCTGCCCCAAGGGGCTCAATCCCGCCAAGGCCATCTCCAACATCAAGAACATGATGATCGCCCGGCAGAATTGACGGCCGGTGCGGGACGGGAGGCCGTGATCGACGGATCGGCTCGGAACCGCTGTCGGGCCAGCGCGGCGCCTGAGTGAAGAAGCACTGGGCCTCCTCCCGGCCAGGGCAGGGTTCGGAGACGAAGGTGAGGTCCGCGTCGCGAGGCGATCAACCGGATGACGTCCAGTCTTCGCCTGCAACTTCTGGCTTGGGTGCTGACCCCTCTGGCCTTGCTGGCCGGCATCAATGCCGCGATGGGCTACCGCACGGCGTGCGATACGGCCAACCTCGTCACGGACCGGACCTTGATGGCGTCGGCCCGCGCCATTGCCGAGGAGACCCGCTACGAGGACGGCCTGCTGCAGGCCGTCGTGCCGCCGGCTGCGCTCGAGATGTTCGATACGGGCGCGGGCGACTTCGTTTATTACCGCGTGACGGACGGCACGGGCGGCCTCCTGGCCGGCGCCGCAGACCTGCCGTCGCCACCCGTCCGGGGCGGGGTTTCGGGCTCCCTCGAGGCCGATTACCGCGGCCGGCCGATGCGGCTTTTCGCCCTGGATCATCCGCTGGCTGGTTCGCCTCGCGAGGCCGCCATCAGGGTGGTGGTGGGCACGTCGCTCGCCGGGCGCGACGCTCTGGTGCGCCGTCTCTGGATCCTGGGCTTCGGCCAACAGATGGCCCTTCTGGCGACGGCCGGCGTGTTCATGGTGTTCGGCCTGAAGCGGGGCTTGGCGCCGCTGCTCCGGCTCCGGGACGAGGTGCAGGCCCGTTCTTCCGCGAGCCTCGAACCCTTTGCGGCCGAGGCCGTGCAGGCCGAGATCCGACCGCTCGTCGCGGCCATCAATGTCCGGATCGCCAGGGTCAAGGCACAACTGGCGGCTCAGCATCGGTTCGTCGCCAATGCAGCCCATCAGTTGCGCACGCCATTGGCCGTGATCAACGTCCAGGCCACCTATGCGCTGCGCCGCATCGGGACCGACGATCAGGCTGCGGCGCTCCACGCCATCCAGGTCGGGGTCGGTCAGATGTCGCGACTGGCCGAGCAGCTGCTGACGCTGTCGCGGGCCGAGCCCGGGAGCCGCCGCGTCCGCGCCGACCGGGTTGCGCTGGGCTGCCTCGCCGTGCGGGTGCTCGAAGGCTTCGCGGCCCCCGCACTGGCCCGGGGCATCGACCTGGGCCTCGACGCACGCGACCCCCGCGCGACCGCCGTGGGCGACGAGACCATGATGGGCGAAATGCTGGTCAACCTCGTCGACAATGCCATGCGCTATTGTCCACCCGGCAGCAGCGTCACCGTGACGGTCGACCGCGACCACGACATGACGGTCCTGACCGTGCAGGACGACGGGCGGGGCATCCCACCCGGAGAGGAGGAGCGGATCTTCGAGCGCTTCTACCGGGTCATGGGCACGCAGAGCAGCGGCAGCGGGCTCGGCCTGTCGATCGTCAAGGAGGTGGCCGAGACGGCGGGCGGCACGGCGATGGCCTTCCGGCCGGCGGAGGGCGGCCTCGCGATCGAGGTGCGCTTGCCGGCGGCACCGCCGGAGATCGCGTCGGTCGCGGACGTGGCCGCCCTCAATGCCCGTCGAACGGCACCGGACGCCACTTCACCAGCCGGTTCTCCACGACCGTGATGACGGCCTCCACGGCGAGCGCCAGGATTGCCAGGATCACCATGGCGGCGAAGACGCCGTTGGCGTTGAAGGAGCCCTGCGCGGTCGAGATCAGGAGGCCCACGCCCTTCTTGGCGCCCAGGAACTCGCCCACGACCGCGCCCACCAGCGCGAAGCCGAAGCTCACGTGCAGGCTCGCCAGGATCCAGCTCATCGCCGACGGGATGATCACGGTCCGGGTGATCTGATAGGACGAGGCGCCCAGGATCTGGGCATTGGCGATCATGGCCCTGTCGGCTTCCCGCACGCCCTGGAATGCGTTGGCGAAGACCACGAAGAACACCATGACGACCGCCAGCGCCACCTTGGACGCCATGCCGAGGCCCAGCGCGATGATGAAGATGGAGCCCAGCACCACGCGAGGGATCGAGTTCGCGACCTTGATGTAGGTCGAGAAGATGTCGGCCAGCAGTCGGTTGCGCCCCAGCACGATGCCGCAGACGACGCCCCCGATTGCTCCGATGAAGAAGCCCAGGACGGTCTCCTCCAGCGTCACCAGGACCTGCTCCCAGAGCGGCCCCTGCGACGTGCCTTCCGTGACCCAGGTCCAGACCTGGTCGGCGATGCCCGAAGGGCTCGCGAAGAAGAAGGGATCGATCAGTCCGAAGCGGGTGCCGAGCTCCCAGCCGCCGAGCGCCAGGACCAGGATGGCGATGCGGGCCGTCACCACGATGCGCTGGCGGCGGCGGGACGCGTGGCGGGCCGCGATCTCGATCTCCGACGGCCCGGTCAGCGTCGCGGGCGGGTCGATGGTCCGTGCGATGACCGAGGACATGGTCGGCTCTCAGGCTGCTGCGGCGGCGGACGCCTGGTTGTGGCTCTTCTGCACCTCCTCGCGAAGGTCGTTCCAAATCGCTCTCGCATAGTCCACGAAGGCGGGTTCGTAGCGGATCTCGGCCGTCACGCGCGGGCGCGGCAGGTCGATCGTGTAGACGGATTTCACGGTGGCGGGGCCGGCCGTCAGCACATAGACCTTGTCGGCCATGGCGACGGCCTCCTCGAGGTCGTGGGTGACAAAGATGACGGAGGCCTGAGCCTCGGACCAGAGGCCGAGCAGTTCGTCCTGCATCAGCGTCCGGGTCTGGATGTCGAGGGCGCTGAAGGGCTCGTCGAGCAACAGGATCTTGGGCCCGTTGATGAAGGTCTGGGCGAGGGCGACGCGCTTCCTCATGCCGCCCGATAGTTGATGCGGGTAATGCTTCTCGAAACGTTTGAGCCCCACCCGGTCGATCCAGTCGCGGGCCTTCTCGTGGGCTTGCGTCCGACGCATGCCCCGGAAGATCGGGCCGGCCGCGACGTTGTCGAGCACGCTCCGCCATGGGAACAGGGCGTCGGCCTGGAACACGAAGCCGATGTCGGGGCTGATGCCCGCAATCGGCCGGCCCATCACGCGCACCTCACCCTGGTTGGGCTGGGCCAGCCCCGTCACGAGGTTCAACGTCGTCGACTTGCCGCAGCCCGTAGGGCCGACCACGCAGACGAACTCGCCCCGCCCCACCGTCATGGTGAAGTCGCGCAGCGCCGTCATCACTTTGGCGTCAGGCGTGACGAAGCGGCGCGTGACGTCCACGAGTTCGACGGCCGGGCCGGCCGGCGAGACGGTTCGGGGAGCGGGGGACGCGTCCATCACGCCCTCACTTGGCTGCGTCGACGTAGGTTGCCGTATAGGTCTTGGACAAGTCGACGGTCTTGCCCTTGAGGTTGCGGCTGAAGCTCGACAGCACCTTCAGCACGGTCTCGGGCCCGTCGGGCGGCATCTTTCCATCGGCCGTGAACATGGCCTTGCCGTCGGCGAGGCCTTTCACGTAGAGGGCCTTGTCGCCGACGTAATAGTCCTTCGGCATCTGGTCCGAAATCTCCTCGGCGCTGTGATCGTGGATCCAGTGCAGCGTCTTGACGAGCGCATTGGCGAGCTTCTGCGCCTCGTCCTTGTGGCCGTCGAGCCAGGCCGACTGCACGTAGAACGAGGCGGCCGGGTAGGGGCCGCCCAGCGCCTCGATGGTCTTCTCCGGGGTGCGCAGGTCGATCATCACGGTGGCGGCGCCCATCTTTTGCAACTGCCCGACGGTCGGCTCCGTGGTCATGCCGGCTTGGATCTGGTCCTGTTTGATGGCCGCCACGAAGGTGTTGCCGGCACCGACCGGCAGCAGCGTGAACTCGCCGGGCTTAAGGCCCGCCCGCGTCACGATATATTGCGTGAGGAAATCGGTTGACGAGCCGAGGCCAGTCACGCCGAGTGTCTTACCCTTGAGGTCGGCGGGCGATTTCACCGTGCCGGCGTCCTTGGATGACAACATCTCGACTTCGCCGGGCGCCTGGCTCAACTGCACGATGGAGGTGATCGACTTGCCCTTGGCCTGAAGGTCGATCGTATGATCGTAGGACCCGACGACGCCCTGCACGGCGCCGGCCAGGAGTTCGTTCTCGGCCTCGACGCCGGCCCGGCTGTTGATCAGTTCGACGTCGAGTCCCTGCTCTTTGAAGAACCCGAGCTTCTCGCAAAGCACGGGCGGCAGGTAGATCTGCTTTTCCATGCCGCCCACGATGATGCTGATCTTGTCGGCCGCCATCGCGGCCGAAGACGTGACCGCGACCGACGTCGCCAGCACCGTGGTGGATAGCGCGACGGCGCGCAAGCCTGCCGTGAACCCTGTTCTCGTCATGTCGTCCTCCCTGGCGCCTGAAAATCCGTTCTCGTGATTTGCCGCGTTGCCGGCCTTGCTCGGCAGCTCACGGCCTGCCGTAGGTCAGGACCGTGAAGGTGTTGGGAAAGATCGTGTTGGCATAGAAGGGCGACACGGCCGTCAGGATCTTTTTCGCCGGGTCGGCCGTGCCCTCGGCCGTGACGGCATAGATGGTCTTGGACTTGTGATCCATCGCCATGGTGCGCATACCCGCACGGGTGCCCAGCGTCTCGACGGGCTTGTAGCTGTCGGGGCCGTCCTGTTCGAAGACGTTCAGATTGGCCGAAACGCCGTTGGCCGAGAAGATGCGCTTCAGCTCGGCATCGTAGATGACGCTGTCGGTGCCGCCGCCGATCTCGGCCGAGTAGACGCTCCTGCCGCTGGCGCCGTCGAAGACGGTCAGGGACGGCTTGATGGCGTCGTGCCCCCGGCAACTGACGAAGACGCGGTCGGAGGCCGTGTCGACCGTGACGGCGGTGGGCCGTCCGCAACTCGGGCCCGTGTCGTATTCGGCCGTCATCTTGCCGGCCGCGACGTCGATCTTGTAGAGCTTGTCGATGTCCTGGGCCGCCAGGTAGAAGGCCGACTTTCCGTCGCTGTCGGCGCCCTCGACCTTCTTGCTCGCGACCTTGAGGCGGCCTGCCTCCTTCATCGACGGCACGTCGAGCATGATCAGCTCGGTGCCGTCCTTCCCGGCCCCCATGTTGAGAACGAGCTTCCTGCTGGCGGCATCGTAATGGCTGGTGTCGAGGTCCTCGCCCGCCTTGATGGCGGGCTGCGCCTCGAGTGTCGACAGCCTGAACGGGATGAGGGTTCCGTTCTCGTTGTTGGACACGCCGAGATCGAGTTCGGGGATGAGGACCGCGCCGTTGGAACTGGCCTCGGCCGTGCCGGCGATGACCCTGACGACCGTCATGGTCTTGGGATCGTAGACCTGCAGGCCTTCCTTGCGGTGGCCCAGGAAGACGTGGCCGGTGCCCTGGTCAAAGGAAACGTAGTCCCAGCCGACGCCCTTGCCGTCGAGGGTGACGGCCTGTTTGAGATGCCAACCGTCATAGGCCAGGGCTGGTCCGGCCCAGGCCGCGGCCACAGCCGTCAGGGCGGCGATGGACACCGCGGCGTCGTGTCGTCTCATATGGTCCTCCCCCATGGCCCATAGGCGTCGGTTCGGAAATCCGGCGTCCTGGAACGGCCAGGCTACGGGAGCAAGCTTTCATCTGGCTTTCAGTTTCGTGGCCGAGACCGGACGACACGCTCGGGGCCGTCAATGATTTCCCTGCAAGATCGACCGATGGCAGGCCTTCGTCGGGCCAGTTGCCGAGGTCGGTCGCTTCACCGCTTGACGGCGCGCAGCGCGCTGCCGATCAGCAGCGACGCGAGCCCGGCAAACAGGATGGGGCCTTGAGCCGCCTCGGGCAGGCCGAGACGCGGCAGCACGAGCCACGCCAGGGCGACCCAGACGAGGATCGCGGCCGCGAAAGGACCATCGTCGACGAACAGCCCGAGAACCTCGAGCGCGGTCGTCCTGAGCCAAGCCATGGTGATGCTCCTACGACATCGCACCCGCGAGGCGTCGCGCGGCCCGCGCCCGGCAGAGCGGCACCGCCGACAACGAGGCTGCGAGAAAGCCCGCGATGAGGACCGGGATGGACCAGTCGGCACCCGGCCAGGGCAAGCCGGCACCCTCTCCGACCCAGAAAGTGCCGAAGGCTGCGAGAAGAACGCCCACCACGAACTTGAGGGCGTTTTCAGGCACGCTGGCGAGCGGACGATGAAGCGCAACGCCGAGCACGGCGACGATCAGCAGGGCCGCCAGTGCCCCAAGGCTCGCGGCCAGCAACAGGCCTTGACCGCCGGCCCCGATCGCGATCACGATGAACACCACCTCGATGCCTTCCAGCACCGTGATCTGGAACGTGGTGGCCAGGGCGACCCGGTCCCAGACGCCGCCGAGCACGCGCCCTCGCATCGCCTCAGTCTGCTTGGCGAAGGCTGCGGCCTCGTCGTGGAGCGGGATGACACCTGCAGCCCGAAGGATCGCCTTGCGCAGCCAGCGAAGGCCGAACAGGGTCAGCAGCGTGCCGACGGCGAGTTGCAGGACGTGGAGAGGGATCCGGGTGAGCGCGGCCCCCAACAGGACGACGAGTGCGAGAAGAAAAGCGACGCCGATCGCACTGCCGGCCAGCGCACTGCGCCATCCCCGAACGGTGCCCACAGCCAGGACCACCGTCAGGGCCTCGACGAACTCCACCATCGACGCCAGGAACGACGCCAGGATCGTCGGGGCGGCATGGGCCCAGTTGATGTCCATCGGTTCTCTTTCGACGATCGGGTCTTTGCGGCGGACGGTAAAAGGACGAGGCTGAGACGCGAGGATGTCGCCAATATGACTGCCCTTCGCTCGACCGACGAACGCATGACGGAGCGGCACGTCGAGTGCGAGCCGCGCTCGGCGGCGGACGTGGCCGGGGTGCCCGGGCCAGTCTCACGTGATACACGCGATCCCCATGCCTTCGACGAAGGGCGGAGCGGACGCTTCGCTGGGTCGTGAGGCGGTCGCGACGGCGGCTCCATCGTTTCGAGAAGGCCTTCATGTCTGAACTGGGGAAGATCTACGCGGCTCGCTTCGAGGGGACCGGCATCGAGAAGCGCCAGCGGGTCTGGCGGGTTCTTTGCTCTGAATTCTTCTCGAAGCTGATACCGGCAGACGCGACGGTGCTCGATCTCGCCTGCGGCTACGGGGAGTTCATCAACAACATCGAGGCCCGCGAGAAATATGCGGTCGATCTGAACCCCGACTCGCCGGGTCACGTCGAACCGAACGTGCGCTTCTTCGCCACCGCGGCCAACGAGCTCGGCTTTGCCCACGACAGTTCCATGGACGTCGTTTTCACATCCAACTTCCTGGAGCATCTCCCCGACAAACAGGCCTGCTCGGCCGTGATGCTCGAGGTGAGACGCGTGCTGCGCCCGGGCGGGCGGTTCATGATCCTCGGCCCCAACATCCGCTTCGCCCACCGGGACTACTGGGACTATTACGATCACTACCTGCCGCTATCGGATCGCTCCCTGGCCGAGGGTCTGGTTCTGAACGGCTTTGCCGTCGACAGGGTGGTTCCCCGCTTCCTGCCCTACACGATGAACAACAACACGCCGACCTACGATGTGATGGTCAAGGCGTACCTGCATCTGCCGTTTGCCTGGAAGCTGTTCGGCAAGCAGTTCTTCGTCGTGGCGAGGAAGCCGTGAAGCGCTCGGCTGCAGCCCGGGGCTTACGGCAGGCCGGGCCGAAGCGGGTCCTGAACGGCCGCGAGAGGCCAGGGCCTCGGTGCCGGCACCGTAGCCATGGCGACGATCGCGTGACATGGTCGCGGCTGGTCCACCAGCCGAAGCGATTCCTCCATGGCGCATGATCCCAACGAGGCCCGGTTCAACCGCAAGCAGCTCCGTGAGCTGATCGACCGCTTCCGGGTGACCTCGGGGAAGGGCTTCAAGCTGAAGCACTTCGGCACCGCGAACCCGATGCCGGAGCTCGTCGACAAGCAGCGCGCCCCGACTCTCCTGCAGCAGGGCGTCGATCAGCTCTCGGAGCTTCAGGATGCACTTTATGCCAGTGCGACCTGGTCGGTGCTCCTCGTGTTCCAGGCCATGGATGCGGCCGGCAAGGATTCCACCATCAAGCACGTCATGACCGGCGTTAACCCGCAGGGCATCGCCGTGACCTCGTTCAAGCAACCCGGCCCCGAGGATCTCGCCCACGATTTCCTCTGGCGGATCAACCGCCATCTTCCGGCCCGGGGCATGATCGGCATCTTCAACCGATCGCATTACGAGGAGGTGTTGGTGGCCAGGGTGCACCCCGAGATCCTGGAGCGGCAGAAGCTGCCGCCGGCGCTCAGCGGGGGCAAGAAGTTCTGGGACCACCGTCTCCAGGATATCTCGAGCTACGAGCGCCACCTCGGCCGCCAGGGAACGCGGGTGCTGAAGTTCTTCCTGCACGTCGGCCGTGACGAGCAGAAGAGCCGATTCCTCGATCGGCTGACCGAGCCCGACAAGAACTGGAAATTCAGCCCTGCCGACCTGCCGGAGCGCGAGCGCTGGGACGACTACATGCAGGCCTACGAGGCCGCGATCGCCGGCACGGCCACCGAGGATGCGCCTTGGTTCGTGGTGCCGGCGGACCAGAAATGGTTCACGCGGCTCGTCGTGGTGGCGGCCATCACGGAGGCCTTGCGGGATCTCGATCTGTCGCGTCCTGCCGTATCGGACGACGTGCGGCGGAGCTTCGCCGAGGCCCGCGCGGCACTTGAGTCGGGTGACTGACGCCCGCGAGACCTTCCCCCGGCGAGCCGTGCCCCACCTTCAGAGGCGACCAGCGAGGAACAGCCATGACGCTCCCCGACACCATGACGGCGATAGCGATCTCCGAACCCGGCGGCCCGGAGGTCCTGAAGCCCGAGACCCGGCCGGTGCCGAAGGCGAAAGCCGGCGAACTCCTGATCCGGGTCGCGGCCGCGGGGGTCAACCGCCCCGACGTGGCGCAGCGCTCCGGCAGCTATCCGCCGCCGCCCGGTGCTTCCGACCTGCCGGGCCTCGAAGTCGCGGGCCTCGTGGTGGCGCTCGGCGACGGGACGGACCGTTTCAGGCTCGGTGACAAGGTCTGCGCCCTGGTACCGGGCGGTGGCTACGCGCCCTTTGTAACGACGCCGGAGCCCCAGGCCCTGCCGTTGCCGGACGGCCTGTCCATAGTCGAGGCCGCCGCCCTGCCTGAAACCTTCTTCACGGTCTGGGCCAATGTGTTCGATCACGGCCAGCTGAAGAGCGGCGAGAGCTTCCTCGTCCACGGCGGCACGTCGGGTATCGGCACGACCGCGATCCAGCTCGCCAAGGCATTCGGCGCCACCGTGCTGGCAACGGCCGGCAGCGCTGCGAAATGCGATGCGATGCGGAGCCTCGGGGCCGACCGGGCCATCGATTACAGCCAGGAGGATTTCGTCACGGTCGCGAAGCAGGAGACCGGACGCAAGGGGGTCGACGTGATCCTCGACATGGTGGGCGGCTCCTACATCGAGCGCAACTATGCCGCCGCGGCCCAGGGGGGACGCATCGTGCAGATCGCCTTCCTGGGTGGCGCCAAGGCGGAGGTGAACTTCACCCAGCTCATGACGAAACGGCTGGTCCACACGGGCTCGACCATGCGGCCCCGGACGGTCGCGGAAAAGGCGGAGATCGCCCGAGCACTCGAGGCGAAAGTCTGGCCCCTCATCGCGGCCGGGAAGGTCAAGCCGCTGATCGACAGAACCTTTCCCCTTGCCGAGGCCGCTGCGGCCCATCGCTGGATGGAGCAGGGCGACCACGTGGGCAAGATCGTGCTCGTGGTCGAGGCTTGAGCACCGTGCGGGACGACGAGGCCGAACGGCCGCTGCCGAAAGCGAAGCATCAGGTGGGCGAACCGCTCGACACGTTGTCGGTGGACGAGTTGCGGATGCGCATCGGCCTTCTGCACGAGGAGATCGCCCGGCTCGAGGGGGTGATCGCCGCCAAGGACGCGTCTCGCAGCGCCGCCGAAAAATTCTTCAACCGATGAAGCGCCTGCGCTACGCCGCCGTCCCGCTGTCCTGCCTTATAACGGTCGCCGCCTCTGCCGCTTCGCTTACCCCGCCACCCGCTTGGCACCCCGCCGTCCTCGACCTTCGCCTGCCCGGCGGCGCCACGGAGCGCGCCCTGCTGCTTCGCCCCGACACATCCCGCGGCACGCTCGTCATGCTGCCCGGGGGCGCTGGAGTGGTCGGCATCGCCGGGGACGGCACTCTGGAGCACGCCGACAACGTCGTGATCCGCACGGCGCCGATGTGGCTCGCGCGCGGCTACGCGGTCTTGATCCCGGACGCGCCCCGGAACCTTCGCGGTTCGCGCTCCTCGTTGGGCTACGCCACCGCGGTGTCTGCGCTCGTCGACGAGGCGCACCGCGTCGTGCCCGGCTGCGTCACGCTGATCGGCACGAGCCAGGGTGCCATTGCGGCGGTCAGCGGCGCAGCACATGCGAGCGATTTGGCCGGCCTCGTGTTGCTTGAAGCCGTGTCGCGGATGGGCGGCAGCCACGAGACGGTCTTCGATGCGGATCCCGCCGCCGTGACAGTGCCCGTGCTGGTGGTGGTCAATGCAGCCGACCGCTGCCCTGTCACGCCGCCCGGTGGTGCGGCCGACATCGCTGCGGCCTTCACGGCCTCGCGAGGCGTCAGAGTGCTACGGCTCGACGGCGGCCGCCCGGGGGGCGGGGGCTGGGGTTCGCTGGCCGCCCCCGGGGACGGCGGGATCGAAGCGGAGGTGGTGGAACGGGTCGCGGAGTGGCTGGCGCGCTGAGGGGGTGAAATGCGATCAACGTGCCTTCGGAGGAGGAGCACCGCCGCTCGGCATGGCTGAACCAGGTGGTTCGGAGCGAGCGGGCCGGTTCGTTGGAAGGGCGATCAGGCTCCGACGGCATGGGTGCGCTTTTCCAAGCGCCGAACTCGTAAGCTGCCGCGACTCCCTTGCGCCGGCCGGACGGACGCTCTATGTCGTGGACAGCGCCGCTGATCGCGGTACTGTCCGGTGAAGATCGATGAGAGTGGGCTCCTGCCGGACCCGCTCTTTTGCTTTTTCGGCCCATAGACCTACCCGGCAAGACCGAGCCCTTTCGACGGACCACCCTTTCTTGACTTTACCGCTTTCCGATCCAGCCGATCCGCGCGGCAGCACTCCGGTGGTGGATGCCGCGCTCCTTGCCGAGCCGCGCTACGCCACCGAACACGGTGTTGCGGCTCGCGTCGGTCATGCAGCCGTTCCGGTGCTGGCCGACCTCGGCTTCCGGCTCGTGCGGGTCAAGATCTCGGCCGGCTCACCCTCGACCCTTCAGATCATGGCCGAGCGGCCCGACGGGACGATGTCGATCGATGACTGCGAGGCCGTCAGCAAGGCTTTGTCGCCCGTGCTCGACCTCGACGACCCGATCACGGGCGAATATCGGCTGGAGATCTCGTCGCCTGGCATCGACAGGCCCCTCGTGCGCCGCTCGGACCTCGACCGGGCCGTCGGCCACGAGGCCAGGGTCGAGTTGGCGGTCCCGATGGACGGGCGCCGGCGCTTCCGCGGCCTTATCGAGGGCACGGACGACAAGCGCCTGTTCCTGAAGCGGCTGGACGCTAAGCCCGACGAGGCCGGCACGCTGGAACTCGCCATCGCGGACATCGGCGAAGCCCGCCTAGTCCTGACCGAGGCGTTGATCCGCGAGGCCTTGCGGGCGCAGGCCCGGGCCGAGCCCAAGGACGGAACCGCGGGCGATGCTCTGCCTCCCGGGTTAGATGCGATCGGTGCGGCCGCGGCATCCGACGACACGCGGCGCGGCCTGGGCCGTTTCGCCAATCGCAACAAGCAAAAGCGCGTGGTTCCGGCCGGCATCCGGACGCCGAAGGCCGCCCGGCCGATCGGCCGCGGCTGACACACGACCGACCCAGTCCCTAGTTTCGCCCGAGGATACCGCCATGGCCGTCAGCGCCAACAAGCTCGAACTCCTGCAGATCGCCGAAGCGGTGGCACGCGAGAAGAACATCGATCGCTCGATCGTGCTGAGTTCGATGGAGGATGCGCTGCAGAAAGCGGCGCGGTCGCGTTACGGCCAGGAAACCGAAGTCCGGGCCGAGATCGACCCCCGCACCGGGGTCACACGGTTCTCGCGCCTGCTCCTCGTGGTCGACGAGATCGAGAACGACGCCATCCATATCAGCCTCGCGGATGCACGCCGCAAGAACCCGGCCGCCCAGGTCGGCGACTGGATCTCCGAAACGTTGCCGCCTTTCGAGTTCGGCCGCATCGCGGGCCAGTCGGCCAAGCAGGTCATCGTCCAGAAGCTCCGTGAGGCCGAGCGCGACAAGCAATATGACGAGTACAAGGACCGCATCGCCGACATCATCAACGGCGTGGTGAAGCGGGTCGAGTACGGCAACGTGGTGGTGGACTTGTCGGGTCGCGGCGAAGCCGTGGTGCGACGCGACGAACTGATCCCGCGCGAAACGTTCCGTCCGGGCGATCGCATCCGCGCCTACGTGTACGATGTGCGGCGCGAGCAGCGCGGGCCGCAGATCTTCCTGTCGCGCACCCACCCGCAGTTCATGACCAAGCTGTTCACCCAGGAGGTGCCGGAGATCTACGACGGCATTATCGAGATCAAGGCCGTGGCCCGTGACCCCGGTTCCCGCGCCAAGATCGGCGTGACGTCGCGTGACTCGTCCATCGATCCCGTGGGCGCCTGCGTGGGCATGCGTGGCTCGCGCGTGCAGGCCGTGGTCAACGAGCTTCAGGGGGAGAAGATCGACATCATCCCCTGGTCGCCCGACGCGGCGACGTTCATCGTCAATGCCTTGCAGCCGGCCGAAGTCGTCAAGGTGGTGCTCGACGAGGACTCGTCGCGCATCGAAGTTGTGGTGCCGGACGACCAGCTTTCGCTTGCCATCGGGCGGCGCGGCCAGAACGTGAGGCTCGCTTCGCAGTTGACCGGCTGGGACATCGACATCCTGACCGAGGCCGAAGAATCCGAGCGCCGCCAGAAGGAGTTCGCGGAACGCACCAACCTGTTCATGGAGGCGCTCGACGTGGACGAGGTCGTTGGCCAACTGCTGGCGTCGGAAGGGTTCCGATCGCTTGAGGAACTCGCCTATGTCGAGCCGGCCGAGTTGAGTTCCATCGAAGGCTTCGACGAGGACACGGCGGCAGAGATCCAGTCTCGGGCGCGGGGCTACCTCGACGCTATCGAAGAAGCGCATGACAGCCGCCGCCGCGAACTCGGCGTCGCCGACGACCTGAAGGACCTCGACGGGATCACCACGGCCATGATGGTGAAACTCGGCGAGAATGACGTCAAAAGCGTCGAGGATCTGGCCGGGTGCGTGCCCGACGACCTCGTGGGCTACACGGAACGGAAGGACGGCGAGGCCACGCGGATCAGCGGCTACCTCGAAGATTTCGAGATGTCGCGCGAGGACGCCGAAGCCCTCATCCTGGCGGCGCGCGTCAAGGCCGGCTGGATCGAGGCCGAGCCGGAGCGCGTGGACGAGGAGGTTCCGGCCGAGGAGGACGTGGCCTGAGCCGAGGCGAGACTCACATTGAACGCGACCGAGAACGTGACGCCGGACGGCGGGCCCATGCCGGACGCGTCGACCGATCCCGATACCGGGCCCGAGCGCACCTGCATCGTCACACGACGGAAGGGGGCGCCCGAGACATTCATCCGGTTCGTGGTCTCGCCCGACAAGGTGGTGGTGCCGGATCTGCGCAGGAGGCTGCCGGGGCGCGGCGCTTGGGTGACGGCCGACAGGGCCGTCGTGCAGGAGGCGGTGAAACGGAAGAGCTTCGCGCGTGCCTTCAAGGCGCAGGTGGAAGTACCGCCCACGCTGGCCGACATGGTTGACGGCCTGCTGGAGAAGGATGCCTTGCAAGCTCTGTCCATCGCCAACAAGGCCGGCCTGGTCGTGGCAGGAGCCGGCAAGGTCGAGGGCTCGGTCGGGCCGAAGGTACCGGCTGCGCTCGTCCATGCCAGCGACGGCAGCCTCGACGGCACGCGCAAACTGGAAGCCTCGGTCCGGCGCCGCATCGGCCGCGATGCCGATGCGATCGTCCGCATCCGAAACTTCCGATCCGATCAATTGGATTTGGCATTGGGGCGGACAAATGTGATACACGCTGCGGTGGCCGGGGGAACGGCCGGCGACGGGTTCGTGTCGCGCGCGCGGCGACTGGATCGGTACCGCGGGAGTCCGCAGGCGGAAGCCGCGGGTTCAGCACGATCTTTCGATGATTGAACGAGACACTTGCCGAAGATCGGCTTCGGCGCTCGCAGGTTTGGGCACGGACACGGCCCTGGGACGAATGACTGATGAGTGAACCGAACAACGTTGGCGAAAAGACTTTGACCGTGAGCCCCAAGACCACGTTGTCGCTGAAGCGGCCGGTCGAGCAGGGTACGGTGCGACAAAGCTTTTCCCACGGGCGTACGAAGCAGGTGGTGGTCGAAAAGGTGAAGCGGCG
>CAXUCF010000113.1:0-10622 GCA_964249275.1 uncultured Lichenihabitans sp.
AACGTGCACAAGGCTGGAAGCGGCGCTTCGCGCCGCCGCTCCCCATCCGTCTCGGCCTGCGGTCGCGCCACCTTCCCCTCCCGGGGAAGGATAGCGCGATCGCGAACGGCCTTCTCGTAGAGCGGGTTCAGGACCAGCGCGGCATCGCCCGGCGGCACGGCATAGCCGGCGGCGACCCGCTGCGGCTCGCGCCGCAGCCCCGGCCCGGCCGCTATAGCGAAGGCCTCGCCGTTGCGCAGTGCGTCGGGCACCCACGGCACGGGGGGCCGCGCCTCGATCAGGGCGCGCGTCAGTTCGGCGTCGTCGTACACGATCCCGTCCGGGAACAAGCGCGCGACGTCGTCAGCCGTCACCCCCCGACCGGCCGAATGGTTCTCGGCCTCACGGTTGTGGACGTGGCCGACCGCGAGCCAGCCGCGGGGCATCGCCATGCTGCGCAGCCGCGACAGGATCTCGGCCTTGGGTTCGAGGAAATAGAAGGCATCCTGACACAGGACGAGATCGAAGGTCCGGCCCGCCACCGGCCAGGGGGACGCCGCGTCGAAGCAGACGAGATCGGCGGCGGGACCCACCACCCAATGGCGCGCCAGCCACAGCTTGGCGAAGACGACATCGGCCCCCGTGTAAGTCGTGCCGCGTCGCAGGATTTCGCGTCCGTAGTGGCCGATGCCGCAGGCGAGCTCGAAGCTGGACGTCATCGGGCCGCGATGGGCCTCGATCAGGGCGAGGCCGGCCAGAAAGGTCGGGTCGCTCCATCGGTGGGCGAAATAATCGCCCACGCGGCCGAAGGCGAGCAGCCCCATGGCGTCGCGCAACGTCAGCCGGTCCGCCTGCTCCACGAGCCGGGCGAGGTCGGCGCGGGCCGGCACGGGGCCCGTCCACCAATCGTCCTGGTCGGCCAGCAGCGCCACGAGCGCACCGGTGCGGTCGCCGGCGTCGAGGCAGGCCAGCGCCTCGCCGGCCAGCGGATCGCGGCCGGTGCGCAGGAATGCGATGCCGTCGACCACGGGCCAGCGGCGGCCCTCGGGCTCGCGAAGCGCATGGGCACCGTCCCATGCGAGCCGCGCGCCCGACACGGGAGAGCGGAGCATCGAGCGGTTGGCGATCCCGGTCACGGGATCCCCATCTCGGCGAGCGCGCGGTCGTGAAACGGCTTCACCGGACCGGCGTGGACCAGCGCCATGTCGCCCAGCACGACCTCCATGGTGAGTGAGGCGGAACGCAGGTGCTGCGCGATCTCCAGCACGCGGTCGACCACGTCGGCGGCGTGGAAGGCTCGCCCTTCGGGCGTTTCGGCATCGACCAGGCAGGCCCGGGCCTCGACCACCCGGCGCCGCAGTTCGAGATCGAGCGACGCCAGGGCGACGTCAGTGAAGTGCCGCATCACGCCTTCGAGCCTGTGGCCGAGCAGCATCTCGCCGGTGAACCCGGCATCGGGCATACCGGCATTATGGAGGTGATGGGCCAGCGCGGCCAGGAACACGACGGCGGGATCTGCCCCGTAGCGAGGGGACAGCAGGACGCCGTAGACCGCCACGACGAGGCAATGCTCGGCGTGGTTTTCGGCGGGCTCCAGCACGATGCGGGGCCGCCCCGGGCAGGTGACGCCGGCCCGCGGCTGGTCTTTCAGCAGCGTCACGAAATGCGGTGCAGCGCCGCCCGGGACCGGTGGCGGCGCGGCGATCGCATCGATCAGGGCCGAACGCAGAGGTTCCTGCACCGGAGCCGCGATCTCCCCGACGGCCCGGCGCAGGATCTCGTCGATGTCAGCCGCCGGCAGGCCCGCCTCGCCGAGCAGCGACCGATCGAGGTCGCCGAGCCTCGCCGCAGCGAGCGCCTGCGCGGTGATCCGGCGCGTGACCTCCGCCGCGCGCGCGCCGCCGGTCAGCTCGCACCACGCCCGGTTGAACAGCCGCGTCGCGATGGATCCGGAACGCCCCGCCGACCGGATGCGCTTCAGATCGCCGATCTCGCCGAACAGGCCCCGCAGCCCGTCCGGCCCATCCGCATCGGAGCGCTGCACGATTCACCTCAGCCGAGGTTGAGCCAGTCCATCAGCATGGCCTCCTGCACATGGAAGGCGTGCTCGGGGTGGTGGCCGTTGCGGACCATGGGGGCCTTGAAGAAGTGGCTCAGTTGCTCTTGCACGCCGCCATCCCCGCGCTTGCTGGCGAGGCCCATGACACGGGCGATCTCGATGGCCAGCGGCGCCGCCAGGATCGAGTCCTTGCACAGGAAATTGATCTTGATCTGCATCTTCTGGCCGAGGAAGCCGGTCACGTCGATGTTGTCCCACGCCTCCTTGTCGTCGCCGCGCGGACGGTAGTAGCGGATGTCGACGAGATGGTCCTCGACAGGATAGCCCAGCATCTCGTCGAGCACGCCACCCTTGGTGTTGAGCTTCGACTGCAGCGAGTTCGGATCTGTCAGCGCCAGACCGTCCCGGTTGCCGAGGATATTGGTCGAGAACCAGCCGTCGATATGGAGCGCGCGCGCCTTCAAGGCCGGGGCGATCACGGTCTTCATCATGGTCTGGCCGGTCTTGCCGTCCTTGCCCGCGATGGCGACGTTGCGGTCTCGGGCGAACGCCATCAGCGCCGGCACATCGGCCGCGACGCTCGGCGTAAAGTTGGCATAGGCGCAATCGTTCGCGATGGCCGCATAGGCATAGAGCATGGCCGGGCCGATCGCTTCATCGTCGGCGTCGAGGCCGCGTTCGAAGCCCGCGACGGTGTTGAGCGTCGGCGCCGTCAGGTCGGGCCAGGATTCCGTCGACGCGAGATTGACCACGACGACCCGATCGACGCCGCTCTCCTCCTTGAAGCGGCGCAGGTCGTCCGCGATGATGTCGACGGCTTCACGATGGTTCTTGGCTGCCGTGATGTTGCGGCCGACGATGTTCCTGCAGAACTTCTGGCTGGCCACCGCTTTCCAGGGCGACATGTTCCTGAGTTTTGCGGCGGCGGCGAAGTCGCCGTTGCCCAGCACGCCGTGCTCCTCGGCAGCGGAGCCGAGATCGTTGGCATTGACGTCCCATCCCCCGAAGACGAGGTCGCGGTAGTTCGCCATCCCCGGCACCGAGAGATGGGCCAACGGCAGCCCGTCGAGCTGGTTCGACCCTGCCTTCAGAGCCTCGATCCCGGCCACGGCCGTCGTCGCGACTGCGCCCCCTAGACCCACGATAGCCACACCAAGACGCTCGGTCCGTGCTGAACCCATGATCGACAATCTAACCCCTCTCGAAGACGCTGGGCGCGGTCTCCATCGCACCACCCCCGCGTCGAGCCTCGGTCAACCTCAACCAACGTTCCCCGCCCAGGGCGGTTCCGGTCGGCCGCGGCCGGCATGACTACTAGACGAAGCTAAGCCGCCGATCATTGCGGCATGTTGCCGGCCGGCTACCGCTCGAGCCCGGGTTGACGTGGATGGTCGCGACCGGAAGCGGCCCCCGCCGATGCGACCCCTGCCTCGCCGCAGGCCCGGATGGGCCCGCACGGCGAGGGCCGTCATCCTGTTTCATCGATGAAACCGATCAGCAGTGCCTGTCCGGTGAGGACGAGACGGCCGCAGCCGCCCGGCACCAGCAGGACGTCGAGAGGGTCGAGGCGGAACGACCGGCCCTCCACCGTCACCCTCACACTCTCGGCCAAGGCCGCCACCGCCACGGCCGCCATGGCGGTCCAGGATGCCAGGGGTTCACCGGGCACCGATCCGACCCGATGCGCGAACCGACCGCGGCGCGACATGACGTTGATGTCGCGAATGGGGCCGCCGCGAAGCCGTGCCCCGGTCTCGGCTTCGCCGGCGAAGGATCGGGCCTCGCCCGGACAGGCCAGCACCTGCGTGTCGCCCTCGACGTCGAGCACGAGATCGCGGCCCTCGGCCAGGACCAGCGTCCTGTCCACGCCGGGAAAACGCGAGAACGGCCCATCGATCGCCACGTCCGCCATGCTGATCCGCCAGTCGAAATCGTCGAAGCCCGCCCCTGACGGGTGAACCGCGACCTCGGCCGTGGTGCCACCCCCGTTTTTCCAGGGAACGCGGACGAGATCGGTGGAGCGGACGAGGCGCGGATCGGCCATGTCTCAGCGGGCTGCCGTTGCAACCGTCGCGCCTGCCATGGCGACGACACCCGGCAACTCGGCGCCCACGGCGGCGACGAGCCGTCCCGACACCACCATCGCGGTCGCCCGTGCCATGTCGCCTGCCATGAAGCGATCGTCGTCGAGCCGCGGCACATCGGACCGGAGGCAGGCGCGCGCCCTCTCGAGGGGTTCGCTCGAGCGGAGCGGGGCGTGGAAATCGCAGCCCTGCGCGGCCGCCAGGAGTTCGATGCCGATGACGCTGGCGGCATTGGCCGCCATGGGCAGCAGCCGCCGTGCCGCGTGGGTCGCCATGGACACGTGGTCCTCCTGGTTGGCCGAGGTCGGGATCGAATCGACGCTCGCCGGCACCGCGCGGCCCTTGTTCTCGGACACCAGCGCGGCGGCCGTTACCTGGGCGATCATGAAGCCCGAGTTGAGCCCCGGCTTCGGTGTCAGGAAGGCGGGAAGGCCCGACAGCGCCGGATCGGTCAGCATGGCGATGCGCCGTTCGGCGATCGAGCCGATCTCGCAGATCGCCATGGCCAGGATGTCGGCCGCGAAGGCCACCGGCTCGGCATGGAAGTTGCCGCCCGACAGCACCTCGCCGGTGTCGGCGAACACGAGCGGATTGTCGGACACGCCATCGGCCTCGCGCTCGAGCGTGACCGCGGCCCCGCGCATGAGATCGAGGCAGGCGCCCATCACCTGAGGCTGGCAACGCAGGCAGTAGGGATCCTGCACCCGGTCGTCGCCGCTCAGATGCGAGGCCCGGATGGCACTGCCCGCGAGCAGTTCCCGCAGGGCGGCCGCGACCGCGATCTGCCCGGGGTGGCGCCGCAGCCGCTGGATGCGGGCATCGAAGGGTGCGTCCGAACCCCGCGCCGCGTCGACGCTGAGCGCGCCCGTCACCACGGCGGCCTGGAACAATCGCTCCGTCTCGAACAGTCCGGCCAGCGCCAGGGCGGTCGAGACCTGGGTGCCGTTGAGCAGGGCCAGACCCTCTTTCGGGCACAGCACCAGAGGTGCGAGCCCGGCCCCGGCCAGCGCCTCGGCGGCCGGCCGGCGCTCGCCGCCGACCCAGAGCTCCCCGGCGCCGATCAGCGCGGCCGCCAGATGGGCCAGCGGCGCGAGGTCGCCCGAGGCGCCCACGGAACCCTGGCCCGGTATGACCGGGACGAGGCCGCGGCCGAGGCTATCCGCGAGGTGCCTGATCACGGCCCATCGCACGCCCGAGGCTCCCTGCGCGAGGCTCGACATCTTGAGCGCCACGACGAGGCGGGACACGGGGACGCTCAGCGGATCACCGACGCCGCAGCAATGCGACAGCACGATGTTGCGTTGCAGGGTCGCGAGGTCGGAACCGGCGATGCGGACCGAGGCGAGCTTCCCGAAGCCGGTGTTGATGCCGTAGACGGGCGTGCCGCGGCCGAGGATGGCCGACACGGCCCGGGCTCCCGCCTCGACGGCCTCGCGGGAATCCTCGTCGAGCGTCGCATCCGCACCGAAGTAGATGTCGCGCCACAGCGCGAGCGGGACCGAGCCGGGCACGATGATCCTGGGGTTCATGGCACGGCCCTCCGCCTGAGACATGTCGGCCGCTGCGACTGTGCGCGACGACCGAGAAAAGTGTCGCCATTCGCACGCGAAGTACAGGCGCGCCGCACCGCCCGCAATCGCCGAAGCCGCCCTCAGAACGCCAGTTGCACCTTCATGGAGCGGCGGCGGTCGGACGCGGCCTCGAAGGCCTGCCGGGCCTCGTCGAGCCCATAGGAGCCGGTCAACAAGGGCTTCAGGTCGACCCGCCCCTCGTCGATGAGCCGCACCGCGAGCGCGAATTCGGCGTGGAACCGGAACGAGCCGAGGATGGCCAATTCCTTGGCCACGACCACGTTCTGCGGCAGCGCAACGTCGCCGCCGAGGCCGATCTGCACGAGCGTGCCGCGCGGCTGCAGAACGTCGAGCCCCGTGCGGAGCGCTGCCGCGTTGCCGGAACATTCGAACATGACCGCGACGGACCCTTTGTCGACCGCGTAGACCTGCAGCGCGTCCGGCTCGGCTGCCGCGTCGAGGGCGCGGTCGGCCCCGAGCCGCCGGGCGATGGCCAGCGGCTCGTCGACGACGTCGGTCACGACGATCTCGCCGGCCCCGGCGTGCCGTGCCGCAACGACCGCCAGCGCCCCGATGGGGCCGCAACCCGTGACGAGTACGCGGCGCCCGACGAGCGGCCCGGCCCGGGACGTCGCGTGGAGCGCCACGGCGAAGGGTTCGGCCAGCGCCAGTTCCGGCGCACCCACCCGGGTGGCGGGCTCGCATTGCGCGGCGTCGCAGACCAGCCGCTCGCGGAAGCCGCCCTGGACGTGGGGCATCGGCATGGCGCTGCCGTAGAACCGCATGTTGAGGCACTGGTTGGGGAGACCGTCGAGGCAGTAGCGGCAGGCGCGGCAGGGCCGGCTCGGGTTGACTGCGACGCGGTCGCCCGGCTTGACGCCGTGCACGTCCGACGCGACCTCGGCCACCGTGCCGGCGATCTCGTGGCCCAGGATCATGGGCTCGCGCAGCCGCACGGCGCCGAACCCGCCGTGATTGAAATAATGCAGGTCCGAGCCGCAGATGCCGCCGGCCTCGATCCGCACCGCCACCTGCCCGGGGCCGACCACGTCGGGGTCGCGCTCCTCGATCCTCAGATCCTTGGCCGCATGGATGACGATGGCGCGCATGGTGTGTCCTCGCAGGTCGAACTACTCCGCCCGGCGGAGATCGCGCAACGGCGCGACTTATACCCTTGTCCGGCGCAGGTCGTGCTGGCAACATATCGTCCGATGAGGCGCGTATCCTGGCTCAATGCTGCCCTGAAGGCGTTTCACGCCTTCCCGCGCAGCGTCCAGGAACAAGTGAAATTCGCCATCGAAATCTGAGATGGCCGACGTAGCGAAGCCCCTGAAAGGCTTCGACGCTGGGGTCTACGAGATCGCGCTGGCACACCGGTCGGACGCATTTCGCGTCGTGTACGCGGTGAAACTCGGCGAGGATGTCTGGATCGTGCATGCTTTTCAGAAGAAATCCAATCGGGGCATCAAAACCCCAAGACATGAGATCGACCTCATCCATGCGCGCCTCAGGCGCCTGCGAGAACTGAAGCCATGACCGACGATCCGGAATTCGTTCGCGGCAGCGGGAACGTGTTCGCCGACCTCGCCGACGCCGATGCCGACACCAAGCAGTTCAAGGCCCAGCTTGCCGCCGAGATCATCTCCACGCTGCGTGAGCGCAGGTTGAGCGTTGGGGATGCAGCCATTCTGGCCAACGTCGAAGCCCCCGTCATCCAGCGCATTCGGGACGCCGATCTGTCGCGGTTCACGCTCGACCGGCTGATCAGGATCGCGTATCGCCTCGGCAGGCGGGTGGAGGTCAGGGTCCTGCCGTCTGCAACCGCCAACATGGCGGCCTGAGCCGCTCCGCCGCAGCTTCAATGACCATGCCCGGCGCCTCGGGCCGGATCTTCGGCGAGCGAACGAGATCCAGCAGGCCAAGCTGGCGACAACCACCGGGATGGACACGCGCTTGAAGCTCTTCGACCTCTCGGGCCGCCGCGCCCTCGTCACGGGATCGAGCAAGGGCATCGGTTTCGCCATGGCCGAGGCGCTCGCCTCCGCCGGGGCCGCCATCGTGCTCAACGCGCGGGATGAGAACCGTCTCGACGCGGCCCGGGCGAAACTCGCCGCGG
The DNA here is from genome assembly GCA_964249275.1 of uncultured Lichenihabitans sp. Taxonomy (GTDB): domain Bacteria; phylum Pseudomonadota; class Alphaproteobacteria; order Rhizobiales; family Beijerinckiaceae; genus Lichenihabitans. The sequence goes on from CAXUCF010000113.1 coordinate 7,810, forward strand.
GGGGCCGGGACGTCAGCGCTTCGGCCTTCGACGTGACCGACCCCAACGCGGTGGCGGCCGGGGTCGACGTGATCGAGCGCGACCTCGGCGCCATCGACATCCTGGTCAACAATGCCGGAATCCAGCACCGCGCGCCGCTGCACGAGTTCCCGCGCGACGCCTGGTCGAGGCTGGTCAGCACCAACCTCGACAGCGTGTTCTTCGTGGGCCAGGCCGTGGCGCGCCACATGATCGGGCGCGGGCGCGGCAAGATCATCAACATCTGCTCGGTGCAAAGCGAACTCGCCCGCCCCGGCATCGCGCCCTACACGGCCACCAAGGGGGCGGTGAAGATGCTGACCAAGGGCATGGCGACCGATTGGGGCCGGCTCGGCCTGCAGGTCAACGGCATCGGCCCGGGCTATTTCCGCACCGAACTCAACCAGGCCCTGGTCGACGATGCCGCCTTCTCGGGCTGGCTCGCGAACCGCACCCCCATGGGGCGCTGGGGCGAGGTCGGCGAATTGGCCGGCGCCGCGATCTTCCTGGCCTCGGACGCGTCGAGCTTCATCAATGGACACATCCTCTATGTCGACGGCGGCATCACCTCGAGCCTCTGACACCGGCCGTTCCCTGGCCCTGGTCGTCATGGGGGTCAGCGGTTCGGGCAAGTCCACGGTCGCGGCGCAACTCGCCGGGAGGCTCGGCGTCCCCTACGTCGATGGCGACGACCTGCATCCGCAGGCCAATGTCGACAAGATGCATGCCGGCACGCCGCTCGACGACGACGACCGCTGGCCCTGGCTCGACCGGATCGCCGCGACGCTCGATCGGGCGGCGAACAGCGGGACTGGGGTGGTGCTGGCCTGTTCGGCGCTGCGGCGTCGCTACCGCGACCGCCTGCGCGCCGGCACCGGCGGTCGGATCGGCTTCGTGTTCCTCGACGTGTCCTTCTCCGTCATCGAGGAACGGTTGAAGAAGCGCCAGCACCACTTCATGCCGCGCCAGCTCCTCGAAAGCCAGTTCGACACGCTGGAGCGGCCCGGCCCCGACGAGCCCGACGTCATGACGGTGCCGTCCGACCGGCCCGCCGACGACATCGTCGATGACGCCGCGCGGCGGCTGGGCCCGGGGTGAGCGAGCCACGGCGCGCCGTTACGTTTATTGATCCCTTTCGCCTTCCTCATCGAACGGCAACGTTGTCTGTGGATCCGCGGCGGGCAACTTTAGATCCACGAGACGGTAACCCATCATACCCGCCTCCCTGGCGTAATTGCATACGTTCGTGTCGTCCGAGTAGATGGCGGTTGCGCCTTCCACAATCCCGACCGCAACAATTTGCCGGTCGAATTTAATTTTAGCCTTGCTGACACCGGGATCGCCACCTTTCCTCTGTCCGCGTTGGCGAGCCTGGAAAATCCGGATAGCGGCCTCGACTGCGGCGCGCTCATCAAAGCTGACGATACGAAAGCAGGCTTGCTTATGGATGATCGACAGATATTCTGCACCGGCAGGCCCGGCATGAACCAAGAATTCGCTCAAAGCAGGGGTCGGTATACGATCTTCTCTCCAGCATCAGATAAGTTTGCAATTAGATGTTCGACGCGCGCCTTAGCTCCAGGCACTGAAGACGGCGTATTTTCATCCAGCACGAACAGAAGGATCGACGCGTCGAAAAGGACCATCAACGCAGCTCGCTATCGTCATCGCTTCTGAGATCCGCGAGTTCGGTAAGTGGGTCCTTCAGCTCTTTCCAACCGCTGCCCCGAATTGCACGAAGAGTCGTCACCGTATCACGCAGACTTTGAATGCCTAAGACCTCAATCGATGGACCCGGAAGCGAAGCAGAGCCCATCGACCGTCGACCCCACGAAACCATCGGCCCGCGCCATGGACGCGGACTGGCTCGAACAGGTGCTTGCCGAGTTCACGGGCGATGGTGCGGTTGGTGTCGCAATTACTGTAGATCGTCTCGCCGTTCTGGAGCCGAAGGCTGATGGTTTCGTCCTTACCGCCGACCGAAATCAACAAGCCGTCGAGATGCCCATCTTGGTTGAACGGGCCGTAGCTCTGCTCCTTTGGGCGGGTCCGGCCAGGGGAAGCCAGGAGTTCGCTAGGTTTGCCGTGCTTATCTTCCGCATAGACCCGTCCGACAGCATTGTCGTTGAGCAACCTGATGTCGATTTGCTCGAAAACTTTGGCTGTGTCCTTGGTAGGGTTGCCGCGGCGCAAACTCGACCCGAGCCGCAATCTTCGTGCTGCCTTTTTCAATCCCGGCAAAATGCACGGCATTGTCACGCCCAAGCAGGGTAGCGAAGTCGGCCATATACTCTGCCAGCTTCGCCATCGGAATGCTTTCCGGCGAATACGCATCTATATAGAACAGAAACCGCCTGTCTTTACCCATACGTACGCCAGACCTCTAACCAGGCTCTTGACCGCTCCGCCAACGTCAGCGTTGGCTTACGGTCAAACCTACAGGATGCCGGAAGGGTTACGAAAGAAATTCTACCAGGATGCAAGCGCCCCGTCAGGCCTCGGTCCCCACCAGCGCAGCGAGCCCGTCGCGGTAGGTCGGATAGCCCAGCGTCACGCCGAGCCGCTCCTTCATGGCGCGGTTGGAGATGCGGCGGTTGGCGCCGTAGAAGCTCAGCGCCATGGGCGACAGCTCGGCTTCGGCGAAGGGAATGACGGGCGGTGGCTCCATGCCAAGCAGCTTCGCCCCATAGGCCACCACGTCGGGCGCCGGCGCCGGCTCGTCGTCGGCGATGTTCCAGGCGCCGCCGACGCCCTCCTTCAGCATCAGGCCGTAGGACAGGGTGGTGCTGTCCGCG
>CAXUCF010000113.1:10632-14700 GCA_964249275.1 uncultured Lichenihabitans sp.
GATGCGGTTGAACACCTGCCCGGGCTTGCCGATGCGCCGGGCCGAACCGTCCCGGAGGTCGCGCAGAATGTTGCGGCCCGGCCCGTAGATGCCGGCGAGCCGCAGCACCGCCACCTGCTTGCCGGCCCGTGCCCCGAGCGCGAGCCAGGCGTCCTCGACGGCAAGGCGGCGCGCCCCGCGCTCGCTCGCCGGCACCGGCCGCACCTCCTCGTCGACCCAGGCGCCGCCATGGTCGCCGTAGACCCCGACCGTCGACAGATAGACGATGCGCGCGAGCCGAGGCGAGGCCGCGATGGCGGTGCCGAACCTGGCCAGCACCGGGTCGCCGTCGCGGTCCGGCTGCACGCTGACCAGCATGGCATCGGCCTCGCCGAGCCGGGCCTCGATCTCCGGGTCGGCCTCGGGCGGGTCGAAGCGGAAGGCCGCGATGCCGTCGTCGGCGAGGTCGCCGGCCTTGTCGAGCGACCGCACCGTGCCCGCGACAGCGTCGAAGTGGCCGGCATGATGGCGCAGGTAATGGCCCGCCGTGTAGCCGATTCCGAAAACGAAGAGATTCATGGCGAGTCCCATTCGGCCAGCACGTCCGGATCGGTTTCTGTGGCCCGGCTTCCGGGCGAAGCCGCCGTCAGGGCTTCGGTTCCGAGAAGGCGCCGTCCGGCCCAGACCGCCATGGCCCGGACCAGCGGCGACGGATGCCCGAGCAGCGCCACGGCGCGGGGTGCCAACTGCGGGTCGCCGGAATTGCCGATGGCGATCAGCACGTTGCGCAGGAAGCGGGCGACCCCGATCCGCTTGATGGGCCCGCCGGCGAACAGTGCCCGGAAGCCGGCGTCGTCGAGCCGCGACAGCCCGTCGAGCGCCGGAGCTGCGAGGTCGTCGCGGGCGCGAAGCTTCGCTTCCCGGCCCGCCACCGCGAACTTGTTCCAGGGGCAGGCGGCGAGGCAGTCGTCGCAGCCGTAGATGCGGTTGCCCATCAGGGGCCGAAACTCGGGGGCAATATGGCCCTGGTGCTCGATCGTGAGATAGGAGATGCAGCGCCGGGCGTCGAGCTGGAAGGGAGCCGGGAAGGCCCCCGTCGGGCAGGCGTCGAGGCAGGCCCGGCAGGAGCCGCAATGCTCGCCAATGGCGCCATCGGGTTCGAGGTCGAGCGTCGTGAAGATCGAGCCCAGGAACAGCCAGGAGCCGAAGTCGCGCGACACGAGGTTCGTGTGCTTGCCGGCCCAGCCGAGCCCGGCCGCCTCGGCCAGCGGCTTTTCCATCACGGGCGCCGTGTCGACGAAGACCTTGACGTCCGCGGTCGCGCCGCCCGGGCCGGCCCCGGCCCGCGCCACGAAGCCTGCCAGCTCCTTGAGCTTGCCCTTGACGACGTCATGGTAGTCGCGGTGCCGCGCATAGACCGAGACCGCCCCGGCGTCGCGTCGCTCGAGCACCGCCAGGGGGTCGGTGTCGGGCCCGTAGTTCAGGCCCAGCATGATGATCGAGCGCACCTCGCCCCAGAGCGCGCGAGGGTCGCGGCGACGCTCCGCCGTGCCGGCCATCCAGGCCATGGTGCCGTGCCGGCCCTCCGCCAGCCAGGCCTCGAGGCGGTCCCCGGCCTCGGGGGCGGCATCGGGCGCCGCGATCCGGCAGGCGTCGAAGCCGAGCGCCGCGGCTCGCGCGGCGATGCGGGCCTTCGCGCCCGCGGGGTTCAGAAATCGAGGTCCGCGTAGACCGGGCTCGGCACGATGCCGGGCACCCGGTCGGCCAGCAGCGCCCGGAACGACGGCCGCGACTTCAAGCGGGCGTACCAGGTCTTGGCCGTTTCGTCCTCCGCCCATGGCACGTCGCCCAGGAAATCGATGCTCGACAGGTGAGCCGCGGCTGCCAGGTCCGCGTAGGTGAGCCGGTCGCCGCCGAGCCAGTTGCGGCTCCGGATGAGGAAGCCGATGTAGCGCAGGTGGTAGCGGACATTGGCCCGCGCCACCCGCACGGCGTCCATGTCGGGGGCGCCGCCACCCTGTTCGGGCATCATGAAGCGCTTGTACACCTTCTCGGTGATGAGATGGCCCGACACTTCCGAGAAGAACTTGACGTTGAACCAATCGAGCAGGCGGCGCGTCTCGATGCGGCCGGCCGGGTCCTCGGGGAGGAGGCGCCGGTCGCCGAGTGCGAGCCCACGCGTCTCGTCGAGATATTCCGCGATCGGTCCGGCCCCCGGGATGGCGGCCAGCGGCGGCTCCACCATCACGGGCGTGGTGCCGGCCGGGTTCATGATGAGGAACTCGCGCCGGCGGTCGAAGACGCGCTCCTCGATCAGGTTCGGTTCGATCCCGATCTCGCCGAGCACGAGCCGGATGAAGCGGGAATGCGGGTCGAGAGGGTGGTGGTAGAGGTCCGTCATCTCGCCCGTTCGGCACCTTGGCCCAGGTCGTCGCCCGAGGCCCCCGGCGGTCGGCAACCGGGCGGCCCGGTGCCGGCCGGTCCGCGAGGGGTGCGACCCGGAGGTCGCGGCCCGGTATAGGACGGCTGAGGGGGCGCGACAACCCTTTCGGCCCATCGCACCCGCGGGGGGCGGTGGGCCGGCCGTCCGACCCGGGCCGTCGCCGCTCCGTGCCAACGGGGGCCTGAACCCGCAGCCAACATCCTGGCCGCGGGAAGGATCGCGGCACCACGCCGTTCACAACCGCCGCGCCCGGGCCTATAGTCGTCGGCAATCGCAGCGCGTCTCCGGGAGGACCACCATGACGGCCATCGCGTTTCCTTTAGCCGACGCGTCGATCGTGGCGCGGCGCGACGAGATCCTGGCCGGGCTCGCCGCGATCCTCCCGCCCGAATGCCTCGTCGACAGCGAGGACGAGCGCCGTGCCTTCGAGACGGACGGGCTCACGGCCTATCGCCAGGTGCCGCTCGCCGTGGTGCTGCCGCGCTCGACCGAGGACGTGGCAGCGGTGATGCGCTACCTCCATGCCCAGCGCGTCAAGGTGGTGCCGCGCGGCGCCGGCACTTCGCTCTGCGGCGGCGCCATCCCGCAGGCAGACGCCGTGGTGGTCGGGGTCGGCAAGCTCAACCGCATCCTCGACATCGATTTCGCCAACCGCACGGCCCGCGTCGAGGCCGGGGTCACCAACCTCGCCATCACGGGGGCGGTGTCGCACGGGCAGTTCTTCTACGCGCCAGACCCATCCTCGCAGCTCGCCTGCACGATCGCCGGCAACATCGCCATGAACTCGGGCGGCGCCCATTGCCTCAAATACGGCGTCACCACCAACAACGTGCTCGGCGTCCGCATGGTGATGGTCGATGGCACCGTGGTGGACATCGGCGGCCAGCACATGGATGCGGGTGGGCTCGACCTCCTCGGCCTCGTGGTGGGCTCCGAGGGACAGCTCGGCATCGTGACGGAAGCGACGGTGCGGATCCTGCGGGCCGCCGAGGGCGCGCAACCGGTGCTGTTCGGCTTCGACAGTGTGGAGGAGGCCGGCGACACGGTGTCGGCCATCATCGGGGCCGGCATCGTGCCGGTCGCCATGGAATATATGGACAAGGTCGCGATCGAGATCTGCGAGGCCTTCGCCCATGCCGGCTATCCGCTCGATGTCGAGGCCATGCTGATCATCGAGGTCGAAGGCTCGCCCGGCGACATGACCGAGCAGTTGCGCAAGATCATCGCCATCGCCCGCCAGCACGGGGTCAAGACCATCAAGGAGAGCCGCTCGGCCGCCGAGACGGCCGCGATCTGGAAGGGGCGCAAGTCCGCCTTCGGCGCCACCGGCCGGGTCGCCGATTACATCTGCATGGACGGCACGATCCCCACCGGACGCCTGCCCGAGGTGCTGCGCCGCATCCGGCAAATCACCGATGGCTACGGCCTCAAGGCCGCCAACGTGTTCCACGCCGGCGACGGCAACCTGCATCCGCTGGTGCTCTACAACATCAACGATCCGGTCGAGCAGGAGAAGGCCGAGGAGGCCGGCAACGACATCCTCAGGCTCTGCGTCGAGGTGGGCGGCTGTCTCACGGGCGAGCACGGCGTCGGCATCGAGAAGCGCGACCTGATGCCGTGCCAGTTCACGCCCGAGGACCTCAATC
>CAXUCF010000114.1:0-922 GCA_964249275.1 uncultured Lichenihabitans sp.
GCGCGAGGCAGCATGGACATCGGCTGAGCGTCCTGGCGAGGGCGACGGTGAGCCTCCGTCGCATGGTCGCGATCGAGTTCGTCACGTGCCGTTCGGACGGAGCGGCGGCAGGGTCGGGTCGTCCACGGGGGGAAACGGCAGCTTGCGGGTTGCGCGCGATCCTGAGGGGGAAGGGCTCCCCGTTCGAAGATCAGGAAGCCGTAGGCGGCGATGCACAGAGTGGCGTGGTGGTGGAAGCCTCGCCATCCTCGGCCTTCATAGTGGCCGAGCCCGACCTCCTGTTTCAAATCCTGATAGTCACGTTCGATGCGCCACCGGAGTTTCGTGGCATCGACGAGGTCCGCAAAGCTGATGCTCTCCGGCAACGTGCTGAGCCAGTACTTCGTAGGTTGCTCCTCGTCTTCGGGCCATTCGATGAGGAGCCACTCTTCCGGCCGGCTCTCCTTCAGTTTCTCGTCGCGGTGGGCGGCACGGACGCGCAGCCGCGCGAACCGGGACGTGAACTGACCGACAGAGCCCTCGCGCCAAGTAACCATCTCCCAGGCCGATGCCGGCAGCCTCATGGCGAGGTCCTTGACCTCGACGGGCTGGTGCTCGGCATCGCGACGCAACCGGCTGGTCGGCCGTCCGCGGCCCGCTCACGGCTTGGGCGGCAGCGGCCCCTCAGCCAGGCCGCCACACTGAGGTATGCGGCTGAACGCCGGCCGCGTAGGCGAGGCCGAGTTCGGTGATGGCGGTGCGCAACTTCGTGTCGGCGCCGTAGCCAGCGTCCATCAGCACGGTCCCGCGTGGAATGCCGGCGGACAGGGCGGCCCGGATCTGTTCGAGCGCGATCTCGGGCGGAGCTGGCTTGCGGCTCCGTCAAGAGGAGCTTGAGGGAGAAGACAGCGTAGGGTTGGTGCGGCCCGCGACGTCGTCCGGC
>CAXUCF010000114.1:932-14638 GCA_964249275.1 uncultured Lichenihabitans sp.
CTCCCCCCCGGGGTGGGTTTACAAACCCCTTCCCCTTTTTTTTTTTCAAGCCTCCGCCGCCCAGTCCTCGGGCAAGTAAAGCCTGCAGGCGATCGGCAGGCTGGCGACATGGTTGGCGATCGACAAAGACACGGCGACCTGGCAATTGTCCTGCTTGCCGAGCTGCCCGCAATACTGGCGCGTGACGCCGACCGAATGTTTGCCCTTCTTCGGAAATCCAGTGTCGTCGATGATCCAGGCCTCGATCGCGCCGTGGCGCTCGATCGATGGCAGAACTTGATCTCGTATTGCGACCATCACGCGCCCGTCGGACCAGCCGCCTTGACCCACGAAGTGCAGCAAGGACTGGTGCTGGGCAGCCGTTCGACCGGGCGCCGTGACGGCCGCGAGCGGCTCGACGCTCTTGCGCTCGACCGGCATCAGCAGGCCCAGACAATAATCGCGAAATGGCCCTCGCCAATCGGCATGTCCCAGGGCCGCCGAGAGGGCCTCGACATAGGCCGCAAACCGGTCTTCACTCTCGGCTGCCATGATGCACTCCGGGCCCGTGACGGATCGGAACTGGGGCGCTTGGTTGCATCGCCAACGCGGCCTTGTGACTCAGTAAGACTAGCAGGTCGGTAAGACTAGTGCACCGACTCAGACGGAGGGTACAGGCGTTTGGCTGAGTTTGGCGAGGATGGCGGTTGCGGGTTTGGTCCAAACGAAGGGCTTGGGGTCAAGGTTATGCTCCTTGAGGTAGCGATTGATGGCTGCCTGGAGGTCGACGATGGACCGGAAGACGCCGCGTCGCAGACGTTTTCGGGTAAGAGCGGAGAAAGAAGTTCTCGGCGGCGTTGAGCCACGAGCCAGAGGTCGGCGTGAAGTGGAACACCCAGCGTGGATGGCGGGCGAGCCAGGCTCGAACCTTGGGGTGCTTGTGCGTGCCGTAGTTGTCGAGGATGGCGTGAACCAGCTTGCCGACCGGGACCTCGCGCTCGACGGCGTTGAGGAAGCGGATGAACTCCTGATGGGTGTGCTTTCTGCATGCAGCGGCCGAGCACGACGCCGTCCAGGACGTTGAAGGCAGCGAAGAGCGTGGTCGTGCCGTGGCGCTTGTAGTCGTGGGTCATGGTCGCGCACTTGCCGGGCTTGAGCGGCAGGCCCGGCCGGGTGCGGTCGAGCGCCTGGATCTGGGGCTTCTCGTCGATCGACAGCACCACGGCGTGGGCCGGCGGGTGCATGTAGAGTCCCACGATATCCTCGACCTTCTCGGCGAAGGCCGGGTCCGTGGAGCGTTTGAAGGTGCGGACGCGGTGAGGCTGGAGACGATGAGCCTCCCAGATGCGCTGGATGGTGCGCAGCGACAGGCCGACGGCTTTCGCCATGGCCCGGCCGGTCCAGTGGGTGGTCTCGCCCGGAGGTTCGGCGCAGGTAAGGGCCAGAACCTTGGCGACGGTGGCGGTCGGCACAGGAGGCGTGCCGGGCGGCCTCGTGTTGTCGCGCAGGAGCCCCTCGACACCTTCCTCGGCGTAGCGCCGCTGCCAGCGCCAGACCGCCGGCCGGCTCACGCCGGCGCGGCGAGCCACCTCCAAAACCGGCAGCCGGTCGGCGGAATGCAGCACGATCCGGGCGCGCTACACGTGCTTCAACGGGCGGCTTCGATCGCCGATGATCGCGGCCAATCGCGCGCGGTCCTCGGATCCAACGATCACACAGACATCCTGAGCCATCCGCAGACACTCGCATGCCAAGCCGGGCTTGTGAATCCTGCGTCTGTGTCACTGCACTAGGCAGTCCCACCCGACCCGCGCGATCATCTTGCCGGACAGCGTGGAAGCACTATGGAGCCACGTCGTCCTAATGCCGCGGCCGGCCGGGGCGGCGAGCGTCCGGAGTTCTATTGTCATCGGCTGCTCTCTTGGCTGCCTAGCCGCGGGCGTTCGGATGGAACGTGCGCCGCGCACGGTCGGCCTTCCTGCCACCTGCGCGGCGCGGGCGGGCGGGCGGCGACGCGTCATTCCATCCAAGCGTTCTGCACGATGTGCAAGCCGGCGTTGAAGTCGGTGATGTAGGCGAGGCCCGAGCGCTCGACATAGACGTCGGCGGTATGCAGCTGGGGCACGATGCCCGGCCTTGTGTCGACCATGGTGCGCGGCAGGGCCGGCACGAACCAGCCGATCTCCTCGGGACGGAAGGGGTTCTCGATGTCGAAGACGCGCAGCCCAGCGTTCTGGTAGGTCGCGAAGATGTAGCGCGAGCTCTGGTAGGAGCCGGGCCGGTTCTCCCAGAGATTATGCGGCCCAAAGTGGCCGCCCTTCGCATAGTAGTCCTGGTCCGAGGGGACGGGCATCGTCGCGATTGTGACGGGGTTCTCCGGTGCCCGGATGTCGAGCACCCAGGTGTGCTTGAACGGCTCGACATCGATGTTCTGGACGGCCTCGTCGGCGACGATGAGGAGGTTCCTGTCATGCAGGGGAAGGGCGCTGTGGGTGCCGCCTGCGAAGGGCGGGTACCAGTTGCGGTGCGCGATCAAGCGCGGATGCGCCTTGTCCTTGACGTCGAGCAGCGTGATGCCTCCGTCCCGCCAGGACGCATAGGCCACGTCGTCGATCACCACGGCGTGGTGCAGGGCGACGCGGCCGGGCCAATCGGCCTTCTCCCCGCCGGCGTGCCACATCCCGGGCAGCCACCAGCGGCCCACCTCGACCGGGCGCGTGAGGTCGTTCATGTCGATGACGATCAGCACGTGGTCGGTGTAGCCGTCGAGGAAGGCGGAGGCGTAGGCATAGCGGTCGCCGATCCACCAGACCCTGTGCAGCCCCAGGCCCTCGACCTCCATGAAGCCGATCGCCCGCGGGTTGGCCGGGTCCTTGATGTCGTAGACCCGCAAGCCCGCCGAATAGTCCTCGCCGCGCTTGCCGAACTGGGCGCTGTCGACACCCGAGATGGAGCCGCCGTAGTAGCTCTTCTCGCTGTTGAAGACCGAGTAGAAGTTGAACTCCTCGATGGCCAGCATGTGGTCGCCCTGCGTCTGGCAGTGGATCGACCACGAGGCGGGATGCACGGGAAGGAAGTTCACGGGCTTGGGCGCGCGCGGGTCGCGCACGTCGATCACTGTGATCCCGCCGCTGAAGATGTGGCAGACGTAGGCGTGGCCCTTCGCCACCATGACCTGGCACGCATCGGGGCGGCCGCCCTGATCGGAGTAACCGACCAGGCTGATCCTGTGGGCTGATTCCGTTCTGTCAGTGCCGGACATGGTACTTGATCCCGGTTTAAGGTTTGAATTGGCCGTTCAGGGATTGACGATGTCCGGCTGGCCCTCGCCGCTCAGCATGGCCCACATGTTCCGGGCGCCGCGCCATCCCATGTTCTTCATGCTCTCGGTCGTCCACGTCGCCGAATGCGGGGTGACGACGACGTTGGGCATCGTGAACAGGGTGTCTTTCGGGTCGGGCGGCTCGGTCTCGAACACATCGAGGCCGGCGCCGCCGAGGCGCCCTCCGGCGAGCGCCTCGCGCAATGCCGGATAGTCGACGAGCCAGGCGCGGCCAGTGTTGATCAGCAGGGCGTCCGGCTTCATAAGAGCCAGCGCCGCTCGGTCCACCATCTTCTTGTTGTCGGGCGAGGGCGCGGCGTGCAGCGTGACGATGTCGGACCGCTTCAAGAGATCGTCGAGCCCGACGCGGGTCACGCCCGGCATGTCGGTGCCCGGCATCGGGTCGTAGGCCAGGAGTTCGACGTCCCAGCCCGCAAGCCGTTGTGCCACCCCGCGCCCGATGCGGCCGAAGCCGACGATGCCGACGGTCGTCCCGGCGAGGCCGCTGGCGAAGATGTCGCCGCGCCATCCGCCGTGCGCCATGAACGCGGGCGTCCACTGGGTCAGCCGCTTCTTCAGGGCGAGCATCATCGCGATGGCGTGCTCACAGACGGGCACCACCTGCGTGTCAACGGGGGTGTTGGTCACCCGGATGCCGCGCTCGCTTGCGGCGGGCAGGTCGATGCTGTCGACGCCGATCCCGTATTTGGAGATGAACCTGAGTTCGGGGAGCGCTGCGATGACGCTGCGGGTGAAGTACGCGCCGCTGGCGCCCATGACGGCCGTGAAGCCGCGCGCGGCCTTGATGATCTCCGGCTCCGTGTAGCGCTGGAAGCCCTTGCTCCACATCGCCCTGCCACGGGTGACGGTCACGCCCTTCGCCTCGAGCCAGGCGACGGACTCGTCGGTTGGATCGATCCGCTCGAAGACGAGGACGCGGGGAGCATCGGCGAGTGCGGTATCGACGCTCATGCGACCTCGGCTCCCTTGCGCGCCGCCGCCACGTAGTCGGCGCGCGGCGGGGAGAAGACGTCGACGAGCACGGCATTGACGCCGTCGAGGGCGCGGGTGCTGCCGTGCATGACGTGGCGCTCGATCCGGCACATGTCGCCGGCGCGCAGGGTCAGGACCTCGTCGCCGACGGTCGTCTCGACCGCCCCGCTGATGACGATCGTGAACTGCTCGTGCTCGGCGTGCGAGTGGAGGGGCGTCGTGGGCCGGTCGGCGGGAATATCCCATCGGACCAGGGTCACGTCCTCGCCCTCGAAGACGGTGCCGAGAAGGTCCGGACGGACGCGGTGGAGCGGGCTCGCGCCCAAGGGGAACACAGTTGGCTGACCCATGATGTGAGGCTCTTTCGCCGTGGAGGGTGCGCGGCCGCGCGGGGGCCGGGCTAATCGATGCCCCAGATCTTCTTGTACTGATCGCGGTAGCCGTTATCGGGATCGAAGCGGCTCTGCTTGCCGCCGTCGGCGTCGATATTGTCCTTGGTCACGAGATGGACCTTGGTGACGTAACCGCTCGGCTTTTCGCCGGCGAAGGCGCGGTTCAGCTCGTCGATCGCCTGCCAGCCCTGCAGGTTCAGCGGCTCCGGGACGGTGCCGATCTGGTACTCGCCCTTGCGGATGCGGTCGTAGGCCGAGGCGCTGCCGTCGCCGGCCGAGATCAGGTGCGGGCTGCCGTCTGGGGGGATGCTGGCCCCACGCAGGGTCGGGACCGAGAAGTCGAAGTAGAGATCGTTGAAGGCGAGCACGTAGCCGAGCTTGGCCCCGTTGCGCTGCAGCAGCGCGCTCATGAGCGAGGGCATGCGCTGGGAGATTTGCGTATAGGGCGCGTTCTCAACCGACAGCACGCTGCAGCCCTGGCAGGCCTCGATGCCGTCCTTCTCGCCCTTGGTCTTGGTGTTGACGATCGCGAACTGCGGGTCCGTGAGGATCACGGCGTTGGCCTTGCCGTTGCCGTGGACGACCGCGTACTTGGCCGCGATGTTGGCGAGCTTGTAGGGATCGGTCGACAGATTCCAGAAGATCTCGGGAACGTCCTCGACGGGACCAGGCGCGGCGGCGGAGTGCCACGACACCATTTTGATGCCCTGGTCGCTCGCCCGCTTAAACAGCGACTTGAACTGGGTCGCCGCAAGGCTGCCGATGATGATGCCGTCCGGCTTCAGCGCGATCGCCTGCTCGAAGGCATTTGCCTCGCCGGTGGCGGTGTTCTGGCCGTCGATGAGCTGGTAGCGCCATCCGAGCGCCGTCGCCGCCTCCTGAGCGCCGGCCGCGGAGCCAGCTGCGCCGGCGTTGGTCTGTGTGTCGGCGATGTAGACGACGAACTTGCCTTTGGGTGCCTTCGGACCGGTCGTCGGGCCGTCCCAACTCGTGACGGGCGCCGTCGCGTCCTGGATCTGCGCCTTGATCTGGTCGAGGCTCTCGGTGGCCGCGCCGGGGCGGCTTAACGCCATCAAGGATACCGCCGCGGTGGCGGCGAGCAACGCCTTCCGGATTTTGTGATGGTGAGAATAGGCCATAGTTACGTCTCCTCCGATGTTTTGGCTATTCATGCGGGTGCCGCATGGATTTCTTGCTCTCCGGTCGGCTCAGCGCGAGCCATGTCTGCGTCGGCGGGCGGCATAGCCCGCGATACCGACGGAGAGGATGAGGCTGGCCCCCTGGAAGATCGGCTCGACGTAGAAGCCGCCGCCGAGCTGCTGGAGGCCGGAGATACCGATCGCGAGGACGAGGACCGCAACGATCGTTCCCACCGTGTTCACCCGGCCGGGCCGGATGGTCGTGCTGCCGAGCAGTGCGCCGACGAAGGCCGGCAACAGGAACTCGGGGCCGACTGCGCTCTGGCCGACCTGCAGCCGGGCGGCCAGGATGACGGCCGTAAAGCCCACGATGGTGCCGCTGACGATGAAGGCGCCGATCACGAGGCGCCTGGCCGGGATGCCCGTGAGCTCGGCCGCCTTCCGGTTGCCACCGATGGCGTAGATCCGCCGGCCAACGGGCAGGAACTCGAAGCAGACCCACAGGATCACGACGAGGCCGAGCACGAAGAGCGCGGGCAGAGGGATGCCGAGCACCGTCGCGTCGTTGATCGCGGTAAAGGGCGCGGGGATGTTGCCCACGATCTGCGCGCCGTTGGTGTACCAGGCGCCTAGGCCATAGAGGATCGTGCCCACGCCCAAAGTTGCGATGAAGGAATCGATCTTCGCGTATTCAACGAGGATCCCGTTGACGAGACCGATGAGGGCGCCAATCGCGACGGTGGCCAGGACTACGACGGGCCATGGCACGTTCGCCTGGACGAGCATGCCCATGGCCAGGATATGCAGCAGGCCGACCCCATAGGCCACCGACAGGTCGTAGTTTCCGGACGCGATGACGATCATCTCGGCGAGCGCAAGGAAGGTCACGATGACGCTGGCGCCCATCACGGCGCGGAAAGTCTGGCTGGACAGGAACGTGTCAGGCAGGACGATCGCGTAGACCACGACCAGCCCAACGCCGAACACGACGAGGCCGTAGTTCGACAGGAGCCGCTGGACGCCGCCCGACATCCTCCTGCCGTTCGTGGCGGGAGGTTCGGATCTTGCCATGTCGTGCCCGAGCGGAAGGGGCTCTGAGGCTGCCTTCGACAGCTCGCGGATGGCGTTCATGCGTCGTGCTCCCAGGTTACAGCTTGAGCCTTGCGGCTTCTTGTTCGGTAGGGGTACGTGGTCTTAGAAAGCGATCTGGGACACCGTCCCGCCGCTGATCGCGTGCGTAAGCGTTTCGACCGTCATCTCGTCGCGGCCGATTTCCGCGACGACGCGGCCACCGCTGAAGGCCAGCACGCGGTGGCAGACCTGCACGAGTTCATCGAGGTCGGACGATACGATGAGGCAAGGCGTGCCGCTGGCCGCGCCCGATGAAAGCATCCGGTAGATCTCGGACTTAGCACCGATGTCGACGCCGATGGTCGGCTCCTCGAGCACCAGGATCCGATATCCACGATCGACCAGGCGGGCGAGCACGACCTTCTGCTGGTTGCCGCCGCTCAGCGTCGAGATGTCCCGTTCGGGGTCGCGCGGGCGGACATCGAATTGTTGCAGCGTCCCCGCTGCCACCGTCCGCTCCGCGCGGCGGCTGAGCAGGGACATGCTCCGGCGGCCGAAGTTGAACGGGTTCAGGAACAGGTTCTCTCGCACGCTCATAGTGGTGGCGAGCGATTCCTCCGCCCGCTTGCCGGAGGTGAAGCCGATGCCGGCCCTGATGGCACCCTGCGCGTCGCCGTAGCGCGCCAATCTGTCCCCGACGTGGACGGTGCCTGAGGTGATGGGATCGACGCCGGCGATTGCTCTGCCGATCCGCTCGTGGCCCTGGCCGCGCAGCCCCGCTAGCCCGACGATCTCCTCAGCCCCGATCGTGAATGACACCGGGCCGACCGGGCCGGAGCGGAGGTTGGCGACCCTCAAAGCTGGAACGCCTTCGCCCGAACAGGGCGCCGCCTGCGCCCGCGCCGGCAGCTTGCCGCAGATGTCGCGGACGAGCTGCTCGGGCGAAAGCTGCGCGAGGCGGTCATAGAAGGCGACGACGGCGCCGTCGCGCAGGACCGTCACCGCGTCGGAGAGCCGGAAGACCTCGTCGAGGCGGTGGGTCACGTACATGATGCCGATGTTCCTGGCGCGAATCGTCCGCAATGCATCGAAGAGGCGCCCCACGTCGTTTTCGGGAAGGCTCGATGTCGGCTCGTCGAGGACCAGGAGGTCGATGTCGCGGGTGAGGGCGCGCGCGATGGCCACGATCGACTTCTCAGCCTGGCTCAGCTCGCCCACCGCGCGGTCGAGGGGCAGCGGCCAGCCCAGTTGTTCCAGGGCCACGGATGCCGCCGCGTCGACTGCGCGCCAGTTAATAAAGCGAAGTCTGGTCGGATAGCCGTAAGCCATCGCCATGTTCTCGCCGATGCTCATGGAATCGATGAGCCCGAGGTCCTGGTGGACGAAGGAGAGGCGCTTGGCCTCGATCGCTTCCGCAAGGGACCGTCCCCGGATGGTCACGTGCCCCTCGTCGGCCGCATGCACCCCGGCGAGGATCTTGATGAGTGTGGACTTGCCCGCCCCGTTGGCGCCGAGGAAGGCGTGGATCTCGCCGGCTCGCACCGTGAGGTCCACCCCGCGCAGGGCGGCGGTCCCGCCGAAGCGCTTGTGCAGGCCGGCAACTGTGACCACGGGTTCGGAGACCGTCGCGGCCGTCGGCATCGTGTCACCGGGCATCGTCGTTCGCCTCGGTAGAATGCCCGACCTCTGCGGCGGAGGCGTCGGACTCGTCCTCCAGAGGAAGGGGATGGTGTTTCGCGGCGGCCGCCGCCCTCTCGGGATTGCCTGACGCGATCGCGTCGACGATCTCCCTGTGCATGGCCTGCATGCGGGCCACGTGCACGTAGGACCTAGCCGGCGCGACCTCTACGACCTCCGCCTCGATAAAGTCCATCAGATTAAGGTAGATCGCGGTAAGAACCGTGTTCTCCCCCAACTCGGCGATCTTGCGATGGAGCTTCCAGTTCAGGCGTAGGGACCTGTCCGGCTCGCTTGCCGACTCAATCATCCGGTCAAGAAGCGCGTAAAGCTCGTCTACCGCCGCGGTTTTTAGCCGTCCGACCTTGGCCGCCTCAATGATGGCAAGGGGATCGATCTGGTTGCGGACCGCTAGGCATTGCTCGACCGTGGTCTTGCTGTGCTTGACGCCAAGTACGACTTGGCTGAGCCGCAGCGACAGCGATGGCGGAGCGACGAAGACGCCCCCTTGCGGTCCGCGCCGGAGCTCGATCATCCCGCGCGTTTCAAGCACGCGAACGGCTTCGTTCATCGTGCCATGGGCGACCTGGAATGCCTTGCGCAGCTCCTCCTTCGACCCGAGCCGCGGCGACTGATCGGCGCCCCGCTCCAGGATGATGGCCTCAAGCCGCCGCACGAGATCCTCGGCGCGGCTGCCTTCGGAACGCGGAAGCGGTTCGACCCCCTGCAGCACGGTTCCAGTCCTCCCGCTTATGGGATAATCATTGCATTGAGTATGGTCAATATGCTTTTTGCGTCTATCTCATACCGGTTCCCAATCGGCTTTCTGCCTACCTCGGCAAACACTGGCGTAGTGGGAGTGCGGCCGTTGATTTAAGGGGCTGCGCGATTTCGGCTGAAAGCTATGGGCCTCGTAACGTTGCATTGTCGTCTTCTCCGGCAGCCGCGCCGACTAGGAAACCGTTCCAAGCATTGGCCTCGACGTCCGCAACGAAACTCTAACGTCGCTTGAGGCGACTGCGAGACTGGATAACCGACACCGGCGGGTTTGAGGGATGCGGGATCAAGTTCGCAAATCCATGGCAGCTTGAAAGCAGGGCCTGTGACGTGACCCCCCGTTTCTCATCCAGTCGTTGCTGGCGTCGGTGGTTGATCTGAAGCGCTTCGGGTCTGGGTTGCAAGAGGCCGGAGCGCGGAGCCTTCGCGTAGCGCAGCGCTCCGGCCGGCCTCTCCGGAGATGGCTCCGGCATAGGCATTGGGCGTCATCCAGCCGAGGCGGGAGTGGGGCCGCTCCTCGTTGTAGTCGGGACGCCACGCAGCCAGGCCAATGCGAGCGTGTGAGAGGGAACGGAACGGGGTCTTGTTCAGCACCTCGTCGCGCATGCGGCCGTTGAAGCTCTCGATGAAGCCGTTCTGCTGCGGCTTCCCGGGAGCGATGAAGTGCCACTTCACCCCCGTGCGGTCCACCCAGCCCAGGATGGCGTTCGATGTCAGCTCCGTCCCATTGTCGCTGACGATGCTGGTGGATCTACCGCGTCGGCCGATGATGGCGTCGAGTTCGCGCGCGACGCGTGAGCCCGACAAAGACGTGTCGGCCACCAGCGCCAGGCACTCGCGCGTGCAGTCGTCGACCACCGTCAGGATGCGGAACCGGCGGCCGTCCGTCATCTGGTCCGAGACGAAGTCCAGGCTCCAGCGCTCGTTCGGTCCCAGCGGCACGGTGATCGGTGCGCGCGTGCCGATCGCGCGCTTGCGCCCACCCCGGCGCCGTACGGTCAGCTTCTCCTCGGGATAGAGCCGCTGCACACGCTTCCTGTTGACGGCGTGACCCTCCCGCCGGAGCAGGACGTGCAAGCGCCGGTAGCCGAACCGTCGTCGCTCGTGCGCCAAGGCCTTCAACCGCTCGCGAAGGACACCGTCGTCCGGCCTCGATGCCCGATATCGCACGCTGCTCCGATCGACGCCGATCGCTCGGCACGCCTGCCGCTCGCTCATCTCGAAGGCCGACTGCAGGTACGCAGCTGGCTCCCGAGTGCCCGAGGATGCTCTCCGTTTCGCCGAGAACGTTCTCCCCATCATCGAGCGCATCCGAGCCAGTAGTATCACCAGCTTGCGCGGCATCGCCGCCGTTCTGGATGCCCGTGGCGTTCGAATGGCGCGCGGGGGGCAAGTGGAAGACTATGCAGGTCGGGGCGATCCTGGAGAGGGTCGATCGGTGATGGATAGAGGCCGAGGTGGATGGATCGGACCAGACTGTTGGCCGTCCACGGCGCGTAGCAATGCCGGCAGATCCAGCCGACGCAGGCTCGCCGTTGTCGCATTTTCGATGATGTCGGCGAACAACGCGCGCTTCTACTTGTCTGATATTACCGCCCGAATGCAGGCGCTCGGAGCAGTCGTGGAGCTTTCTCCCCGGTGGAGTCCGTCGTTGGCGCGCGACTCTTTTGTTCCCGCTGGTGATCCTCGGCACATGCGGCGAGCTGCTGTTCTGGCCGGTTCGCCAGACCATGTTCGCCGAAATTCAGGCCTCTACGCATCGCCGCGCCTATATGGCCGCCAATGCCCTTGTCTATCGCGTCGCAATGACGACCGGGCCGCTGGGGATTCCGGTGAATGCTGTTTCCGGGTCCTTCGGTAACACGGCGCCGATCCTCGCCGGTGCGGGGCTGAGCATTGCGCTGTTGTTCCATGTCGGCCGGGCGCATCTCGCCTAGGCGGAGGGCCCGAAGGGCGCCGGGGCCGGGATCGTGATCGAGACCACGTGATCTGCTTTCCCCATGCCGGGGCACTGGTCGATCCCTTCGGAGGTCTAGCTGCGCGACTGGGCCCGGGACTTCGCGCGGTCACTTTTGTGCTGTCGGCCGCGCCTGGAGCCGCAGGCGCGGCCGACCTATATCTCCGCTGCCTGCTGGCCGAGCATCCGCAAGTCTTCGCTGGGCCGATCGCCCTCCTCGGCCACAGCGTCGGCGGATCAACGGCTGCTTGCGTTGTCCAGCTGCTTAAGAGGTCAGGTTTTCTGCACCTTGATCCTTCGCAGGATATATCCTATGCCGCGCATGCTGCGGATCTCGACATCGCCCCCAAGGTCGGCGAGTTTCTTACGCAACCTGGAGACCTGGGCTTCGAGGCTGTTCGACTCGATCTCGTCGTCGAACCCGTACAGAGCCTCAACCAACATACTCCGCGATACGACGCGGTCTCGCCTCAGCAAAAGCGCTTCTAGGATCATGGCCTCTCGGCGACGTAGCAGGACGGCCTGCCCAGCCACCTGGGTCTCGTTGGTGCCGAGGTTCAGTTCGACGTTTCCGAAGCCGAGCACCTGAGGCAAAATGGTCCGCGGCCGCCTCAGGATGGCGCGAGTGCGCGCTACGAACTCCTGTGGCTCGAAAGGCTTGACTAGGTAGTCGTCGGCCCCGGTATTCAGGCCGTCGATGACGTCCTCCTTCGTATCTCGCGCCGTTAGCATGATGATGGCGGGTCGGTCGGGAACTTCGCTCAGCAGCGCCACGATCTTGAGGGCATCGCCATCAGGCAGCATCCTGTCGACGACGGCGAGATCGTAGTTGAAGGACTGGAGAGCATGCTGGGCTGCGGACAAGGTGCCGACGACGTCGACGACGCCGTTCAACTGTCCGAGCAGCCGGGCTACGAAGGCCGCGATCTCCGGTTCATCTTCGACGATCAGAGAACGCATGGGTGATCCTGACCGCTGGATTGCGGGTCAAGGTGTAGGTGGACATGCCGGCCATTGTGTGTTGGTGCGCCCTCGGTGTCGCTTCTCGCTGATCCAGGCAGGTCAGGGCGTCACGCCTTCCTGTATGCGGTCGAGGGATCGATGCCATGCAGTGCCCGCGGCAGCCTCCTTCTCTCCTAAAGATGAAGACCGACCGCATGTAATCAGACCGAAACGGCTCAAGCGGATCGTAGCCCGACTCCTTGTCGATGTAAGCGACGTTGTAGTCGACACCGAGCCGCTGCGATGCCTCGTAGGAGGCTGCCACGAAACCCTTGGTTTCCGCCTTGATTAGCGTCGCGTAGGAGCGCCGCATGATCGCGGTCGGGCACGATCTTGAACTCCGGCGGCTGGGTGTTGTTGATCAACAGCCACAGATGCTTGCGGCGGCGACAGGTGCTCGTCCCGAGGGGACCCTGTCCGGCGAGGAGTTCCGGATTGGCGTAGATCGGCGTGGACGCGCTGCCGTCCACATGCATCTCGCTAAATGACGTGCCGTTGGCGTCGGACCTGATCATCACCGGCGGGAAGATGCCCGGGATGCTGGACGAGGCCAGGAGGATCTCCCGGAACAGCTGGAGCGCGTCCGGACGACCGCTGGCCGCGATGGCACCCATGTTCCACAATACCGGCCGCTGCGCGTCGAGGTTGGTGGTCACGACGAGCAGGCGGCGCCCTTGCGGTGCTCGGCGGCGACCCTCGCAAGCAGGTCTTCGGTCACGTTCTGCGCGATGAGGTCGCGGAGCGGCCACGAACCGACGAGCCCCGCCGTGGTTAGCGGAACCAGAGGGTTCGGTAGCCTGTTCAGGCTCTTCGTAATCTCCAGCGTAAAGCCGTTGCAAGTCAGCATCGCGGTTGGGTCCGAGGAAGGCCAGTGGAGCCTGCAGCGCGCCGGTGCTGACGCCGGTGACGATGTCGAAAGTCGGACGCGTGCCCGCGTCCGTCCACCCCTTCAGCAGCCCGGCCCCGAAAGCACCGTCGGAGCCTCCCGCCGACAGCGCGAGATAATTGGCCTCGCACCGGAGCCTAGGTTGCTTCGCTCCGCTCGCAATGACGGCTCCCCAACCCCTCACCATCCACCGCACCGTCCCTGCTCGCGTTCACCCGATTGCCCTGGAGGAGCACGCCTGTTTGGGAGCATTTTACGTGCGGGTCGGGTAGGGTGCAGGGTGATCTTCGACACGAAGACGAGGCAAACCTTGACAGATCGGACACATATGCCCGAACCATAGCTCATGAAGCCGTCCGATTTTGTCCGCAGGCTCCGCCGCCTCGCTCAGCGACGAGGTTGGTCTTGGCGGGAGGCACCCGGGAATGGGTCGCACCGGAAAATGGTTGAACAGCCGTTTCACCGTCATCCCGCTGCACTCGGGCGATCTGCCACCCGGCACGTATCACGC
>CAXUCF010000115.1:0-14594 GCA_964249275.1 uncultured Lichenihabitans sp.
GCGGGCCTGCAACTCTGCGACGTGACGGTCCAGCGCCTCGGCCGACCCTGGGACCTCACCATCCTCGAGGTTGTCAACGACAACCGGCCGTTCCTGCTGGACTCCACGCTGGCCGAACTGAACCGGCAGGGCCTCGCGCCTTATCTCGTGGCGCATCCGATCCTCGGCGTGGAGCGCGACGTCACGGGCGCGCTGGTCCGTGTCGTCGGGGAAACGACGGCCAATGCTCAAGGGGTGTTCGCCCGTGAAAGCTTCATCCACATCCACCTCGACCGGCTCGATCCCGGAGAGACGCGACAGCAACTGGTCGCCGGACTCGAGCGGATGTTCCGCGACGTGGGGATCGCGACGGATGACCACGACGCGATGCTGCGGCGCCTCGGGGCGCTGGCCGACAGTTACGCCGAGACGCCTCCGGGGCTGCCGCAGGACGAGGCGTCCGAGGTCCGGGCCTTCCTGGCCTGGCTGCTGGACGGCCACTTCACCCTGCTCGGGATGCGCGAGCAGGGAACGGCAGCCGACATCCAGGCGGCCGTCGAGGGCTCTGGTCTGGGGATCCTGCGCGATCCCGCGGTCGAAGCCCTGCGGCGCGGCCGCGCGCCGGCCGATCCGATGCCCGAAATCGCCGCCTTCCTCGACGGGCCGAGCGCCATCGCGGTCACCAAGGGGAACTTCAAGTCGCGGGTGCACCGGGCCGTCTACCTCGATTATGTCGCGGTCAAGCTGTTCTCGCGGTCCGGTACGCTGACGGGCCTGCTCGGCATGGTGGGCCTGTTCACGGCGTCGGCCTATACGGATTCGGCCCGCGACGTCCCCTACCTGCGCCGCAAGGTGGCGGCCGTGGTGGAGCGCGCCGGGCTCGACCCGACGAGCCACGCCGGTCGCAGTCTGCTGGCCGTGCTGGAGAGCTACCCGCGCGACGAACTGTTCCAGATCGGCGTCGACCGCCTTTTCCGCTTCACCCTGGCGATCGCCGAACTGGCCGACCGGCCGCGGATCCGCGTCCTGGTCAGGCCCGATCGCTTCGGCCGCTTCGTGTCGCTGCTCGTCTACGTGTTCAAGGACCGCTACACGTCCGTCGTCCGGGCTCGCATCGGCGACTATCTCGCCGCGACCTACGGCGGCCGCCTGTCGGCCTCCTATCCGGACTACCCGGATGGGCCGCTGGCCCGCACCCATTACATCATCGGGCTGAACGAGGGTGTCGTGCCCGAGCGCGATCCCGCGGCGCTGGAGCAGGGCATCGCCGCCATTGTGCGGACCTGGGGCGACGCGTTGCGGGGCGCGCTCGCCGATACGCGGGAGGGGCGGCAGGCGCGTGCGCTCGCGGCCCGCTATGCGGACGCCTTCTCGGCCGCCTATCAGGACAATTTCACGCCGCAGGAGGCGCTGGCCGACATCGGCATCATCGAGCGGCTGGGCAGCAACGACCCCCGGGCCGTCGACCTCGGCCGGCGCGATACGGATCCCGCAGCGCAGATCCGCCTCAAGGTGTTCTCCCGCGGAACCTCGCTGCCCCTGTCCGGCCGGGTTCCCGTGCTCGAGAACCTCGGATTCAGGGTCATCGACGAGCGCACCTACGACATGCTGCCGGCCGGCGCCGCCGAGGACGCCAGGGTCTGGCTGCACGACATGCTGCTGGAGCGTGCCACCGGTGCCGCGGTCGACCTCGATCGGCTGGGCGGGCCGCTGAAGGCGGCCCTGCTGGCGCTGTCGGCCGGACTTGCCGAGTCCGATGGCTTCAACCGCCTCGTGCTCGAAGCGGGACTCGGGTGGCGCGATGCGGCGCTGCTGCGAGCTTTCGGCCGCTACCTGCGGCAGCTGCGGGTACGTTACGGGCAGGACTATCTGGCCGCGACCCTGGCGAGTCATCCCGCAATCGCAGGGTCGATCGTCCGCCTGTTCCATGCCCGCTTCGATCCGGCCGCGGATGAAAACCGCCCAGGCCGCGCGGCCGCGACCCGGGCCGAGCGCGAGGCGGAGATCCGCGCCGATATCGAGGCGATGCTGGCGCGGGTGACGAGCCTCGACGACGACAGGATCCTGCGCCGCTTCGTCAATCTCGTCGAGGCGGCGGTGCGCACGAATGTGTTCCAGACCGCGCCCGACGGGAGCCCACGCGACACCATCGCGTTCAAGTTGGCCTGCGCGGAGGTCGCCGGCATGCCGCTGCCCCGGCCCCTGTTCGAGATCTTCGTCCATTCCCCCCGCGTCGAGGGCCTGCACCTGCGGTTCGGCTATGTCGCGCGGGGGGGCTTGCGCTGGTCCGACCGGCCGGAGGATTTCCGCACCGAGATCCTGGGCCTCGTGAAGGCCCAGCAGGTCAAGAATGCCGTGATCGTGCCGGTGGGCGCCAAGGGCGGCTTCGTCCCGAAGCATCTGCCGCCGGCAGCCGAACGCGCGGCCTGGATGGCGGAAGGCACGGAAACTTACCGCATCTTCATCCGGACGCTCCTCGACCTCACCGACGACATCGAGGGCGGCGTCGTTCGACCGCCGCCCGCGACGGTCCGGCACGATCCCGACGACGCCTATCTCGTGGTCGCGGCCGACAAGGGCACCGCGACCTTCTCGGACACGGCCAATGCGCTGGCGCTGGAACGCGGCTATTGGCTCGGTGACGCTTTCGCGTCGGGCGGCAGCCAGGGCTACGACCACAAGGCCATGGGCATCACGGCGCGGGGCGCCTGGGAGGCGGTGAAGCGCCACTTCCGCGAGATCGACATCGATGTCGGCCGCGATCCCGTGACGGTGGCGGGGGTCGGCGACATGTCGGGCGACGTGTTCGGCAACGGCATGCTGCTGTCGCGCAGCCTGCGCCTCGTCGCGGCCTTCGACCACCGCGACATCTTCCTCGATCCTCAGCCGGATGCGGCGCGGAGCTTCGCCGAGCGTCAACGCCTGTTCGCGCTGCCGCGGTCGAGCTGGGCCGACTACGATCCGTCTCTGATTTCGCCCGGCGGCGGGGTGTTCTCACGCGGCCTCAAGGCCATCCCGCTGTCGCCCGAAGTCCGCACGGCGCTCCGCTTCGGCCATGCGGAAGCCACCCCTGCCGACCTCATGCAGGCGATCCTTGCGGCGCCCGTGGACCTGTTGTGGTTCGGCGGTATCGGCACCTACGTGCGCTCCGGCACCGAAACCGACGACGACGTGGGCGATCGGGCCAACGATGCCGTGCGGATCACGGGCTCGGCCTTGCGGGCCAAGGTCGTGGGCGAGGGTGCCAACCTCGGCATGACGCAGCGCGGGCGCGTCGAGGCGGCGCTGGCAGGCGTGCGGCTCAACACCGACGCGATCGACAATTCGGCCGGCGTGAACACGTCCGACGTCGAGGTCAACATCAAGATTGCCCTCATGGGTCCCGAACGGGACGGGCGGCTCGCCGCGGCGGCGCGCCACGCGCTGCTGGTCGCCATGACGGGCGAGGTCGCGGCGCTCGTGCTGCGCAACAATGCGCTACAGACGCTGGCCCTCTCGCTCGCCATGCACGGGGGGCTGGCCGCGACGGGCTTGGCGGTCCGCACCATGCAGGCTCTCGAAGCCGAAGGACGCCTCGACCGTGCGGTGGAGTTCCTGCCCGATGACGCCGCACTGGGCGAGCGCATGGGCCGGGGCGAGGGCCTGACCCGGCCGGAGTACGCCGTGCTGATGGCCTATGCCAAGCTGTCCCTCTACGACGCCCTGCTGGACAGCACGGTTCCGGAAGATCCCTATTTCGATCGGGAGCTGCAGCTTTACTTTCCCGAGGCGCTGCGGCGGCGCTTTCCGGAGGCGGTCGAGGGGCACCGCCTCCGCCGCGAGATCGTCGCCACGGCGCTGTCCAACGTCATCGTGAACCACGGCGGTCCTTCGCTCGCGACACGGCTCGTCGAGGACACGGGTGCCGACATCGCGACCGTCGCCAAGGCCTTCGCCGTGACGCGCGACGCCTTCGGTCTCCCCGACCTGAACCGGGCCATCGACGACCTCGGCGGTGCCGTTCCGGGCCAGACGCAGCTCGGCCTCTACGCCGTGGTCCAGGATCTCCTCACCGACCGCATGGTCTGGTTCATCCGCAACCTCGATCTGGCCGGCGACATCGCGCCGGTCGTAGCGCGCTACCGCGACGGCATCGCCGCGACGGTCTCGGCCCTGCCGACGGTGCTGGGCGGCGCGGCGCTCAAGGCGATCGAGGCGCGACAGGCGGAACTCGTCCGCTTGGGCCTGCGGGCGGAGGCCGCCCGCGTCCTTGCCGCCGTCCGGGCGCTCGCCTCGGCACCCGACATCGTGCATGTGGCCGAGGCCAGCGGTCGGCCGGTCGCCGATGTGGCGGGGACGCATTTCGCCCTGGAGCGCGCCTTCGGCCTTGACGCCCTCGTGGCCGGGGCCCGCGCGGTACCGGTTTCCGACACCTACGATCAACTCGTCCTGGAGCGGGCCGTCGGCACCATCCTGGCGGTGCATCGCCGCCTGACCGCGGAGGTCTTGGGCGAGGTGGGCGCGGGGTCCGGTGCGGTGGCTGCCTGGAGCGAGGCGCGGGGCGCCGCGCTGGGCCGTGTCCGCCAGGCCCTGGAGGTCGCCACCTCGACGGGACTGACCGTGTCGAAGGCTACCTTCGCGGCAGGTCTGCTCGCGGATCTGGCAGGACCGCTGCATAGCCCCGCACCCGCGTGATGCATCCCTGCGCGGGGAGACCCGCCGGCGTGCCGCGGCCCGGCGATCAAAAAGGAGCGGCGGTGTTGTGGTCCAGGCCGCCCTGAGGGCGCATGGGAGCGGATTGCCGCGTAACGCTCAGGGCTGGCCTCTGCACGTCCGCGGAGGGCTGAACCGAGCGCAGCAGCATCGCGGTAACGAGCTCGCGCGGCAGCGCTTTCGCGAACAGTTGACCTTGGCCCAGGGTGCAACCGAAGCTTCGCAACTGATGCAACTGACCCTCGGTTTCCACGCCCTCCGCCAGGATCTGAACGCCGAGTTTGCCCGCAATGCCGGTGAGTCCTTCGACGATCACGGCGTTCGGGTCGTCGGGCGCCAGGCCGTGGACCAGCGCCTTGTCGATCCTGAGGATGTCGACCGACCCCGTCACCAGGTCCGGCAGCGACGCGAGCCCCGAGCCGAAGTCGTCGAGGGCGACGCGGACGCCTCTGGCCCGCACTGCCTTGATGGCGCGCGCGACGACGTGATCCCGGCGTCTCATATGGACCGGTTCGGTCACTTTGAGGACAACATGTCTCAGCGAGACGTCTTCGTGGTGAAACGCCGCGGTGAGATAGTCGACGAACTCGCCCCCGTGGAAGTCCGCCGCCGAGACGCTGATGCTGACATGCTGGAAGGAGGTCCCCAGTGCCAGCCACGCGCGAACATCCGACGCCACGATCCCCAGCATGCGGCGGGTCAACCGAGACGCGATGCGAGCATCCCGCATCGCCTCCTGAACGGCGCCGCCCTGACCGACCTCGCCGCTGCCGGTGACCAGGCGCCACCGGGCTTCGACTCCCACGATGGCGCGCGTATCGAGGCGGACGACGGGTTGATAGTCGGCGTCGATCCGACCTTGCCCGAGCGCCAGCGCGACCTCCCGGAGAGCACCGACGCGATGCGTCATGGCGAGTCCGAGATCCGGCGAGTGTCGAACGTAACCACCGCGATCCGTCTCCTTGGCGTGGTACAGGGCGAAATCGGCGTTCCGATGCACGACATCGGCCGTCGCGTCGGCGGGCGACAATACCGCCACGCCCATCGTGGCGGTCGGCACGATCGCATGCTGGTCGCAGTCGGCCGGTTGGCTCAACGCCTCGCGCAATCGTCCTGCTGCCGCCTCGATATCGGCGACTGCTTCGAAGCCTTCGACCAGGATGGCGAATTCGTCCCCTCCCAGGCGGAAGGCGGAGTTGGGTTCAGCTGCCCGGGCGATCCGCTTCGCGGCGATCCGCAGGAGGTTGTCGCCGACGTGGTGACCGAAGGTGTCGTTGACGAATTTCAGGTTGTCCAGATCGAGAAGCAGAAACCCCCAGGAACCAGGGTCGTCGCAAGACAGGTGCGACAAGGCTTCGTTGAAGCTCGCCCGGTTCGGGAGTTCCGTCAGGGCGTCGATATACGTCCGGCGTTCGCGTTCCAACACCCGCTCGTGCCGCTCGAGAGCGATCGCGCAAAGATGAACGCAGGTCTCGACGAGATCGCATTCTTGAAGGCTCGGACCTCGCTTCTCGCGGTAATAGAAGGCGAAGGTTCCGAGCACTCGGCCCTGGCCGTCGCAGATCGGGCTCGACCAGCACGCCTTGATGCCCAAAGGCAGCGCGAGTTCTTTATACTCGGTCCACCGCGGGTCGTTTTCGATGTCGGTGACGGCCACCGCTGTCCCGAAAAAGGCGGCGCTGCCGCAGGACCCGACATTCGGCCCGATGGCCAGCCCCTCGATGGCCGCCGTGAACCCAGCCGGCAGACTGGGCGCCGACAGCGGATGAAGGCGGCCGAGATCGACCCGCAGGATCGAGCAGATGATTCCCGGACAGCGATTTTCCACTTCGACGCAAAGGCGATCCGCGGTGTCCGCCAAAGCCTCACCCTTTGCAACCATCTCGAGAATGATGTTCTGAAGCTGCAACAACGATGTGCTCGACTGCCGGGGTTTGTGCCCGTTGAGGATAGATCCGGACGGTTTAATCAAGGGTCGGCTTTTCAGCTAAACTTTCACCAAATTTGACGGCAATTCACGTCAACCCCGGCCAGAGCCGGGCGCCGCATGCCGACAGGTTCGTGGGGGCCGGGTGCGGCTCGCGCGTTTCGGCCGAGCATTCCTGGCGTCCTGTCCGACACGATCGGGGATCGCGATCGTGCGCCGTTGGTCAAAGCGTGTTGAACGCATCCGCCGATCGCCCAGCGCTCCGGTACTGGAGGGGGCTTCGCGAACCAGGAGTTGCCGCGGCGCGCGGTTCCACAAATCGCCGTCTTCCCAACCACCATGCGCGGCATGTCCTCGACTGCCCGAGCCCGGCGGCTCCGGCCCGACGGTCTCGCGGCGTCGTCCTGCGGTCGGTCCGCCCGCAGTTGACGAAACCCCCGCGGTCGGCACATTGCCCGCGACGCGCCGGAACGCCGGCCCGGTCGAGGACACACCCATGGGTCTCACCGTTGCGGTCCAGATGGACCCTATCGAACGCATCAACGTCGCGGGTGACTCCACTTTCGCCATGCTGCTGGCCGCGCAGGCGCGGGGCCATGCGCTGCTTTATTATACGCCCGAGAAGCTGTCGCAGCGGGCCGGCAGCGTGTTCGCGCCGATGCAGCCGCTCGAAGTGCGGGACGAGCCCGGCAACCATTTCATGCTGGGCGAGCCCCGGCGGACCGACCTCGTCGAGGTCGACGTCGTCCTGCTGCGCCAGGATCCGCCCTTCGACCTCGCCTATATCACCTCGACGCATCTCCTGGAGCGCGTGCACCCCGAGACCCTGGTGGTCAATGACCCGGCCGGCGTGCGCAACGCGCCGGAGAAGCTCTTCGTGCTCGACTTCCCCGAACTGATGCCGCCCACCCTGATCTCGCGCGACCGCGCCGCCATCGAGACGTTCCGGGCCGAGCACGGCGACGTCGTGATGAAGCCGCTGCACGGCAACGGCGGCGCCGCCGTATTCAAGGTGGCCGCGCGCGACCCCAATTTCGGCTCGCTGTTCGACCTGTTCACGGCGACTTTCCGCGAGCCCTGGGTGGTGCAGCGCTTCCTGCCGGAGGTCATGCAGGGCGACAAGCGCATCCTGCTGGTCGACGGGGTCGCGCTCGGCGCCGTCAACCGCGTGCCCAACGGCGACGACATCCGCTCCAACATGGTGCGGGGCGGGGCCGCGAACGCCACCGAACTCACGGCCCGCGAGCGGGAGATCTGCGCCACCATCGGACCGGAGCTGAAGCGCCGGGGACTGCTGTTCACCGGCATCGACGTGATCGACGGCAACCTGACCGAGATCAACGTCACTTCGCCCACGGGCCTGCGCGCCTTGAAGAGGCTCGGCGGACCCGACCTTGCGCACGTCATCTGGGACGCGATCGAGGCCAA
Organism: uncultured Lichenihabitans sp.; assembly: GCA_964249275.1. Lineage (GTDB taxonomy): Bacteria > Pseudomonadota > Alphaproteobacteria > Rhizobiales > Beijerinckiaceae > Lichenihabitans. The sequence continues at coordinate 8,027 of CAXUCF010000115.1, forward strand.
GGTCGGCCGAAGCTGAGGGGGCCCGCGGACATAACTGCTTCGGACGCATTGCGCTCGCCGAGGCAGTGGCGTGATGAACTGAAGCAGTTATGTCCGTGGGTGCCCTGAGCATGGCCGAACTCGCGCCGGGCCTCGCCCTTCACCCGGGCTATCTCGATCGCGCCGCGCAGGAGAGCCTGCTCGTCGAACTCAGGGCGGTCCTGGTCGAGGCCCCGCCCTTCGTGCCCCGGATGCCGCGCACCGGAAAGGCCTTCTCGGTGCAGATGACCAATTGCGGCCCGCTCGGCTGGGTGTCGGACGTCACGGGGTACCGATACCAGCCGAGCCATCCCGATACGGGCCGTCCCTGGCCCCGGATCCCGGCCGCGGCGCTGCGGGCCTGGCGGGACCTCGCCGGCCATGAGCACGCGCCGGAAGCCTGTCTCGTCAACCTCTACGACGGCGGCGCCCGCATGGGCCTGCACCAGGACCGGGACGAGGAGGATCTGGCGGCGCCCGTGGTGTCGCTGTCGCTGGGCGACACGGCGCTGTTCCGTTACGGGGGAAGCGAGGGCCGTTCTCCGACTCGCTCGGTCCGGCTCGCGTCGGGCGACGCCCTGGTGCTGGGCGGGGCGTCCCGCCTCGCGTTCCACGGCATCGACCGCGTCCTCGGCGGTTCGTCGACGCTGCTCGACGAGGGCGGCCGGATCAATCTCACGCTGCGCCGCGTGACGCTGCCGCGCTCCTGAGTGCCGAACCGACGCCGACCCCCGGAGGAGCCGCAAGGCCGGGTCAGGACAGGGCCGGCATCCTCGAACCTGTCGGCATGCCGGCCGCCGCAATGACGCCTTGGCACCAAAGCATAGATCAGGCTGATCGGGAACCTGAATGCGTCAGCACATCACCGCGGAATCGTCCGTGACGGCGCCGGCGATCGGGTGGTTCGGGGCGCGCCCGCACGGACCTATCCGGCTCGCCTGCGCGGTCGCGCTGGCGCTGTCGCTCGGCGCTTGCGCGTTCGCATCCCGCGACGTTTTCACGGCCGACGAGCAGGCCGTGGCGGCCGTGCCGGGCTACGGAACGATCCGGGTCTGGGGCGATGCCGCGCCGCGCGACATCGCCCGGGCCGTGATCGGACCCGGGTTGAAGCCGAGCCCGACCCGCGACATCAACTACCTGGCCCTGTCGGGCGGCGGCGCCGGCGGTGCTTTCGCGTCCGGCCTGCTCGACGGTTGGACCCATAGCGGCACGCGGCCCGTCTTCGACGTGGTGAGCGGCGTCAGCACGGGCGCGCTGATCGCCCCGTTCGCGTTCCTCGGCTCGGCCTACGATGGCGTGCTGGCCAGGCTCTACACGGGCGAGGGCATCGCCAACGTGGCCGAACCGCAGAACCTGTTCAGCATCGTGGCCGGCGACGGATTGCTGGATCCGGCGCCCCTGCGCCGGCTCGTCGAGACCTACGCCACTCCCGACATGCTGTCGGCGATCGCGGCCGAACACCGGCGCGGCCGCCGCCTCCTCGCCGTCACCACCAATCTCGACGCGCAGCGGCCGGTGCTGTGGGACCTGGGCGCCATCGCGGCCAGCGGCCAGCCCGACGCGCTCGCGCTGTTTCGCGACGTCCTGGTGGCCTCGGCCAGCGTGCCGGCCGTGTTCCCGCCCGTGCTGATCAAGGCCGAGGCGGGTCCGCACGCGATCCAGGAGATGCATGTCGACGGGGTCGCCACGGCGCAGATCTTCATCCGGCCCGACATTCTGGTGGCGGCCGGGCCGCCCGTGCCGGCGGCGCTCCGCCGCAGGATCCACGTCTGGGCCGTGGTCAACAACACCCTGCCGCCGGAATTCGCCGTGACGGCGCCCGGCACGCTGCCGATCGCCTATCGGTCGATCGCCACGATCATGAAATCCCAGACGAGCGGCCTCGTGACCGCGAGCTTCGAGGCGGCCCGCAGGCTCGGCATCGATTTCAACCTCGCCTATATCGACCGCGCGGTCGAGTACAAGCCGCAGACGCCTTTCGCCGCGGGCTACATGGACACCGTCTATGCCATCGGCGACCGCGAGGCCCAGGACGGAACGGTGTGGCACAAGACCCTGGCGGGCCTCGCCGAAACGGCGCAACGATGAGCGACACGGCGGCCCCGGTCACATTCCGAGCAGCCGCGGCAGCCACAGCGACACCCAGGGCACGTAGGTGACGAAGACCAGGAACGCCAGCATGGCCAGGAGCCACGGCCATACCGCCATGGTCAGTTCGGTGATGCCCATCCTGGTGATGCCCGAGGCGACGTAGAGGTTGAGCCCGACCGGCGGATGGCAGAGTCCCACCTCCATGTTCACCGCCATCAGGACCCCGAGATGGACCGGATCCACGCCGAGCGTCCTGGCGATGGGGAACAGGATCGGCGCCATGATGAGCAGGATGGAGGTGGCCTCCATGACGTTGCCGGCCACCAGCAGCACGATGTTGACCACGATGAGAAAGGCCCAGACCTGGAAGTGCTGGCCCGCGATCCAGGCCGCCATGGCTTGCGGGATGTTCTCGGAGGTGATCAGGAACGAGAACAGGATGGCGTTGGTGATGATGTAGAGCAGCATCGCGCTGGTGTTGGCGGCGTTGAGCAGCACGCGCGGCACGTCCCGCAAGCCCATGTCGCGGTAGACGAAGACCGCGATCACGAAGGCGTAGACGGCCGCCACCGCGGCGGCTTCGGTCGGCGTGAAGATGCCGCCGTAGATGCCGCCGAGCACGATGCCGATCAGCGCCAGACCCCAGACCGAGTCCCGGAACGCCTTCAACCGCTCGCCCCAGGTGGCGCGTGGCATGCGGGGGTAGCCCTTGCGCCAGGCGATCGCGCAGGTGAGGCCGCCCAGCACCAGCGCCAGAATGACGCCGGGCAGGACGCCCGCCATGAACAGCGCGCCGATCGAGGTATTGGTCGACACGCCGTAGAGCACCAGGATGACGGAGGGCGGCACCAGAATGCCGAGCGAGCCCGAGGTCGTGATGACGCCGGCCCCGAAGCCCTTGGGATAGCCGTGGTCCACCATGGCGGGCAGCATGATGGAGCCGATCGCCACGACCGTGGCGACGCTCGATCCCGACACGGCCGCGAACAGCGCCGAGGCCGCCACGCCCGCCAGCCCGAGCCCGCCGGGCCAGTGGCCGACCAGCGAGGTCGTGAAGGCGATCATACGCCGGGCGACCCCGCCATGCGTCAGGAAGGTCCCGGCCAGGATGAAGAACGGGATCGCCATGATGGTGAAGTTGTCGAGCCCCGTGAAGAGCTTCAGCCCCACGCTCTCGATCGGCACATGGGTCATGGTGACCAGGAAGGACAGCACCGTGAGTCCGAGCGCGATCGAGATCGGCATGCCGGTCAGCATGAGGGCGACCAGAAGGCCGAAGATGATGGCGGCGCTCATCGGGTGTGGCCCGCTTCGAGGGCTTCGGCGACGTCCGGCACGCCCGCGACGCGGCCGATGTCGTGGTGGGCGAGTTCGCCGGTCCGGGCAAAGCGCCAGGCGGCCTGCAGGAAGCGGAAGCACATGAGGTAGGAGCCGAGCGGGATGCAGAGGTAGACGGCCCAGCTCGGCCATTCGAGGTCGGGCGTGGTCTGGCCCGTGCCGGTGAGCCCGTGGACGAAGCGCACCCCCATGGTGCCGACGACGCCGGTGAAGAGCGCGCCCGCCAGCAGGCCGAACAGGACCGTGGCGCGTCTCCATGCCGGGTGCATCTTGATCAGCAGCACGTCGACGCCGACGTGGATGCCGGTCCGCACGCCGTAGGCGGCGCCGAACTTCGCCATCCAGATGAACATGAAGATGCAGAGTTCCTGCGCCCAGGTGAGGTCGATGGCGCTGGCGTAAGGGTAGAGCCAGGCCGTGCCGGCCGCGAAACGCTGCACCACGGACGCGAAGATCAGCAACGTCGCGCCCGCCATGAGGCTCGCGATCAGGATCTCCTCGAGCCGGTCGAGGATGCGGAGCAGCATGGGGATGACCTGGCGAGGGCTGACGGCGGGTGGATGGGTTCGATCTCTCTCGGCTACGAGCTGTCGGTCGGCCCCGCCAGAGCCTGCAGCGCCTGGCGGATAGGCAGGAACAGCGACATCGGGCGGCTTGAGAACCGCTGGAAGCCGAGATGTCCGTAGAAGCCGGCCGCCGCGTCGTTCTTGGCATCGACGATCAAGGCGTAGACCATCGCATCGGCCCGGGCTGCACGCGCGACCGCGTCGAAGATCAGGGCGCCGCCCAGCCGTCGTCCCTGGTGCCGCTCATCGACCGCCAAGCGTCCGATCAAGGCCGCGGGCACGGCGGGGTAGCGCGGCAGGCGCTTGGCCTCTTCGGTCCCCACATCGGCCAGGGGCAGCGTCGCGGACGCGAAGGTGTAGAAGGCCGCGACCTCGCCGGACTGGGCGACGGCGACGAAGCAGTTGCTCACGCGCCGGCGGATATCCTGGCCCACCTGGGTCCGGAAGTAATAATCGAGGGCGGGGTCGCCACAGGTGAAAGTCTTGTGATCGTGGTCTCCCAACGGCTGGATGCTGAAGGCCTCCGTCACCGCGGGGCGGACACAAGCTGGCGGTAGGCGCGAGCAGCACGGCGCAGGGCATCGTTCGGCGGCGCGGGAGCGCTGAGGTTGTCGGCGAACAGGCGCTGGTCCTCGATGGATAGCCGGATGATCTGAGCTTCCTCGATGGCCCGGGTCGCGGCGTCGTGAGCCGCTGCGGCCACGAAGTCGCTCAGACTGCGGCCCTGCAGTTCGGCCGCACGCTTGACCACGGCAAGTACGTCGGGCGCAATTCGCGCCTCGATCCGGGCTGTTCGCAGTTCTTGGGACATAGCGTAGCCTCTAAGGAGTTATGGATGTACGGAAATCTACCGTACATCCCTAGCCAGTCAAGCTTTTCCGATCGCCACAAGCACCCCGGCCATCGAGGCGGGTGGGAGCCATCCCCATCCCTCGTCCGGCCCTGCGTCCCCCTTCTCCCGCATGCGGGAGAAGGGGGGAGCCGTCCTCAGTTGGTCGGTGCCGCGGCCGCCTTCTTGAACTCGTCCACCGTGTCCTTGCCGATCCGCGACGTCATCTCGGCCGTGACCGGCTCCATGGCCTTCCGCCAAGCAGCCTTCTGCTCGGGCGTGAGCGTGATGAACTCGATCTTGCCCGAAGCCTTCATGGCCGCGAGGGCGTCGTCGTTGTCCTTCTGGGCCGAGTCGTTGGCGAAGACGCTCGCCTCCTTCAAGGCCTGCTCGAGCTCGCCGCGGACGTCAGCCGGCAGACCGTCCCAGAACGTCTTGTTCACGATCACGGCGTAGCCGATGTAGCCGTGATCCGACAGGGTCGCGTATTTCTGCACTTCATAGTGCTTCTGCGTATACATGTTGGACGGCGTATTCTCCGACCCGTCGACCACGCCCGTCTGCAGCGCCTGGTAGACGTCCGAGAAAGGCAGCACCTGGGGCAGGGCGCCCAGCGCCTTGAACTGAGCTTCCAGCACCTTCGAGGACTGGATGCGGAACTTTCGGCCGTGGAAGTCGGCCGGCTCGCGCAGCGGCTTGTTGTCGCTCATGATCTTGAAGCCGTTGTCCCAGTAGGCGAGGCCCTTGATGCCCCGCGTCTCGAGCTTCTCGAACAGTTTCTTGCCCACCGGGCCGTCGGTCACGCGCCGCAACGCCGCCTTGTCGGGCAGGATATAGGGGAGGTCGAAGACCTCGAATTCCTTGGCGCCGAGCGGTCCGAACTTCGCCATCGAGGGCGCGAGCATCTGCACGGCGCCGAGTTGCAGCGCCTCGACCTCCTCCTTGTCCTTGTAGAGCGTCGAGTTCGGGTAGACCTCGACCTTGACGCGGCCGTTCGTGTATTTCTCGGCCAGTTCCTTGAACCTGTCGGCGCCCTTGCCCTTGGGCGTGTCGGCCGCCACGACGTGGCTGAACTTGATCACGATCGGATTGTCGGCCCGCGCGCCGAGGGCGCCGGCCGCCAGGATGACGGCCGCGAGGCCGGCCCGCAAGATGAAGCTGTTCATGGCGTTTCCTGATCTCAGTCTTGTCTTGAGCCGTTGCAGGCCGATGGCCGGAGCCGCGCGCAAGTCTCGCCAAGCGCGAGCTTTCGTCAAGCCGAAGCTTCGCCCTCCATGCAGGTCCGTCCGTCCGCGCTCTCGGTCCAGCACGCGACCGTGCCGTCCGGATGACCGGCGCCCGCGACCGTGAAGGCGTCGCCCGCGGTCAGGGGCGCCAGGTTGCGATAGCTGAAGCGTCGCGGCACCGTCCCGAGAAGTACGGCCGCGATGTTGAAGCACAGCGTCGCCTGGATGGGGCCGTGCACCACGAGGCCCGGATAGCCTTCGAGGCCCGTCGCATAAGGCTGGTCATAGTGGATGCGGTGGCCGTTGAACGTCATGGCCGAATAGCGGAACAGCAGCACCGGCGACGTCTCGACGGTCCAGCGCAGGTCGGCGTGCCGGGCCGGGGCCGGGTCGGGCGGCGCCGGTCGCGGGCTCGACGAGCCCGGATCGGCGGCGCGGTACACGATGTCGTGGCGCTCAGTGATCGCGAGTCCGCGCGCGGTCGCGTAATCGTGCCGGAC
>CAXUCF010000116.1:0-14570 GCA_964249275.1 uncultured Lichenihabitans sp.
GATTTAGGTTCCAGTGACTCACGTCGTGGGGGTTCGAGTCCCTCCGCCCGCACCAATCCCAGCTGGCTTGGGGTAGGTTGACGGCGACGTTCCAACGAAGTCGGGCACGTCGCGGCGCAACCGGCCGCCAGGCCGGACCAGTCTGTGCCCGTGCGGCTGCCGCGCCGGCCGGACCGGCGCCGCCCGCCTGCCATTTTGACGCTGCTCCACCGCAGCGAAGCGCGTTTTTGAAGGGCTACTAGGATGCAGGTTACGGAGATCAGCGCTGAAGGGCTGCGGCGCGAATACAAGGTCGTGCTCCCGGCCGCCGATCTGGCCTCCCGCCTCGAGGGCGAACTCGTGGGCATGAAGGACAAGGTCAAGATCAACGGGTTCCGGCCCGGCAAGGTGCCGCTGTCTCATCTCAAGCGGCTCTACGGGCGCTCGATCATGAGCGACGTCGTCCAGAATGCCGTCAACGAGGCGAACCGCAAGATCGTCGAGGACAATGGGCTTCGCCTCGCGTTGGAGCCCAAGATCGATCTGGCCAGCGACCAGGCCGAGGTCGAGCGTGCCATGGAAGCCGAGGGCGATCTCGCCTTCACGGTCGCGGTCGAGACCATCCCGATCTTCGAAGCCGGCACGTTCGGCGACCTGACGCTCGAGCGGCCGGTAGCTGAGGTGTCGGACGAAGAAATCGGCCGCTCGCTCGATCACATGGCCAATACGAACCGCGTCTTCACTCCCAAGGAGAGCGACGAAGCGCGCGCCGAGACAGGGGACCGCCTGAAGATCGATTTCGACGGCCGCGTCGACGGCGAGGCCTTCGACGGCGGCCAGGGCCGGGACACCGAACTGGTGCTCGGGTCCGGGAACTTCATCCCGGGTTTCGAAGACCAACTGGTCGGTTCCAAGGTCGGGGAAGACCGAGTGGTCGTGGTCAAGTTTCCCGACAACTACGGTTCCCCGCAGCTCGCCGGCAAGGAGGCGACCTTCGACGTCAAGGTCAAGGAGGTTGCGGCTCCGGGCGAGGTGCTGCTCGACGACGCTTTCGCCAAGGGCTACGGCTTCGACGATGTGGCGGCGCTGCGTGAGGCCATCCGGACCAGGATGCAGGAGGATTTCTCCCGCGCCTCGCGGGATCGCCTGAAGCGCGCCCTCCTGGATGCCCTGGACAAGCGCTACGCGTTCGCGCTGCCCGAGGGCCTGGTGTCGCAGGAGTTCGACAACATCTGGCGGCAGGTCAAGGGCGAGCAGGAGCGTTCGGGCCGGGGTTTCGCCGAGGAGGGGACAACCGAGGACGCCGCCCGTGCGGAATACCGTCGCATCGCCGAGCGCCGGGTGCGGCTGGGTCTCGTGCTGGCGGAAGTCGGCGAGAAAGCCGGCATCAAGGTCGAGGACAGCGAGGTGGGCAAAGCGCTGGTCGAGATGACGCGCCAGTACCCCGGGCAGGAGAAACAGGTGTGGGACTACTACACGAAGAACCCCGAGGCCTTGAGCGGGATCAAGGCGCCGCTCTTCGAAGACAAGGTCGTCGACCTCATCGTGTCGCAGGCCCAGGTGACCGACCGGGTGGTGGGGCGCGACGAACTCTTCCAGATGCCGGACGATGAGGACGCGGCCCCCAAGACATCGCCGGAGCCCGACTTCGGTGTCGAAGCGGCCGCGGCCGGCGCCGATGCGGACGCGACGACCGAGGCTTGAGAGACGGGCAAGGGATCGGGCGCGGGCCCGGTCCTGCGCGTGCGGAAGCTGGAGCGGTCGGACCCGCACAAGCCTCGCATGTTGCGCTGGCTTCCGGCGCACATATATTGCGGAAGGGCCGATGCGGCCGGTCAGCAGGTGAGGGTCGGGTCGATGATGGATCCAACGGCGGTTTACACCAACTACCTCATCCCGCAGGTGATCGAAAACACCAGCAGGGGCGAGCGCGGGTTCGATATCTACTCCCGCCTGTTGCGCGAGCGCATCATCTTCCTGACGGGGCCGGTGGAAGACCACATGGCATCGGTGATCATCGCGCAGTTGCTGTTTTTGGAGGCGGAGAACCCCAAGAAGGAAATCTCGCTCTACATCAACTCCCCGGGCGGCGTGGTGACGGCGGGTCTCGCCATCTATGATACGATGCAGTTCATCCGACCCAAGGTGTCGACGCTGTGTGTCGGACAGGCGGCCTCGATGGGCTCGCTGCTGCTCTGCGCCGGGGAGGCTGGAATGCGCTTCGCGCTTCCCAATACACGCGTCATGGTCCACCAGCCTTCCGGCGGTTTTCAAGGGCAAGCCTCGGATATTCTGCGGCATGCCGAGGACATCATGAAGATCAAGCGCCGGCTGAACGAGATCTACGTAACCCATACGGGGCGCGACTACGAGACGATTGAAAATACCCTCGACCGCGACCATTTCATGACGGCCGAGGAAGCCAAGGACTTCGGCATCATCGATCGTGTCGAGGCCAAGAGGGCGGAACCTGCCAACGACGGCAAATAGGCTGGAGCGGGACAGGTCTCGCCGGGCCGGGGGCGTCGGTCGAGCCGGTCCTGCACGGGCCTTCGGGTTGCGATCGGACCGGGCTTGATCTCGCCCCGATGCTGTGTTCGCATCGCGGTCCAGCCTTCGACAGGGCGCCTGGAAGCTGCCACGGCAGCAGGGTCACGGCGGGGACGCGCGATCTGGGCTACGTTTCATTAGCGGGCCGTGACTAGGTTATGAGGATGATTCGAGTCGCGCCGAGCGCGGGCCGGGTCGGTATGGAGACCACAATGAGCAAAGCCGGCGGAAGCGACTCGAAGAACACGCTGTATTGCTCTTTCTGCGGCAAGAGCCAGCATGAGGTCCGCAAGCTCATCGCGGGTCCTACGGTGTTCATCTGCGACGAATGTGTCGAATTGTGCATGGACATCATCCGCGAGGAGAACAAGTCGTCGCTGGTCAATCGTCGTGACGGCATTCCGACCCCGCGTGAGATCTGCAAGGTCCTGGACGATTACGTCATCGGCCAGCCGCAGGCCAAGCGGGTCCTGTCGGTCGCTGTCCACAACCACTACAAGCGGCTCAACCATGCGTCGAAGCATAACGACGTGGAACTTGCCAAATCGAACATTCTCCTGATTGGGCCGACCGGCTCAGGCAAGACGCTCCTGGCCCAGACGCTGGCCCGCATCCTCGATGTGCCGTTCACCATGGCGGATGCGACCACGCTGACGGAAGCGGGCTACGTGGGCGAAGATGTCGAGAACATCATCCTCAAGCTCTTGCAGGCCTCTGATTACAACGTGGAGCGTGCCCAGCGCGGCATCGTCTACATCGACGAGATCGACAAGATCTCGCGCAAGAGCGACAACCCCTCGATCACGCGTGACGTGTCGGGGGAGGGCGTTCAACAGGCTCTTCTGAAGATCATGGAGGGGACCGTCGCTTCGGTGCCGCCCCAGGGCGGCCGCAAGCATCCTCAGCAGGAATTCCTCCAGGTGGACACGACCAACATCCTGTTCATCTGCGGCGGCGCCTTCGCGGGGCTGGAGAAGATCATCTCGAGCCGCGGCAAGGGCACTTCGATCGGCTTCGGCGCCAAGGTGCAGGCGCCCGACGATCGCCGCACCGGCGAGGTGTTCCGCAAGGTCGAACCCGAGGATCTGCTGAAATTCGGCCTGATTCCAGAGTTCGTCGGCCGCCTTCCCGTGATCGCCACTCTCGAGGATCTCGACGAGGATGCCTTGAAGAAGATCCTGACCGAGCCCAAGAACGCGCTCGTCAAGCAATATCAGCGGCTTTTCGAGATGGAGTCGACGGAGCTGATGTTCCAGGACGAGGCTCTGAACGTCGTTGCCAAGAAGGCGATCGAACGCCGTACCGGTGCGCGCGGCCTGCGGTCCATCATGGAGAGCATTCTGCTCGACACGATGTTCGACCTGCCAGGTCTCGACGGCGTCGAGCAGGTCGTGATCGGGCCGGAGGTGGTGGAGGGCAACGCAAGGCCGCTTTACATCTATTCCGAACGCGGTGCGGAGAAGACCGGGGCTAGTGCTTGATCGCCCGCGGTGGGACGGTGTCTCGATCGCGGTCCCGCCTGCAACGCGGCGAGGGAGGTTGGCAATACCCGGACGCGCCTTCGGGGCCTCGCCGACGGACGACACGAACATTCCACTGCGATGGACATGGCCCAGGGTGCGGGTTGGCCCCCTGAGGCGAGTCCTCGTGACGCCCGAGATGGTCTGAGTCTTGCGTAAGCCTCAGCGTGGCGGGAGATCGCCGATGGCTTCGGCAGAAGCGTCGGCGAGCGTCTAAATTCCGAAAGGATGCACCATGTCCAGCCAGAAACGTTCGCCCGCAGCGCCGGGGTCCATCGACACCTACCCGGTGCTGCCGTTGCGCGACATCGTCGTGTTCCCTCACATGATCGTGCCGCTTTTCGTCGGGCGCGAAAAGTCGATCCGGGCGCTCGAAGAGGTGATGAGGGCCGACAAGTTCATCCTTCTGGCAACGCAGATCAATGCGACCGACGACGACCCGGCCACCGACGCCATCTTCACCACGGGAACGCTGGCGTCGGTGCTGCAACTCCTGAAGCTGCCCGACGGCACCGTGAAGGTGTTGGTCGAAGGCTCGCGACGGGCCAAAGTCGGCAAATACGTTCGTACGGACGAGTTCTATGAGGCCGATGCGGAAGCGCTGGCCGACGACCCGCTCGACAAGGTCGAGGTCGAGGCCCTGGCCCGCTCGGTGGTCAGCGAGTTCGAAAACTATGTCAAGCTGAACAAGAAGATCTCGCCCGAGGTCGTGGCCGCGGTCGGCCAGATCAGCGACCACACGAAACTCGCCGACACCGTGGCGTCGCATTTGGCGGTCAAGATTTCGGACAAGCAGGGCATCCTGGAGACGACGTCCGTCACGGCGCGGCTCGAGAAATGCCTCGGCCTCATGGAAAGCGAGATCTCGGTCCTGCAGGTGGAAAAGCGCATCCGCACGCGCGTCAAGCGCCAGATGGAGAAAACGCAGCGCGAGTACTACCTCAACGAACAGATGAAAGCGATTCAGAAGGAACTCGGCGACGAGGACGGCAAGGACGACCTTGGCGAACTCGAGCAGCGCATCAAGGACACGAAGCTGTCCAAGGAAGCCCGCGACAAGGCCCAGGCCGAATTCAAGAAGCTGCGGCAGATGTCGCCGATGTCGGCGGAAGCCACCGTCGTGCGCAACTACCTCGATTGGATGCTTTCCATTCCGTGGAACAAGAAATCCAAGATCAAGCGTGACCTTCCCCTGGCCGAGTCGACCTTGAACTCCGACCATTATGGCCTCGACAAGGTCAAGGAGCGCATCATCGAATATCTGGCGGTCCAGAGCCGCGCCAACAAGCTGACCGGGCCGATCCTCTGCCTCGTTGGTCCTCCCGGCGTGGGTAAGACCTCGCTCGGCCGTTCGATCGCCAAGGCGACCGGGCGGGAGTTCGTGCGGATATCGCTCGGCGGCGTGCGCGACGAGGCGGAGATCCGGGGCCACCGCCGGACCTACATCGGCTCCATGCCGGGCAAGATCATCCAGTCGATGCGCAAGGCCAAGACCTCGAATCCCTTGTTCCTCCTGGACGAGATCGACAAGATGGGCCAGGACTTCCGCGGCGACCCCTCTTCGGCGCTGCTGGAAGTGCTCGACCCCGAGCAGAATTCGGCCTTCAACGACCACTACCTCGAGGTCGACTACGACCTGTCGAGCGTGATGTTCGTGACCACCGCCAACACGCTGAACATCCCCGCGCCCTTGATGGACCGTATGGAGATCATCCGGATCGCGGGCTATACGGAGGACGAGAAGGCCGAGATCGCGCGGACCCATCTGATTCCGGTTGCGGTGTCCAAGCACGGCCTCGGCAAGGAGGAATGGTCGATCTCCGACGATGCGTTGTTGACGGTGATCCGCCGCTACACCCGCGAAGCCGGCGTGCGCAATCTCGAACGCGAGATCTCCAATCTGGCCCGGAAGGCCGTGAAGGAGATCATGATGGCGGGCAGCAAATCCGTGTCGGTCACGGAAGACAATCTGGCGGACTATCTGGGCGTGCCCAAGTTCCGTTACGGCGAGGCCGAGACCGAGGACCAGATCGGTATCGTGACGGGTCTCGCGTGGACCGAGGTCGGTGGCGAATTGCTCACCATCGAGGCGGTTGCCATGCCGGGCAAAGGCAAGATGACGGTGACGGGCAACCTGCGCGACGTCATGAAGGAATCGATCTCTGCCGCGGCCTCCTACGTCCGGTCGCGGGCGATCGATTTCGGGGTTGAGCCGCCATTGTTCGACCGGCGCGACTTCCACGTCCATGTTCCGGAAGGCGCGACGCCGAAGGATGGGCCTTCGGCCGGCGTGGCCATGGCGACCAGCATCGTATCGGTCATCACCGGCATTCCGATCCGTCGCGATATCGCCATGACGGGCGAAATCACGTTGCGGGGCCGGGTGCTCCCGATCGGCGGCCTCAAGGAGAAGCTGCTGGCAGCGCTGCGCGGCGGCATCAAGAAGGTGCTGATCCCGGAGGAAAACGCCAAGGACCTGGTCGATATCCCGAACAGCGTCAAGAACGCCCTGGAGATCGTGCCCGTGTCGCGCCTCGACGAGGTCCTGATCCATGCACTGGTGCGGCAGCCCGAGCCCATCCATTGGGAAGAGGACCTGTCGGCTGTTCGTAAGCCCGTCGCCGGGGTCGATGACGATACGTCCGGCGTCATCGCGCATTGACGAGACCCCGAGCGTGCAATCGCAGGGCTGCGGACCAGGTGTCTGCAGCCCCGTCTCGGCGAGCTGGCGTGCGAAGCCTGAGCCTTCGCCGGGATACGGTGCACTGATGATCCGATGAGCCTGCGCGTGTTGCAGGTCACCGGCACAGCGACTGTTCCATCTTGGACGACTGCGCGGCCCAGCCGGCGCAGGTGCGGCTTGGAAGGCGGCGACCCATGCGTTATGATCTGCAGTCGATCGTGAGGATGGGGCGGTTAGCTCAGTTGGTAGAGCATCTCGTTTACACCGAGAGGGTCGGCGGTTCGAGCCCGTCATCGCCCACCATGCCTCCACCGAAAAGGTGGCCCCGCGTAAGAGTTCGTCTGGCGGCCGGAGCGGCGGCCTTGCTGGCCCTATGCAGCCTGGGATCCCCGATCATGCCGGCCTGGGCGGCCGAGCCCATGTCGTTCCAGTTGGAGACCATCGTGGCGGCGCAGCCCGGAAAGCGCCATGCCGACCGATTCGTCTCGGCCGAAATCATCAGCGCTCAAGGCGAGATCAACAACGAGACGGCGGAGTCCTTTCTGTCGTTTCTGCAGGAGCATCTGGGCGACCAGGCCTTGCGGCCGGTCGTTCTGATCCATTCGCCCGGCGGCACGGTGGTCGGTGCCATGAAGCTCGGGATGATGTTCCGGAAGATCGGAGCAGCCGTGATCGTGGCGCGCGCTGTTGGCGAGGATGGCACGGATCGCAGCCATGTCGTTCCGGGCTACTGCATGTCGGCCTGCGTCTATGCCTTTTTCGGTGGTAAGCGGCGGGTGATCCCGCCGATCAGCCGGCTCGGCATTCACCGCATGGCGATCTACGCCCAATCCCATGATCCGGCCGGGGGCGACCAGATGACCCGCACCTATGGCACCGACGATCTGGTGACGGCGCTCAGCGACTATACCAAGCTGATGGGGGTCGATCCTGCCGTAATCGATTATGCCGAGCAGGTATCGCCGGAATCGATCCACATCGTCACCCCGCGCGAGATCACCCGCTGGCACCTCGGGTCGCCGCATCTCTGAGGCTTGTTGCTGCGGAGCCAGTGGCGGCCGGATGCGCCTTGACTTGGTCCTGGGGCTGCCGTACCCAAACCCGGCCGAGCGACACCACTGCGTGCAGCGTGGTTCGCGGGGGAGTAGCTCAGTTGGTTAGAGCGCCGGCCTGTCACGCCGGAGGTCGCGGGTTCGAGTCCCGTCTCTCTCGCCAGCATGGTGCCTGTCCGGGCCGCTCAGCCTGGAGGATCTCTCGTCCTCGTCCGATCGTGGCAGATGCGTTGCGGGTTCACTCGGGCCTGTGGCCAAGCAGCCTGCGGCACGCTTTCGCCTTGCGAAGGCTGGGGCGGTCCACTAACTCTCGGCTCGGGCTTCGGACTGCACGGGTTCGACGCCGCATCTCCCCGTATCGCGTCGCGAGCCCCTCGGAGCGTCAATGCCGGGACTTCTGGATCAGTACCTTCCGTTGGTGATCTTCATCCTGGTGGCCCTGGTGATCGCCGGCGCTCTCCTGGTGGTGCCCTTCGTCGTCGCCTACCAGTCGCCGGATCCCGAGAAGCTGTCGGCTTACGAGTGCGGGTTCAATGCATTCGACGACGCCCGAATGAAATTCGACGTGCGGTTCTATCTCGTGGCCTTGCTGTTCATCATCTTCGATCTGGAGGTGGCGTTCCTGTTTCCCTGGGCCGTCGCTTTCCACGACGTGGGGCTCTTCGGCTTCTGGTCCATGATGGTGTTCCTCGGCGTCCTTACGATCGGCTTCGTCTACGAATGGAACAAGGGCGCCCTCGAATGGGATTGATCCTCGACAAGAACCCCGCGGGCTCCGGCGGTACGCTCGTGTCCCCGGTTCCACCCGCGGCAGGGCGCCCGTTGGTCGATCCGCGGACAGGACGGGCCATCGAGAGCGACGACCTCTTCTTGTCCGGACTGAGTGGGCAACTGGCCGACAAGGGGTTCATTCTCACGGCCACTGACGATCTCATCAACTGGGCCCGCACCGGGTCATTGATGTGGATGACCTTCGGCCTCGCATGCTGCGCCGTCGAGATGATGCACTTCTCGATGCCGCGCTACGATTCCGAGCGGTTCGGGTTTGCCCCGCGTGGCAGCCCGCGGCAATCCGATCTGATGATCGTGGCCGGGACTTTGACCAACAAGATGGCTCCGGCCCTGCGCAAGGTCTACGACCAGATGCCGGAGCCACGCTACGTCATCTCGATGGGCTCCTGTGCCAATGGCGGCGGCTATTATCATTATTCCTATTCCGTCGTGCGCGGCTGCGACCGCATCGTGCCGGTCGACATCTATGTGCCGGGATGCCCTCCGACGGCGGAAGCGCTTCTTTACGGCGTCCTGCTGCTGCAGCGGAAGATCCGCCGCACCGGCACTATCGAGCGGTAGGCCGACACGGGGTCGAGGTCGCATTCCATGTTGGACGTGAAGATACCCACGGATGCCGAACTCGGCGGACTGATCGCGTCCGCTTTCCAGGACGGTGCCGTTAGGGTCGAGACGGCCTATGACGAACTGACGCTGTTGGCCGAGGCGGAAAGCCTGGGCAATCTGGTTCGTTTCCTTCGCGATGACCCGCAGTGCCTGTTCGTCAGCTTCATCGACCTCTGCGGCGTCGACTACCCGCAGCGCGGCAAACGGTTCGACGTGGTCGTCCACCTGCTTTCGCCCAAGCACAACCGGCGGATCCGCGTGAAGGTGCAGACCGATGAAGCCACCCCCGTACCGTCTTTGGTCTCGGTGTTTCCGTCGGCCAACTGGTACGAGCGCGAGGCCTACGATCTTTACGGGATCCTGTTCACGGGTCATCCCGACTTGCGGCGCATCCTGACCGACTACGGCTTCGAAGGGCATCCGCTGCGCAAGGACTTCCCGATGAGCGGCTTCGTGGAGGTCTGGTGGAACGACGACGAGAAACGCGTCGTCAACCAGCCCGTCCGCCTGACGCAGGATTTCCGCGATTGGGACTTCCTGTCGCCTTGGGAAGCCATGGACGTGGCGTCCCTGCCGGGTGACGAGAAGGCCTCGCAGGCCCCGGTCGGCGACAAGGCGAGAGTGCCATGAACGACCAGACGATCCGCAACTTCTCCATCAACTTCGGACCGCAGCATCCGGCGGCTCACGGGGTGTTGCGGCTCGTGCTCGAACTCGATGGCGAGATCGTCGAGCGCGTGGATCCGCATATCGGCCTCCTGCATCGCGGCACCGAAAAGCTGATGGAGGCCCGCACCTACGTCCAGAACATTCCCTATTTCGATCGGCTCGATTACGTCTCTCCGATGAACCAGGAACATGGGTTCTGCCTGGCCATCGAGAAGATGCTCGGACTCGAGGTGCCGCGGCGGGCCCAATTGATCCGGGTGCTTTACTGCGAGATCGGGCGCATCCTGTCCCACCTGCTCAACGTCACGACGCAGGCGCTCGATGTCGGCGCGCTGACGCCACCGCTCTGGGGCTTCGAGGAACGCGAGAAGTTGATGGCGTTTTACGAGCGGGCCTCTGGGGCCCGGCTCCATGCGAATTACTTCCGTCCCGGCGGCGTTCATGCCGACCTGCCGCGGCAACTCGTCGAGGATATCGGGGCTTGGTGCAATCCCTTCCTCAAGGTCGTCGACGATCTGACGGCGCTGTTCATCGACAACCGCATCTTCAAGCAGCGCAATGTCGACATCGGCGTCGTGACCCTCGAGGAGTGCTGGGCTTGGGGTTTCTCGGGCGTCATGCTGCGCGGCTCGGGCGCTGTTTGGGACCTGCGCAAGTCGCAGCCCTACGAATGCTACGAGGAAATGGACTTCGACATTCCGGTCGGTCGTAACTGCGACAATTACGATCGGCAGGTCATCCGCATGGAGGAGATGCGTCAGTCTACCTACATCATGCAGCAATGCGTGAGGAAGTTGCTGGCGCCCGACGGACAGGGTCCCGTGACGACCCGCCAGGGTAAGGTCGCGCCGCCACCGCGTGCCGAGATGAAGCGCTCGATGGAGGCGCTGATCCATCATTTCAAGCTTTATACCGAAGGCTTCCACGTTCCAGCCGGCGAAGTCTATGCGGCGGTGGAAGCCCCGAAGGGCGAGTTCGGGGTCTATCTCGTGTCGGACGGCAGCGACAAGCCCTATCGCTGCAAGATCCGAGCGCCTGGCTTCGCCCATCTCCAGGCCATGGATTTCATGTGCCGCGAGCACCTGCTGTCCGATGTGTCGGCCATCCTCGGCTCGCTCGACATCGTGTTCGGGGAAGTCGACCGATGACGTTGCGCGGCCTTGCCGGTCTCGTGGTCCTGCTGGCCGCCGTGTCGACGGCGGCCGCGCAGGCTGCGTTGTCGGTGGCCCAACTGCTCAAGGACGGCTACGAGATCAAGACCGCCTTCGCGGACGCCAGTGGCGGGGCCTATATCGTGCTGCAGCGCGGCATCTCGGCTTACATGTGCCACAGCAGTCCGCGGCAGACCTGCGAAAAACTGAATTGACGAGACGATCATGACGGTCCGGCGATTGGCTGAGGTGCAGCCCGACAGCTTCGACTTCACGCCAGAGAACCGGGCCTGGATCGACCGGCAGATCAAGAAATACCCCGCCGGCCGACAAGCCTCGGCCGTGATGGCCTTGCTGCGCCGTGCGCAGCAGCAGCACCAAGGCTGGATCCCCAAACCCGCGATCGAGAAGGTGGCCGACATCCTGGAGATGCCCTACATCCGCGTGCTCGAGATCGCGACCTTCTACACGATGTACAATCTGTCGCCGGTCGGGACGTTCTTCGTCCAGTTCTGCGGCACGACGCCCTGCGTGCTGCGCGGCGCTCCCGACATCCGAGCCGTGCTCGAGCGGAGGGTAGGTCCGATGAACGTCGTGTCGTCGGACGGCAAGTTCTCCTGGCTGGAAGTCGAGTGCCTGGGGGCATGCTGTAATGCCCCGATGGTGCAGATCAATGACGATTATTACGAGGATCTGACCCCGGAGAACTTCGGCACGTTGCTCGACGACCTTGCAGCTGGACGGCCTGTGCGGACCGGCTCCCAGACCGGCCGCCGCACGTCCGAACCCGTTGGCGGCCTCACGTCGCTGACGACGATCTACGGGCAGGATGGCAAGGGCGACACCTTCGCGACCGCGCATGTGGCGGACGACGCGGCGGTGTTGACGGCCGCCAACCAGGATCCCGCATTCGACGCCGCCCTGGCGGCACGCGGCGGTGCTTCACCGGCCGACGCGGGTTTCGAGGCCGCGGGCGATGGCGCCGCCGGAGAACATCATCCTGAACTCGGCAGGTCGCCGGGCGACATGGGCCATGGAGGCCTCGATGGTCAGCGCCAGGGCGGGACGGCCCGGCCGGTCGGCTCCGTCGCCGATACCAGGACGAGGACCGATGTCCCGGTCGGCACCGGTCAGGCCGAGTCCTCGGCTATACATCGGTCGAACCCGCAGTCCGACGCGGATCGCCAGGGGAGGCCGGGCGAACCCGCTACGGGCGCGGACCGCGGCCAGACCGGTCCCGCAACGCCTCCGGCCGGCCCGCGGGCCTCCGCAGCCGACAAGACCTGAGGATCAGTGCGATGCTCGACGACAAGGACCGCATCTTCCTGAACCTCTACGGCTTCGGCGACTGGCGCCTCGAGGGCGCGCGCAAGCGCGGTGCCTGGGACGGCACCAAGGGCCTGATCGAAAAGGGTAAGGACTGGATCATCAACGAGATGAAGGCGTCGGGCCTGCGGGGACGCGGCGGCGCCGGCTTTCCCACCGGCCTGAAATGGTCCTTCATGCCGAAGCCGGATCCGGCGCGGCCGGCCTATCTCGTGGTCAATGCCGACGAATCCGAACCTGGGACCTGCAAGGACCGCGAGATCATGCGCAATGATCCGCATATGCTGATCGAAGGTTGCCTCCTGGCGTCCTTCGCCATGCATGCTCATGCCTGCTACATCTACATTCGCGGCGAATACGTGCAGGAGGCCGATCGGCTCGACGCGGCGATCGACGAGGCCTATGAGGCGAAGCTCGTCGGCCCCGACAACCTCCACGGCTATCCCTTCGACATCTATCTGCATCGGGGCGCCGGCGCCTATATCTGCGGCGAGGAGACGGCTCTGCTCGAATCGCTCGAGGGCAAGAAGGGCATGCCGCGGCTGAAACCGCCGTTCCCGGCCAACATGGGCCTGTACGGCTTTCCGACCACCGTCAACAACGTCGAATCCATCGCCGTAGCGCCGACCATCCTGAGGCGGGGCGGCGCCTGGTTTGCGGGCTTCGGGGCCAAGAACAACGCCGGGACCAAGCTGTTCTGCGTGTCGGGGCACGTCAACAATCCGTGCAATGTCGAGGAGGCCATGTCGGTCCCGTTCCGGGAATTGATCGAACGCCATTGCGGCGGGATCCGTGGCGGCTGGGACAACCTCCTGGCCGTGATACCCGGGGGGTCCTCCGTCCCTTGCGTGCCGGCCCATGAGATCATGGATGCGCCGATGGATTTCGACACGCTCCGTGACCTGAAATCGGGGCTCGGCACCGCCGCCGTGATCGTCATGAACAAGTCGACCGACATCGTCCGGGCCATCGCCCGCATCAGCTACTTCTACAAGCACGAGAGCTGCGGTCAGTGCACGCCGTGCCGCGAGGGCACGGGATGGCTCTGGCGCGTGATGAGTCGCATGGCGGAAGGGCGGGCGCAGAAACGCGAGATCGACGCCTTGCTGGAGGTCACGACGCAGATCGAGGGGCATTCCATCTGCGCGCTCGGCGATGCCGCAGCATGGCCCGTGCAGGGCTTGATCCGGCATTTCCGGCCCGAAATCGAGCGGCGTATCGACACCTACATGGCGAACCCGCATCCCGAGCCGATCCGTATCGCGGCCGAATAGTGCAGGGCCGTTCTCAGGCTTTGTGCCGCATTGAGGCGGTCGACCTCCGGCGCCAATTGTATGACCGGGATGCTTTCGGTGCCGAAGTGACGCGGGGATAGGCTATGGATCCGTGGGTCACGCCGACACGCGGCCACGAAAGAGGCTTCGGCCTGAAGGATTTCCGATGACCAAACTCGTCGTCGATGGACGCGAAGTCGATGTCCCGGCGGATTACACATTGCTGCAGGCCTGCGAGGCCGCGGGCGCCGAAATCCCGCGGTTCTGCTTTCACGAGCGGCTGTCGATCGCCGGCAATTGCCGCATGTGCCTGGTCGAACTGAAAGGTGCGCCGAAGCCCGTGGCGTCCTGCGCCTGGGGCGTCCGCGACTGCCGGCCCGGCCCCAACGGCGAGGCGCCCCAGGTCTCGACGAAGTCGGCCGTGGTCCGCAAGGCGCGCCACGGCATCATGGAATTTCTGCTCATCAACCATCCGCTGGATTGCCCGATCTGCGACCAGGGCGGCGAGTGCGACCTGCAGGACCAGGCGATGGCCTTCGGGGTCGCCGGCTCCCGCTTCCACGAGAATAAGCGGGCCGTCGAGGACAAATATATCGGTCCTCTGGTGCGGACCTCGATGAATCGCTGCATCCACTGCACGCGTTGCGTCCGCTTCACGGCCGAGGTGGCGGGCACGGGCGACATGGGCGCGATCGGGCGCGGCGAGGACATGGTGCTCACGACCTACCTCGAATCCGCCATAGGTTCGGAGCTGCAGGCCAATGTCGCCGACCTTTGTCCGGTGGGTGCGCTGCTGCAGAAGCCGGCAGCTTTCAAGGCCCGGCCCTGGGAGATGAACAAGACCCAGGTGATCGACGTCATGGACGCGCTCGGTTCGAACATCCGGGTCGATTCGCGCGGCCGGGAAGTGCTGCGCATCCTGCCGCGCATCAACGACGACGTGAACGAGGAGTGGATCTCCGACAAGA
>CAXUCF010000117.1:0-1725 GCA_964249275.1 uncultured Lichenihabitans sp.
GCGTCCGGCTGGCGGCGAATGATGACGGTGTCGTTGTCGAGGATGCCGGCATCGACCATCGAATCGCCGCGGACCTCCAACGCGAAATGCTCGCCCGCAGCAAGGAAGTCCACAGGTACGGAAATGCTGTGGCTCTGGGTCTGGATGGCCGAGATGGGCGTACCGGCGGCGATCCGTCCCATCACCGGAACCGCATAGGCGTCCGCCACTCCGCGCGGCAGTTCCACCCTCGGTTTCGGTGCCGCTCGGCCGCTGCTCACGAGCGTCGGCGCGAAACGCGGAGCCTTGCCGTCGGCCGCCGCCTGTTCGGGCAGGCGCAGCACTTCGAGAGCCCGCGCCCTGTTGGGCAGCCGCCGGATGAAGCCCCGCTCCTCGAGCGCCATGATGAGGCGGTGGATCCCCGATTTGGACTTCAGGTCCAGCGCATCCTTCATCTCGTCGAAAGAGGGCGGTACCCCGGTCCTCTGCAGGCGAGCATGGATGAAACGGAGCAGCTCGCTTTGTTTTTCGGTCAGCATGGTGATGCCCCGTAGCGCCGAACCGGCCAGTGCGGCCATCGTGGCCGTGCACGCGACTCGAATGACAGACAAATCATGAACGAAAGCTACCTGTTCTCTATGCGTTCCGCAAGTCCGGCCTTGCGCGGCGGCGCTGGCGATGGCGATCAGGCGCCGAGTTGCGTGAGGCGGATGATGCGGCAGGGCGTGCCGGCTTCGGCGGCCGGGGCTCGCGGGGGCCGGACCACCAGGCAATCGGCATCCGACAGGGCCTTCAGCAACGAGGAATCCTGCCTTGGACCGGGTTCGACGCGCGGAGGACCCTCGGCCGACGCGATGATGCGGGCCCGCACATAGTCCTGCCGGCCGTCGTTGGCCGCCATGGGGACCGCAAGCACGGCGGCTTCCGAAGGGTCGTCGCCGGCGTGACGGTCGCCGCAGAGCGCGCGGATGAGGGGACGGACGAACAGCAGGCCGCAGACAATGGCGGAGACGGGATTGCCTGGCAGGCCCAGCACCTGCATGGCGCCGATCTGCCCGTGCAGGAGCGGCTTACCGGGCCGCATCGCGACCCGCCAGAAGCCGAGGTGCATGCCTCCGGCCACGAGTGCGCGCTGGACGAGATCGTGGTCGCCGACGGAGGCGCCGCCGAGCGTCACGAGGAGGTCGGCGCCGCCTTCGCGCGCCCGGGCGAAGGCCCCGTCGAGCGAGGCCAGGTCATCGCCCGCGATGCCGAGGTCGGCGATCTCGGCGCCGGCCGCCTCTGCCAGTGCCATGAGGGCGAAGCTGTTCGACGCCACGATCCGGTCGGGGTCCGCCTCCTCGCCCGGAAGCACGAGCTCATCGCCGGTGGCCAGCACGGCAACCCGCGGCCGGCGGAATACCGGCAGGGCAGGGTGGTTCATGGCGGCCGCGAGCGCGATGTCGGCCGCTCCAAGCCGTATCCCGGCCCTCAGCAGCACCTCGCCGATCGAGAAATCCTGACCCGCACGGCGGATGTTGCGGCCCTGGGGGGCGCTCTGCAGGGCCTGCACCTGCCCGGCCTCGGCTGGGGCGTCCTCCTGGATCAGCACGGTGTCGGCGCCCTCGGGAACCGGCGCGCCCGTGAAGATGCGGACCCCTTGGCCGGGTCCGACGACGCCGTCGAAACCGCGGCCGGCCGCACTTTCGCCCACGAGATCGAGCGTAGCCGGAGGGGTCGCAATATCGACCGCACGGACCGCATAGC
>CAXUCF010000117.1:1735-14540 GCA_964249275.1 uncultured Lichenihabitans sp.
GGGCGGCTGCGTGCGCAGCGCCGCGAGATCGTGGGCGAGGGTGCGGCCGGCCGCGCGGCGCAACGGCACCGATTCGACGCCGGTCGGCGATGCCGCGCTATCGAGGATCATCCGCAGCGCGTCGGCTACGGGCGTCGGCGGGGGCAGGTTCATGCAGGTTCCGAATCCGTCACGAAGTCGCCCGACTTGCCGCCGCGCTTCTCGACGAGGCGGATGTCCGTGATGCGGATCCCACGGTCGACGGCCTTGACCATGTCGTAGACGGTGAGGCAGGTCACCGCGACCGCCGTCAGCGCTTCCATCTCGACGCCGGTGCGTCCGGCCGTCTTCACCGTGGCCCGCACGGCGACACGCGGCGGATCCGAAGCCGTCGAAAGATCGACCACCACCGAGCTCAAGGCCAGCGAGTGGCAGAGCGGGATGAGGTCGTGGGTCCGTTTGGCCGCCATGATGCCGGCAATCCGGGCCGTCCCCAGCACGTCGCCTTTCTTGGCGTCGCCGCCCAGGATCAGCGCCAGCGTCGCGGGTGCCACCAGCACCGTGCCTTCGGCGACGCCGAGGCGGTCGGTGACGTCCTTGCCGCCGACCTCGACCATGCGGGCTTCGCCCGCCGCATCGATGTGGGTGAGGCCGCTCACGGGACGGGCCCCAGCGATGCCCGGGCACCGGCCAGCAGCGCACGCGTTGCCGACGCGACATCCGCCTGCCGCATCAGGCTCTCGCCGATCAGGAAGGTGTCGATCCCGACCCGGCCCAATCGGGCGCAGTCGGCGGCCGAGCCGATGCCGCTCTCACCGACCACGATGAGCCCCGCGGGCACGCGGGGCGCCAGCCGCTCCGACACGGCAAGATCGGTGGCGAAGCTGCGCAGATCGCGGTTGTTGATGCCGATGAGCGACGCTCCGAGTTCGAGGGCAGCGTCGAGTTCGCCTTCGTCATGCACCTCGACCAGGACGTCCATGCCGTGGTCCTGGGCGGCATGCGACAGATCGCGAGCGGTGTGGCGGTTCACGGCCGCCATGATGATCAGGATGCAGTCGGCGCCGAGAGCCCGGGCCTCGACGCATTGGTAGGTGTCGAACATGAATTCCTTGCGCAGCACTGGCAGCGAGCAGGCCGCGCGGGCTTCCGGCAGGAAGGCGGGCGCACCCTGGAACGACGGCGCGTCGGTGAGCACCGACAGGCAGGCGGCGCCGCCCGCCTGGTAGGCCCGGGCAAGATCCGCGGGCGCGAAATCCGGCCGGATGAGGCCCTTCGACGGGCTCGCCTTCTTGATCTCGGCGATCAGCGCGATGTCGCCGGCGCGGTGCTTCGACGCGATGGCTTCCGCGAAAGGGCGGGGCGCCTCGACGGAAGCGATGCGGCGATGGAGCACCGCCAGGGGGGCGCGCGCCTTGGCCTCGGCGATCTCGACCCGCTTGTAGGCTTCGATGCGGTCCAGGATGTCGGCCACGGTCAGGCGCTCCGGCCCGCGAGGCTGGATGCGACGGCCGAGGCGGCGTCGGCGCGGTTCGAGGCCGCGACGAGGCGTTCGAGCGTTCCGGCAGCTCGGCCCTCGTCGACGGCCCGGGCCGCCAGTTCGACCCCATGCCGTAAGCTCGCGGCGTGCCCCGCCACTACGAGCCCGCCGGCGGCATTGAGCAGCGCCACGTCGCGGTAGGGCGTGCGGGCGCCCGATAGCACGTCGCGCAACGCGTCGGCATTGTGGGCGGGATCGCCGCCCCGAAGGTCGGCGAGGTTGACGCGCGCGAGCCCGACGTCCTCTGGCTTGACCTCGAAGAGGGTGATGCGGCCGTCCTCCAGCGCCGCGACGCTGGTCGGGGCGGTCGTGCTCATCTCATCGAGGCCGTCGCCGCCATGCACGACCCAGGCGCGGCGGCTACCGAGGTTGCGCAGCACCTGCGCCAGCGGCTCCAGCCAGGCGCGGGAAAACACGCCGAGCAATTGGTGCCGAACGCCGGCCGGGTTGGACAGGGGTCCGAGGATGTTGAAGATCGTGCGGGTGCCGAGCTCCAGCCGGGCGGCCCCGACGTGCCGCATCGCGGGGTGGTGCGCCTGCGCCATCATGAATCCGATGCCGGCCTCAGCGATGCAGCGCGAGACAGCCGGGGCCGGGATCCCGACCTTCACGCCGAGCGCCGCGAGGACGTCGCTCGACCCCGAGCGGGACGACGCGGCGCGGTTGCCGTGCTTGGCTACCGGAACGCCGCAGGACGCCACGATGATGGCGGCCAGGGTCGATACATTGTAGGAGCCCGACCCGTCGCCGCCCGTGCCGACGATGTCGAGCGCGCCGTCCGGCGCCGTGACGGACGTCATCTTGGCCCGCATCGCCGCGACAGCCCCGGTGATCTCCTCGATCGTCTCGCCGCGCACGCGCAGGCCCATCAGGAAGGCGCCGGTCTGCGCCGGGGTCACCTCGCCCGACAGAAGGTGGTCGAAGGCCTGCTCGGCCTCCCCGCGCGTCAGCGGCGCGCCGGTCGCGAGCTTGCCGAGCAGCGGCTTGAAAGCATCCATCAGTGCGGCCCCGCCCGGTTCCAGGCATCCGCGATGTCGAGAAAATTCTTGAGGATGACCCGACCTTTCTCGGACGCGATGCTTTCCGGGTGGAACTGGACGCCGTGCACCGGGTGGGCGCGATGCGACAGGCCCATGACGGCGCCGTCCTCGGACCGCGCCGTCACCTCGAGGTCGGCCGGCAGCGTCGCTTCGGCAACGACGAGCGAGTGATAGCGGGTCGCTTTGAAAGGCCCATCGATGCCGCGAAACACGGCCCTGCCGTCATGCGCCACCGTGGACACCTTGCCGTGCATGGGCAGCCTGGCCCTGACCACCTCGCCACCGTAGGCGCTGCCGATGGCCTGATGGCCGAGGCAGACGCCGAGCACGGGCGTCCGGCCTCCGGCCCGGTGCAGGAGGTCGAGGCAGATACCCGCCTCGCGCGGCGTGCACGGGCCCGGCGACAGCACGATGGCGTCCGGCCTGGCGGCCAGGATCTCCCCCGCCGTGGCATCGTCGTTGCGCAGCACCGTGACCTCGGCCCCGAGCGCGCCGAACTCGTGGAACAGGTTCCAGGTAAAGCTGTCGTAATTGTCGACGAGGGTGACTCTGGCCACGGCAACCCTGCTTGGTTCGCGTACGTCGAGCTTGTAAGCGGCTTCCGGAGGAGGTCAAGGCGAGCGAGGGTGTGGCCCGGCGGGCTCGAGCCGCCATGCCCTCCGTATCGTCCCGTGGCGTCGGCGGAACCGAGCCTTCCTCAGGCGCCGCTATCCTGCCGGGCGGTGGTTCTCCGCGGCGCTGGACATCGGCCGGGACGCAGCTTCCCCTCACTTCCTCGCAAGATCCACGAGGCGGCTTTCGCTGTATGCCGCTTATCGGCTATCAGGTTCCCCGACGACACCTCGGCGCCGAAAGACCGGGCTGGTTCCGGCCCTGTCACGCCGGAGCGTCCGGGATCGGCTGCGGCGATCGAGGCGCCGGCCGCGCGGGTGTCGATGGGACGAGGATGACTGCGACCGAGACGTTGACCGCCGCGGCGACCCTGTCCGACCCGTCGGCTTGCACCCGTGAGCCGATCCACCTGCCGGGTGCCATTCAGCCCTACGGTTTCCTGCTGGTCTGCATCCTGCCATCTTGGGCTATTCGCGCCGTGTCGGCCAATGCCGGAAACGTGTTCGGCCAGGAGGCGCATAGCCTGCTCGACCAGACGCTCGACGCCGTCCTTCCCGGCAAGACGGTCCATGACCTGCGCAACGTCCTCCAAGCCTCGATGGTGTCGGGCGGCGCGGAGCGACTCCTCGATCAGGCGATCGACGATGGGCCGGAGCGCTACGATCTTGCAGTCTACATGGCGGCATCGGATGCAGTCATCGAGATCGTTCCCCGCAAGGGCGCCGACGCGCTCACATCGGATCCGATCGTGCTGGTCAAGAGCATGATCGGTCGCCTGAAGCGTGCCCCGACGCTCGACCGTTTCCTGCACCTCGCGGCCAGTCAGATCCGCGCCGTGACCGGCTACGACCGCGTCATGATCTACAAGTTCCTGCCGGACGGCTCCGGAGAGGTCCTGGCCGAAGCGCTCCGTTCCGGCCTGCCGCCCTGCCTCGGGCTGCGGTACCTTGCCCTGGATGGTCCGCAGGCGCGCCCGTCCGACAGGCGCCAGTGGCTGCGCATGGTGCCCGATGCTTCCTCTTCGCTCGTACCGCTGATCGGCCGCTCCGATGCAGCCTTCGAGGCCGACCTCAGCCTCTCGGCCCTGCGCAGCGAGCCGCCCGCCCATCTCGAATACCTGCGCAACATGGATGCGGCCGCAACCCTGACGATCTCGGTGATGGCCGGGGACAAGCCCTGGGGATCGATCGCCTGCCACCATGGGTCGCCGCGACGCATGTCGTCTTCGACCTGTGCCCTCGCCGAACTCTTCGGGCAGATCTTCTCGCTGCAGATCGAGGCCAAGGAACAGGCCGAGCGACTTGCGCTCGCAGCCCAGATCCGGAACTGCCATGACGACCTGATCGCCGCCCTTGCAGCGGAAGACTCCATCTTCGACGAGCCTGGGCGCTGCCGGGATTTCGTCCAGGCTCTGATCCCGTGCGACGGCTACGGTGTCTGGTCCGAAAGCGGCTTCTCCGGGGAGGGCGTCACGCCTCCGGATGAAGCCCTGCCGGATCTTCTCCGCCATCTCGCCGAAAAGGGATCCCACGAGTCTTACGCAACCGATGCGCTGTCGCGGGAGCTGCCGTCGGCTGCGTCATATGCGGGCCGAACCAGCGGCGTGCTGTCCATCCCGTTCTCGCCGCAGCCGCGGGAGTCCCTGCTGTTCTTCCGGCAAGAGGTCGTCCGCACCGTGAGATGGGGGAGTCGTCCGACGGAGCCGCCGATCGTCGAAGCCGACAGCGCCGGCATCGGCCCGCGCGGGAGCCTCGAGGCCTGGCGCGAGGTCGTGCAGGGGCAGTCGCTGCCGTGGCGCCCCGCCGAGCTGGAGCTCGCCGAGACGCTGCGGCGCGTCCAGGCGGCCTGGAAGGCCGGCCGAAACCGCAGATCGGAGGCGTCGATCCCATGACCCCGGCCACGCTCGCGGTCTCTGCCGCATCCGATCCGACTCCGCCGCCGCATCTGGGCAGGACCCTCCAGGCGCTATGGTACGAAAGGCGCGGCGATAGGGACCGCGCCCACGCGCTCGTGGCCGAGGACGACAGTCCCGAGGCGGCCTGGGTCCACGCTTACCTGCACCGTCGCGAGGGCGACGCCGCCAATGCGCGCTACTGGTATCGCCGGGCCGGAAAGGCTCCCGCGACCGGCGCGCTCGACGCGGAATGGACCGAGATCGCGGCGGCCTTGCTCGCCGCATGCTGAGACGGCGAGGAGAACCCTACTGCCCGCGCTGGCCCGCCGTGGCGAAGCGGATCGCCTCCTCGGCGGCCCGCACCAGGGCCTCGGCCTTGTTGACGCATTCGGTGTTCTCGGACTCCGGTACGGAATCGTAGACGATTCCGGCGCCCGATTGAATGTGCATCATACCGTCCTTGATCACCGACGTGCGCAGCACGATGCAGGTGTCCATGTTGCCGTCGGCGCCGAAATAGCCGATGCAGCCGCCGTAGATGCCGCGCTTGTCGCGCTCGAGTTCGTCGATGATCTCCATGGCGCGCACCTTGGGCGCACCCGACACCGTGCCGGCCGGGAAACCCGCCGCCAAGGCATCGAGGAAGTCCCGGTCCGCCTTGAGACGCCCCTCGACGTTCGACACGATATGCATCACGTGGCTGTAGCGCTCGATGAAGAACCTGTCCGTCACCTCGACGGTGCCGATTGCGGCCACGCGCCCGACGTCGTTGCGGCCGAGATCGAGGAGCATCAGGTGCTCGGACCGTTCCTTCGGGTCGGCCAGCAGTTCCGCCGCCAGGGCCTCGTCCTCCGCCCCGTCGCGCCCGCGCCGCCGCGTGCCGGCGATCGGCCGCACCGTCACCGTCCCATCTCTCACCCGCACCAGGATCTCGGGGCTCGAACAGCAGATCTGGAAGGCCCCGAAATCGAGGAAGCAGAGGAACGGCGCCGGGTTGATGCGGCGCAGCGCCCGGTAAAGCGAGAAAGGCGGCAGCGCGAAGGGCGCCGAGAAACGCTGCGACAGCACGACCTGGAAGACGTCGCCCGCTCGGATGTAGTCCTTGGCACGCTCCACCATGGCCAGAAAGTCGGCCTTCGGCGTGTTGGACATCGGCCGTTCGGCGAGAAGCCGCGGGTCGGCCGAGGGCGCCGCGTGGACCAGAGGCCCCTCGAGTGTCGCGATGACGCGGTCGAGCCGCTGCGCGGCGTCCTCCGCCGCCATGCGGGCCGTGACCCCGCGCCTGGGCCGGACCGGGGTCACGACGAACATCTCGTCGCGCACGGAATCGAACACCACCATAGTGGTGGGCCTGACCAGGATGGCGTCGGGAACCCCGATGACGTCGGGCTTGGCGGGGGCGAGCCGCTCCATATGCCGCACCATATCGTAACCGAGGTAGCCGAACACGCCCGCCGACATGGGCGGCAATCCGGCCGGTAAGACGATGGTGGACTCGGCCAGGAAGGCCCGCAGCGCGTCGAGCGGCTTGCCCGGCATGAGCGCGAAGTGGTCGGGATCGATGGCGGCGCCGCGGTTGAGTTCGGCGCTCTCGCCGCTGCAGCGCCAGATGGCGTCGGGGTCGAGCCCGATCATCGAATAACGGCCGCGGGCGGCGTTGCCCTCCACCGATTCCAGAAGGAACAGGTTGCCGCTCCGCTCCGCGGCGAGCTTCAGATAGGCCGAGAGGGGCGTCTCGAGATCGGCCACCAGCACCGACCAGACCACCGCGGCCCGACCCGCATCATAGGCCGTGGCGAGACCATCGAAACCCTGATGCGCCACGTCAATAGCCCGAAGCCGCCCGCACGGCCTCTTGGTTGACCTTGGTGCCGAGTCTGGCGCCGAGCTTGCCGAGGTAGTCGTTGACGATGCCGTCCTGAAGCGAGGCCTGATAGCGTGCGGCGAGTTGCCTGGTGTCCGGCGACTCCGCGTCGACCGGCGGCACGCTGCTGTCGAGCACCTTGAACAGCACGCGCGACGTCGGACCCGCAGGGGCCGAGGCGGCCGCGTCGACCGGCACGTCGAAGACCTTCGCCACGACGCCGGCTCCTAGCCCCTGGGCGCCGGACCGCCTGGCATCCCCGATGTGCATCACCGGCAGGTTGCCGGACGAGGCCGCGGCCTGCTCCAACGTCTGCCGGCCGGTGTCGATGTCCTTGACGAGGGCGGCGGCCTTGGCCTCGAGGCGCTTGGCCGTTTCCTCGTCGCGCCATGCGGCTTCCACCTGCGGTCTCGCTTCTGCCAAGGTGAGCTGACGTGCGGGATCGATGGCCGCCACTTCGAACCAGAGGCCGCCGCCATCGGCCGTCGAGATCGTATCGTTGTCGACCCCGATGTCGGACGCGAAGGCGCTCTTCAGCAGCGCCGCCTCATTGCTCAGTCCTTCGACCGGCTGTCCCACTTTGTCGCGGCCCGTGGCGTCGACGGCCTCGACGATGCGGGCCTGGAGCCCGACCGTCGAGGCGGCTTCGGACAGCGTCTTACCGGAGGCGCGGGCATCCTCGATCCTATCGCGCAGGGCGGTGTAATCCGCCGAGGCCCGCTTGGTCGCGATCTCGGTCTTCAGCGCCTGGGCGACGTCCGCGAAGGGCTTCACCACGGCCGGCTGGATGGTGCCCACATGGACCAGCACGGTGCCGAAAGCGCCCGTGATCGGATCGCTCGTGCCGCCGGCCGGCAGGCCGAAGGCCGCCTCTGCCACGGCATGGTCGAAGATGGCATCCTTGCTCACGATGCCGAGGTCGACCGTCTTCCCGTCGAGCTTCGGGTCCTTGACCACCTCGTCGAAGGTGGCGCCCGCCTTCAAGCGGGCCGACGTCGCGGCCGCGTCCTGTTCGGTCGAGAATATCGCCTGCTGCACGGCCCGCTTCTCCGGCGAGGCGTAGCGCGCGCCCTTGACCTGGTCGTAGAGCGCCATGGCATCGGCCTCCGATACGGCGTCGGGCTTGGCCAGCGCCGTCGGGGTCGCGGTCAGCACCACGAGCTTGCGGTATTGCGGAGCCGTGAAGGCGCCCTTGTGGGCGTCGTAGTAGCTCTGCAGCGCCGGCTCGTCGGGCACCGCGACCTCGCCGGCAGCGGTGGCCGGCAGCGTCACGTAGTCGAGGCTTCGCGTTTCGGCCTGGTAGCGGTGCAGCGCCTCCACGGCCGCGAGCGGTGCCGTCAGGCCCCCGACCATGGCGCCGACGAGTTCCTGGCGCAGGTAGGTCTGGCGCTGCTCGCGCACGAAGCTCTGTTCGGTGAAGCCGTTCTCCCGAAGCACGGCATTGAACCGCGTGCGGTCGAAGCCGCCGCCGGGCGCCGCAAAGGACGGATCCGCCAGGATGGATTTGGCCACCTGCGTGTCCGAGATGGCGAGGCCCATCGTCCGGGCACGGTCGTCCAGCGCCGCATCCGACATGAGCCGCGACAGCACCTGCGCATCAAGCCCGAAACGGTGAGCCTCCTCGCTGCTGATCGGACGCCGCGCCCGCTGCTGAAGGTTCTGGAGCTCGGTCCGGAAAGCCTGGCCGTAAGCCGCCGCCGAGATGCCGATGCTGCCGACCTGCGCCACCTGGTTGGTGCCCACACCGCGAAAGACGTCGCCTATGCCCCAGACCACGAAGGCCAGCACGATGAAGGTGAACACGAGCGTGGTCACGGCCTTGCCGATCCAGGTCGACTGAGCGGCGCGGATGCCTCCGAGCATGAGTGTGGTCCCATCTAGGAAGGTGGGCGGGCGCCGGGGCGCGAATGGGGCGCACCATTATAGCCACTGCCCGGGAAGCGCAACGCGAGGGGGCATCCTCGGTCGGCGCCGGCCTGCCGGGGATCTTTTCGCGGGTGGCGCGCTTCAACAGGCCGAGCGGCCGCCCAGCGGCACCTCGCGCAAGGCGGCCGCCTGGAGGGAGCCGAACATGGAATACGTCAATCTCGGGCGTACGGGGCTGCGAGTCTCGCGGCTCTGCCTCGGCTGCATGACTTATGGTGCTCCCGAGCGGGGCAATCATCCCTGGACGCTCGACGAGGCCGAAAGCCGGCCGATCATCAAGCGCGCCCTCGACCTCGGCATCACGTTCTTCGATACGGCGAACGTCTACTCCGACGGGTCGAGCGAGGAGATCGTGGGCCGGGCGCTGAAGGACCATGCGCGACGTGACGGGATCGTGCTGGCCACCAAAGTCAATGGCCAGATGCATCCCGACGCCAACGGCAAGGGCCTATCGCGCAAGCACATCATGGCCGAGATCGATGCCAGCCTCAGGCGGCTCGGGACCGACTACGTGGATCTATACCAGATCCATCGGTATGATCCGACGACGCCCATCGAGGAGACGCTCGAAGCCCTTCACGACATCGTCAAGGCTGGAAAGGCCCGCTACATCGGAGCCTCGTCCATGTACGCTTGGCAGTTCTGTCAGGCTCTTTATCTGGCGGACCGGCATGGCTGGACCCGCTTCGTGTCGATGCAGAACCACTACAACCTGCTCTATCGGGAAGAGGAGCGCGAGATGGTGGGCCTGTGCGTCGCCGAGGGCATCGGCATGGTCCCTTGGAGCCCTCTCGCGCGCGGCCGGCTGACCCGCCCGCCCGAGACGAAGACCGAGCGCTCCGGCACCGATACGTTCGGCCAGACGCTCTACACGGGCTTCGAGGCATCCGACCGGGCAGCGATCGATCGCGTCGGCGAGATCGCGGAAGTGCGCGGCGTTTCCCGGGCCAGCGTGGCCTTGGCCTGGCTCCTGTCGAAACCCGGTGTGACGGCGCCGATCGTCGGCGCCTCCAAGGCCCAGCACCTCGACGACGCGGTGGCGGCGATCGGCCTCGAGCTTTCGGCCGGTGAAGTGGCGCGGCTGGAGGAAGCCTACGTGCCTCACGCGGTCGCCGGGTTCGGGTGACCTCCGATGCCCGGAGCCGATCTCAATCGGCCCGTGGCGCGAGGAAGTAGGTCGACATCATGCCTCGACCCTTGACCTCGATGGGCTCGCGCGCTTCGGCCTCGAACCGTCCTTTCAAGGCGTGCAGGGTTTCGGCCGTGACATGGACCCGACCGGCCTCGCCGAGGGCCTCCATGCGCCTCGCGACATTCACCGTGTCACCCCAGACATCGTAGATGAACTTGTTCTTGCCGATGATGCCGGCCGCCACGGGGCCCGTGTGCAGCCCGATGCGGATGCGCAGCTCCTGGCCGAGCGAACGGCTGACGTCGGCCACGGCGGACGGCATCCGCAACGCCATTGCGGCCGCTGCGATCGCGTGGTCGAGCCGCACCTCGGGCAGGCCGCCCGCCGCCATGTAGGCGTCCCCGATGGTCTTGATCTTCTCCAGCCCATGTTCGGTCGTCAGGCGGTCGAAGCGCGAGAAGATGCCGTTCAGCAGCTCCAGCACGATGTCGGGCGCCAGCCGGGCCGTAGTCCGCGTGAAATCCACGAGGTCGCTGAACAGGATGGTGGCGGATCCGAACGAATCGGCGATCACCGACTCGCCGTTCCGGAAACGCTCGACGACGCTGCGGGGCAGGACGTTGCGCAGCAGGCTTTCCGAGCGCTGCTGCTCGGCCCGCAGCTTTTGCGTCGTCGCCTGGTCCCGGTCGCGCAGGAACTTGCGATCCAGCGAGGCCGTCATGCGGGCGCGCAGCAACACCGGATTGATGGGCTTGGTGAGATAGTCGTCGGCACCCGCCTCGATGCAGTGGACCGCGCTGTCGATTTCATCCAGAGCCGAAACGATGATCACCGGGATGGGCGCGGTCTCGGACGAGGCCTTGATCCGGCGCAGCACCTCGATGCCGCTGACCCCCGGCATCAGCAGATCGAGCAGGACGAGGTCGTAAGGGGACCCGGCCAGGAGTTCGAGCGCGCCCTCGCCGTTGTCGCAACTCGTCACCTCGTGGCCGTCGCGCCGCAGCCGGCGCGACAGAAGATCGAGCGTCGATACATTGTCGTCCACCACCAGCACGCGGCCGATGGAGCGCGGCCCGGTGACGGCCTGGCCCTGCAGCACGGACCGGATGGCCGCGACGGGATCGTGCAGAGCCGCCTCGTGGTCGAGGAGCTTTTGCGTCTCCACGGCCCGACCCTGGCGGTTGAGCCGCATGAACTCGACCATGGCGTCGATCTGGTCGAGCAGTCGCCGTGCCGCGTCGAGGATGTCGCCCAGGATCCCGGCCTGGCTCTCGCAGCCGGCGCCGAGTCCCTCGGCCAGCAGCTCGCCATAGCCCAGGATTGCGGTGATCGGGGTGCGCAGCTCGTGCCGCAGCAGGCTCGACGCCCCCGTCGCGTCCCGCCCCTCCATCAGGCTCTCCGATGCGGCCGGGTCGAACAGCCGGATCACCATACCTTCGAGCCGCGATGCGGCCGCACCGAGCTTGCCGACATCGCTCAGGGACTCGGGCTCGGGCCAATCCTCGGCCAGAAGACCGACAAGGCCCGTGATGGCTTCCACCGGAGCCTGGAACTCGGCCCGCGCGAAGACCGCAAGAAGTCGCGGCATCGCTTCGCCGGCATTGTCCGGCCCATCATCCTCCCGTGCGTCTGAGTCGGTCAAACATCACCTCGAGGAAGCCCGACATTCGTCAGGCGGTGCGGCACGAGAGAGGTGGCGACCGGACTTTGCAAGCCCCACACTGTTTGATAACCCGCTCGCCACATCTCCTCAATGCTCCCGACGCGGAACTCGATCATGGCCAGGTTACGTCCGCTGCTGGCGGCCAATTGGAAGATGAACGGCACACGGGCTGCATTGTCCGAAATCGTCGCCCTGCGCGACGCGGTCGCGCCGGGGCGGGGCGGTCGCGCCGAGGTTCTGATCTGCCCGCCCTTCACGCTGCTTCATGCGGCCTGCGACCTTTGCGCCGGCAGCAGCGTAGGGATCGGCGGTCAGGATTGCCACGAACAGCCGTCGGGCCCTTTCACAGGCGATACCTCGGCCGAGATGTTGAAGGACGCGGGCGCGGTCGCGGTGATCGTCGGGCACTCCGAACGCCGCAGGCTGCACGGTGAGACGGATGCGACCGTGCGGGCCAAAGCCGATGCGGCCGCCCGGGCCGGCCTCATGGCGATCATCTGCGTGGGCGAGACGCGCGCGGAGCGCGACGGCGGCGAGACCCTCCGGGTCATCGGCCGGCAGATCGACGAGTCGGTCCCGCCGAAGTCCAGCGGCCGGAGCATCGCGCTCGCCTACGAGCCGGTCTGGGCCATCGGGACCGGGCTCACGCCCTCGTCGGCCGATATCGAAGAAGTCCATGGGTTCATGCGGCGGCGGCTTGCGGCGCTGCTGTCGGGCGAAGCCGATAAGGTCCGCCTGATCTACGGCGGGTCGGTGAAGCCCGACAATGCAGCAGAGATCGCGGCTTTTTCCGAGGTCGACGGCGTGCTGGTGGGCGGAGCGAGCCTGAAGGCGGAAGAGTTCATGGGCATCGTGTCGGTCTACCGTTGAAGCGTGGCGTCGGGCGCGGGAGGTCGGCCTGCGATCGCCCACAGAGCGGCCCGGAGGTCCGCTCTGCCTCAGCCCGGGCCGAGAATTTGCATCGCTAATCTCATGGTGTAGAACCCGGCAACCGTTCGATCGAGCGCGGCGCTCCACCGTCGCCGTTTCACGAGTAGCTACAATGCAAACCGTTCTGATCGTGCTTCACCTCATGGTGGTGATCGCGCTTGTGGCAACCGGGCTGCTGCAGCGGTCCGAGGGTGGCGCCTTGGGCGTCGGCGGCGGCGGTGGCTT
>CAXUCF010000118.1:0-14484 GCA_964249275.1 uncultured Lichenihabitans sp.
CCCGCATGACGCCCTCGAGGTTGAAGCTCTTGATGATGCGGATGCCCTGGGCGGTTTCGCCCATGTGCTGCATGATCTGGGTGGATCCGTCGAAAGAGCGCCGCGCGGCGCGGCGCACCCGTTTCATCAGCCGGCTCAGCATCAGTACGCCGACGGGCGCGACCGACAGCGCCATCAGGGCCATCAGGGGATCGTTGTAGATCATGACGGCGAGCAGGCCGAGGACGGTCAGCACGTCGCGGCCGGCCGACGCCACGATGAACTGCACGACATCGCGCGCGCCGTTGGCCGCCATGGCGAGCCGCGCCATGAGCTCGCTCGAGTGACGGTCGGAGAAGAAGCGCACGGGCTGGTGCAGCAGGTGGTCGTAGACGCGCCTCTGCAAGGACGCCACGATGCGGTTGCCGGCGCGCGACATCACGATGAGCTGGCCGCACGTCGCAAGGCCACGGACCACGTAGAGCACCGCCACCAGGATCGCGAGATTGCGGAGCTGCTTGAAGGCGCCGGGCTCGGCGACGTTGAGGCCCGTCATGCCGTTCACCACGGGCCGCAGCAGCGCCACCGAACCCACGCTGGCAGCAGCGCTCACGGCCATCAGGGTCAGGGCGGCCGCATAGGCGCCGGCCCGGGTGCGCGCATGCTCGGCCAGCAGGCGCCGGATCAGGGGGAGGGATCGGCTGCCCGCGTCCAGGGCGGCCGTCTCGTTCTGCGACATGAAGCTCCTCGGATCCGGCCATCCAACCCGGAGGGTGGACAGACCGGGACGCGTCGCCGGTGCAGCGGCCGCGGTCCCCCCGAGCCCTCTTAGACCATCCCGGTTCGGCGGGCCAATGGCGCCATGGGTGACAATCCTCCTCTCCGGGCGTTGGCCAGAATGGGCGTGTATCCGGGTCCGCAATCCGCGGTCAATACGGCGCAGCCGGCACGTCGCCCAGTTGGACTGTGCGGTCGCGGGCGAGGCGCAGAAGAAGCGCACTGGGCGACAGCGTCGGATATTTGCGTCTGGCGAAGACCACCCAGGCGTCCCGGTAGCGCAGCCAGGCGCGTTCCGTCGCCGCCACCCCGGCCAGGGTAACCGTGGTGCCCCGGAGGGTCGCGGTCCTGGCGACCACATCGCGGGACCGGGCCGCCAGGGCGGCGTCGGCCGCCTTGGCCTCGGCATCGGTGGCGGGCGGCAGCTTTCCGGCCTCGACCTCTTCGAGCAATGTCACGAATGCGCGCTCGCCCTCGTCTTCGGCCGCAACCACGAAGGCGACCCGCCCGGAGCCCGACTGGTCGACCTCGTTCTCGCCGTGCGCATCCACGAAGGCGGCCTTGGCCCGCTCCAGCGCCGCGAAGGCCGCCCGGTCGTCCTTGCTCCAACCCGCCGTCAGCGCCGCCAGGACCTTCGCCCGATCGGCCCGGGCCACGAGCTGGCGGTGATCGGCGCAAACTCCCGCCATCAGGCCGCTGGTGATGTCGTCGCAGAGGCTGAAAGTCGTGCCGGTCCAATGCTCGGCCTTGAGACGGGCGAGGTGGCGCACCCGGGCGTCGACCTCGGCCGGCGCGGCTGCGGTGCGGCAGGCCAAGGCCGTCGCGACATCGAGGTCGCGGGGGGCCCCGAGTCCGTTGGCATAGACCAGCATCAGGGTGCGGTCGCCCGTGAAACCGAAATCCTCCACCTGCGGATCGGCGGATTGTTTCTCGAGGATGGCGCAGAGGCGCGCGGCCTTCGGGTCGGCCGGGCGCCCGATGCCGTAGTAGAGAGCTTG
Organism: uncultured Lichenihabitans sp.; assembly: GCA_964249275.1. Classification (GTDB taxonomy): domain Bacteria; phylum Pseudomonadota; class Alphaproteobacteria; order Rhizobiales; family Beijerinckiaceae; genus Lichenihabitans. The sequence goes on from CAXUCF010000118.1 coordinate 1,755, forward strand.
CGACGAACAGTCCGCGAGCCCAGAGGCCGCCGCGGCGTCGGGCGCATCGGCCGGCGGCACCGTAATGGCCGTCAGGCTCCGGCAGATCGCGCGGGATGCCGCATAGGCCGGGTTCCCCGCCGCGTCGGGGCTGTCCGCCCAGTCGACGGTGCGGGCCGCGGCGGACCGGCCAGTCGACGCGGTCAGCGCGACGGTCAGCAAGGCACCGAAGAGCCAGGAGGAAACGGGTCGGGGCATCAGGGCGTCCGGAGCGACATGGCAGGCAGCCTATCTCTCTGCCGGCTTCGAGTCTCGCGCCCGCGCGGGGTCGTGTCAGGAGCGCCTGGCCGCTCGCCTGGCCGCGATCGACTCGATCCGCGTGCAGGCCGCCTGAATGATCCCGACCTCCACCGGCGCCGGAGCCGACTCGCCACCCTATTCACATTCCTGCTGCCAGGTCCCGCTTCGCCGCCAGGTATTCTTGCCGGCTCGCTTCGCTTCATAGAGCGCGGCATCCGCTGCAGCGATCAACAGGTCGGGACTGACGATGGCCGAGCCGGACGGCAGAACCGCGATGCCGACGCTGGCGCCGATCGTCACCGTTCGATCGTCGATCTCGAACGGCTGGCGAAGGGTCTCGATCACGCGCTCCGCGACCGTTGCCGACAGGTCCTTGGTCTGGCTCTGCAGGATGGCGAATTCGTCCCCTCCGAGGCGGGCGATCAGATCATTGCTGCGAACCGCGCCCCTGAGCCTCGCGGCAACCATGCGAAGCAAGGTGTCGCCGCTTCGATGGCCCATCGCATCATTGACCGGTTTGAAGCCGTCGAGGTCCACGTAAAGAACGGCAAGGCTCCACATTCCCTGCTGCATCTTGATGGCCTGTTCCAGGGCGGCGTGAAAGTGAAGCCGATTGGCCAGGCCCGTGAGCGGATCGTGATGCGCCATATGGCTGATACGCGCTTCGGCTCGCATGCGGTCACTCACGTCGGCGACCGCGGTCAGCAAACCCCGACGCTGTTCATAGAGCAGCGCCCGGACGAACATCAGCACGTGGATCTCGTCGCCGGTGGCGGTTCGCTGACGCCATACCCTGCGACCGTCATAGGCATCGACAACGGATGCGAGGGTCTGCCTGGCTTCCTCGGCCTGATCATCCGGATGAAGCTCCGGCGCGGTCATGGACAGAAATTCCTGCCGACCGAAACCATAGAGTTTGGTGGCCGCTTCATTCACGTCGATGATCCGCAAGCTGTCGGGATCAGAGATCACCATAGGCACCGGATTGTTCTGAAACAGCAACCGAAACGAGGCCTCGCGGTGCTTCAGATCGGTGATGTCGATCCGCATCCCGATGGCTCCGCCATCGGACAGGCGCCTGTCGTCGTGGCGGAGCCAACGACCGTCGCGCAGTTCCTGCTCTTCCTGTGAAACCGGCAGTGCATGTTTGGCGAGGCGTTGTTCAAGCCAGGCCTCGGGATCGGCCACACGTTCACGGATCTGCGCGCTGGCAAGGCTGGCTTGAAGAATGTCCCGGAACGGCACTCGCGGCGCGAGCAGGTGGGCGATTTCGGGATAGGTCTCGGCGTATTTCTGGTTCCAGAGGACGTACCGGTCCTGCGCATCGAAGACGCAGACCGCCTGCGGCAGCATCTCGATGATGGCGCGCATGCGCCGTTCGGCCATTTTAGCTTCTTCGAGCGCGGCGGCTGCCTCGTTTCTGGTGCTTTGCAACAGGTCGTCGCCGGCCGCTCGGTCGGGCGAGCCGCCGAGATAGGCCGCAAAGATGCCGATGCCCCTCTCGGTCAGGTCGGTGACGCTCAATCCGACGGGGAACACATGGCCGGGTCGCGGCACCAGGACCGTTTTGGCGTTCAACGGAGGACCCGGGCCGGACATGATCGCCGTCCAATCGGGGATGAGATCCTGGATCAGCCGACCGAGGAGCGGCTCTCCGGGGCCGGTGAGCCTGATCGCCGCCTCGTTCGCGAAGATGATCCGGCCCGCTTCGTCCATGCACAGCACGGCGCCGGGACTGTTTTGGAGGACAGCGAGGGCCCTGTCCCCGGACATTGCCGACATCGGGTCCACCATCGTTCAGCCTCGAAGCCTTCGGCGCGATACTCTGAGCCATCGGTATTAAGGAAGCTCGACGGAGCCTCGGTCCCAAGGACGGAGTGGTAAACCGGAGGTAAATTTGCGGGCGGCCTTGTGCCTGAAAGCTTCGCTCGCTCACGTCCGAGACGAACAGCTGAGGCGGGTAGACGACAGCCTGCATCGTCCACACCGGGATTCCGCCCCTCTCCGGCGGCCGGCGCGGGCTTGCGCTGGCGCAGACTTGCGCTAGGAAAGCGCACGAGGCCGGCGACCCTGGAAGGTTCCGAGGCGTGATGTCTGAGTGGCAGGACGGGCAGCGCCAACCCTATAACTTCAAGGCACCGCTCGACCCCGAAGCCGCGGCCGGAGTCGATCCCGTGCTGCCTCGCCTGATCGGGACCAAAGCCTTCCAGCGCCTGCGCAACGTCCGTTTCCTCGGCGGGATCGACTATGCCCGCATCCCGGCGCCGAACGGCAGGCCGGGCAGCCGCCGTTATACGCGCTACCAGCACAGCCTCGGCGTGACACGGCTCGCGCTGCTCTACGCCGACGTCCGGAACCTGCCCGGCGCCGAGCGGCGCCTCATCGCGGTGGCGGCCCTGCTGCACGACATCGGCCATGCCCCGCTGTCCCACTCGCTGGAACCCGTGTTCAAGGACGCGTTCGGCATCGACCACCACAAGGCGACCGACGCCATCCTGCGCGGGCGCGTCCCGCTCGGGTCGGAGGTGAACGCGATCCTGGTCCGGGACGGCATCGACGTCGATCGTCTGGCCGCCGTGATCAACGGCCGGGAATCCGGACATGACGGCTTCTTCGCCGGGCCGATCAATTTCGATACGATCGAGGGTATCCTGCGATCGCAGACCTACGAGAAGCCGGCGCCACGCCTCAGTCCCGAAACCGTGACGCTGGCGGCCATCCGCCGCGCCGGAGAGGCCGACCGGATCGCGGTCGACGAGTTCTGGCTCTACAAGGACCTCGTCTACGGCAGCATCATCAATTCCGAGAAGGGCATGTTGGCTGACGCGCTGTGCCAGGACATCATGCGCCGACACCTCGACCGTTTCGGTCCGGCCGACTACCTCGTCTCGGAACGCTCGCTGTTCGCCAAGCTCCCGGAACTGCGCGACATGCTCACGGCCCCGCATTTCGAACAGCGCGCGAGGGCCGCCCTGACCGCGCCGCTGCGGGCCCGCACCCGCCGATTCTATACCGACCAGGACGTGGACTTCTTCGCTCGCGACGACGGCGCCCGTTACAGGCAGGCGCGCTCGGAGCGCATTCTGCCGGCGAGCGGCGTGACGGATCGGCAGATCGAAGAATTGCGACAGGACCTGTTCAATGACGCATGGGGCGATCGCGAGGGCCAGGGCCTACTCTGACGAGCGATTGACGCAGTTGCGCGAGATCGTTGCGGGTGCCGTGCCGCGCGGCGTCATGGTGGTGGCCTGTGGCTCCTTCGCGCGCCGTGAAGCCTGCGAGTCCTCCGACCTCGATTATTTCGTCATCGCGCGCGACCCCGAGGGCGACGCCGTCTGGGACGCCGCGCTGCGCGATGCGATCGCCGGGATCGTACCGGTCGAGCCGGCCCGCGGAGGCCCCTTCGCCCACCTCGAGCGCCTGCCCGAAATGGTGCGCAACATGGGCGGGCAGGACGACACCAACCAGCGCCTGACCCGGCGCATGCTGTTCCTGCTCGAAGGCGAGCCTCTGAACGACGCAGCAGGCTTCCGCATGGCGCGCCGGGCCTTGCTCCAACGCTACATCGCAGCCCGGGTCGGCGACGGCATGCTGCCGCTCTTCCTGCTGAACGACCTCATCCGTTATTACCGCACGATCGCGGTCGACTACGAGTTCAAGACGGGGGAAGCCGACAAACCCTGGGGCTTGCGCAACTTGAAGCTCGTCTTCTCGCGCAAGCTGCTTTATGCGAGCGGGCTCTTCGCCCTTGCGGCGACGCGCGACGGCGCGGCGCCAGCGAAAGTCGCCCGGCTCGAGGCGCTGCTCGATCTCACGCCCATCGACCGCATGGTGGCGATCTGCGGGCCGGAGGCGACGATGCCGGTTCTCGACCGCTACGCCTATTTCCTGGAACGGCTCGCCCAGCCCGGGGTGCGGCGCCATCTCGAACTCCTGACCCGCAGGGAGCGCGACGACCCGGTGTTCCGCGATCTCAAGGACGCCGGCTATGCGTTCACGCTGGACCTGCAGCGCGTCTTCGAGGCCACCTTCGCGCCCGACCACCCGATCCGTCGGGCTATCGTGTTCTGACGCGGTTTCCGCATGATCAACTCCGGTTGTCATCCCGGACCAGCGCCGAAGGCGCGCAGATCCGGGATCCAGACCTCGGTGCTCCCCGAACAGCGCACGGCCGCCCCGGACCATCCTGCAGCGTCGGGCGTCTGGGTTCCGGGTCTTCGCTGGCGCGCGACGATGTCGCGCTTCGCTTCGCCCGGAATGACCGCCAGGAGAGGCAAACAAACGAAAATCGTATGACGCGGCTTCACCCCTCGGGTGTCGATCCGCCGCGGGTGCGCAGGATGCGGATACCGACGCTGGCACAATCCGGGTAGACGTCGAGCTTGCGGACATACACCTCGACGGCCGCGACCTGCGGGGGGGCCAGGCAGATGCGCGCCACGGTTTCGGCCAGCGTCTCCTGCAGGTCGACATGGGGCGCCTCGGCGAGGGCCACGATTCGGCGATGCAGCGCATCGTAATCGACCACCTCGGCCAGCCGATCCGACGCGAGGGCGGTGTCGGGCAGCACCAGCACCTCGGCGGAGATCCGCACCCGCTGCGCCTTCAGCCGTTCCGACGCATAGGCGCCGATGCGGACCGCGAGGTCGATGTCCTCGAAGACGATGACGCGCGCCGCGTTGTCGTTCGACGCGAGCATGGAGGTGAGGCTGGGAAGGATCGACAAGCGGCTGATGTCCGATGTTGAGGGCGGTCGTACTGGGCTGGGTTCCGGAACGTCGGGGTCATGGGGCGCGGGACGTCATGCCGCGAGACCCTCGGCGTCAGCCAGGGTCGCGAGGTCGGCCAGGGGGCGGGCACCCACGTGCCCGATGATCTCGGCCGCCGCCAAGGCGCCGAGCCGCGCGCAATCCGCCGCGTCCCGGCCCCGGGCGAGGCCGGCCAGGAAGCCGGAGGCAAAGAGGTCGCCGGCACCGGTCGAATCCACGAGGCGCTCGATCGGGAAGGCCGGAACGGCGCGCAGGCCCGTGGGTTCGACCACCACGGCCCCGGCGGCGCCGCGGGTCCCCGCGGCGAGGCGGCAAGCGGCCTGCAGTGCCGCCAGGGCTGCGTCGAAATCCGCGGTCTCGTAGAGCGCCAGGAGTTCGCTCTCGTTGCTGAACACGATGTCGACTTTCCTGGATCGGATCAGGTCCAGGAACTCGTCGCGGTAGCGGCCGACGCAGAACGAATCCGACAGGGACAGCGCCACCTTGCGGCCAGCCGCGTGGGCGATCTCGGAGGCCTTGCGGAAGGCTTCCTTGGCGGCCGGCGGGTCCCACAGATAGCCTTCGAGGTAGACGATGCCGGAGGCTCGCACGAGCGCCTCGTCGACGTCGCCGACCGTGAGGTTCTGGCAGGCGCCGAGATAGGTGTTCATCGTGCGCTGCCCGTCGGGCGTCACCAGGATGTAGGAGAGGGCCGTGGCAGGGCCTTCGCCCGCGGCCGGTGTCGCGAAGTGGACGCCCGTGGCGCGCAGGTCGTGGGCGAAGAAGCCGCCCACCTCGTCGTCACGCACCTTGCCGATGAAGGCGGCCCGGACCCCGAGCTTCGCGGCTCCCACGGCCGTGTTGGCGGCGGAGCCGCCCGACATGATCGTGGTCTGACCCATGGCGCCGTAAAGCTTCTCGGCGCGCGCTTCGTCGATGAGGTTCATGCCGCCCTTGACGATGGCGTGAGCCGCCAGGAACGCGTCGTCCACCCTGGTGAGGACGTCGACGATGGCGTTGCCCAGGCAGAGCAGGTCGTGGCTTGAGGCGGTCATGCGGATCTCGGAAAGGCGGGGCTCGGGTCGGGGCGTCTCGCACCCTCGCGCGGACGACGTCAAGCCAGGGCTTGCAGTGGTCCCACCCCGAGCAGCAGCGACAGGCCCACGGCCAGCACCAGCACGGCGGCCGCGACTTCGAGGCCCCGGGCCACCAGCAGGCCGCGCCCGGCTTGCGGACCCGCCAGCTTCAGCGCGATGCCCTTGGCCAGGACCGCGGTCGAAGCCAGGGCCGCGGTGGTGATGGCGGTGCCGAGCGCCATGACGACCGTCGCCGCGACACCGGCCGAGAAGATGCCCTGCGACAGCGCGAAGACCAGGACCAGGATGGCGCCCGAACAGGGCCGGGCGCCGGCCGCCACGACGGTCGACAGTGACTCGCGCCAGCTGAAGCCATCCCCGAGCGTCGCCGGATCGGGCGCATGCCAATGGTTGCAGGCCGGGCCGTGCTCGTGAAGTGGTGCGCCGCTCGGCACCGCACAGGTGAAAGCCCGGCCTCGACCGGAGCCATCGGGGTCGCGGCGAAGGGCGCCGACGGTCCGGTAGGGGCCGGCATCGAGCCCGCGGGTGGCGGGCGACTTCCGCTCCAGTCCAGCGAAGGCGAGATCGGTCCTGCGCGCCAGGGGAACCGCCGCGAATGGAAGGGCCATCGCGGCGGGGCGTTTCCGCCAGGCAGCCGCGAAACCCGCGCCCTTGCGCCACACGAGCCATCCGCCCAGCACGACGACCCCGAGATAGCTGAATTTCTCGATCAGGGCGGCCCCGTCCCGCATGCCGGTCGCGGTGGCGTGAAACACGAGCGATAGCAGCCCCACCAGGGCCACAGCCACGATGGCCTGCAGCAGGGCGGCGAAGAACGACAGCACGATGCCGCGCCGCAAAGCGCGCTCGTTCGCCACCATGTAGGACGCCAGCACCGCCTTGCCGTGGCCGGGCCCCGCGGCATGCAGCACCCCGTAGGCGAAGCTCAGGCCCGCAAGCCACCAGAAGGCCGTCCCATCCGATCTGCTGGCCCGGACCGCAGCCGTCAACGAGCGCTCGAAGAAGCCCTGCTGGGCCAGGATCCAGCCCATCATGCCGGTCGTGCTGCCGCCACCTTCCGAAATGCCGACGCCGAAGGGGTTCCTGGCCTGGGCCAGGGCGGGTCCGGCCAGCACTATGGCGGCAGTGGCGAGAAGCAGGGGCAGCGCCGGGCGGAGGGACGACACCGCGGACCGGGAGCGCCTCACGGGCACGCCACCATGACCTTGCTGGCGAGCTTGATGCCGAAATCCTGTCCCGGAGACATATTGGCGAAGAAGGCTTCCGACAGTTTCTGGTTGTCGCCCGCATCGAGCGGCCGGGGCTTGATGACGCTGGTGGAGCAACCGGCAGGCGCTGACGCAAGGCTGACTGGCGCCTTCTCGTCGAATTCGAAGGATACGAAATAGGTCGGGTCGTAGACGCTGACGTTGAGGGCCGGCACGGGTTTCATCGGCGCCTTCAGCGGCAGCGTGAAGAACAGCGTCACGAGTTTGTCCTTGCTCTCCTCGAGGGAATAATCGGTCGGGGCCTCGAAGGCCAACTGATGGCCGCCTGCCTTGGCGACCGTGAAGTAGCCGAACTCCTCGAGGGACTCGATGTTGGTCTTGGCCAGCGGCGCGAGTTGTTGCGGCGTGAGGATCTGGTCGGGCTGGCCGAGCCCCTGGGTCACGAAGGACGAATACATGTCGTCGAAGGTCCAGGCCGCGCGGATGCCGGTGACCTTGCCGTCAGGGCCGAAGATCACCTGTTCTTTGGCGGTCACGAAGACGTGCGGGTGGGCTTGCGCCACCCCTGTCCCGGCCGCGAGGCTCCCCGCCGTGACCAAGCCTACCAGGAGCGCGCGGCCGAGGCCACTCGGCGGCTGCCGGGCCGAAGCCTCGTTCGGGGGAATGTGTTGGCCTCGACCCATCGTGTCCCGGTTCCTGGTCGCCTCGCCAAGCCGACGACGCCGACACTACAATCCGCGCTGCTTGCGGCGGTCCGCGCGGATCGCAGTGCCGCTGGAGTTCGGCGGTTCTGAGGCGGCCTTGCCATCGCCGCAACCCTCACGCAAGCGCCGGCCTTGCGGCGTCTCTCGAACCATCGGCACCGGGCCACCTGCGTCTCATCTGAGCTGAACGCCAGGAAGGGCTTGCATTTTTGTGCGCCGCAGCATAACTGCAGTTCTGCAGCGCGGTGCGCTGCATGCCCTTCTTGGGCGTTTCCTCCCTAGACTTGGGCCGCCCTCCGGGGCGGCCTCTTTTTTTACGCACGCCACCGGTCCCTGAAAATGGATCACCAAACTGTCGCTTCCGTGCCGCTCGGCCGGCGCGCCGACAGGAAGTCGGCCATGCGGCCCAGCGCCCGCTCGATGTTGGGCAGCGAATTGGCGTAGCTGAGCCGGATATACCCTTCCCCATGCACCCCGAAATCGGGTCCGCCGATGGTGGCGACGCCTGCCTCTTCCAGCAGTGCGGAAGCCAGCGGCTTGCTGCGCCATCCGGTCCCGGCCACGTTGGGGAAGGCGTAGAAGGCCCCTTTGGGGGTCGCGGCCGATATGCCGGCCAGCCGATTGAGCCCGTCCACGACCACGCGGCGGCGACGGTCGAACTCCTCCACCATGGTGGCGACCGCGTGCTGCGGGCCCGTGAGGGCTTCGAGCCCGGCCCATTGCGCCGGCGCGTTGACGCAGGAGTAGGAATTCACCGCGAGCTTGCGCATCCGGTCGACCAGCACGTCCGGCCACACGGCGTAGCCCATACGCCAACCCGTCATGGCATAGGTCTTCGACCAGCCGTCCAGCATGATGAGCCGGTCGCGGAGCGACGGATAGGACAGGAGGCTCGTATGGGCGAGCCCGTCGTAGGTCATCTGACCGTAGATCTCGTCCGACAGCACCGCGACATCCGGGAAGCGATCGAGCCCGGCCACCAGGGCGTCGATCTCTGGCTTCGGCGTGACGCCGCCGGTCGGGTTGGCGGGCGAGTTCAGGATCATGAGACGCGTGCGCGGCCCGATCAGCGACAGCGCCTCGGCGCCCGAAAAGGCGAAACCGTTCGCCTCCCGCACCCGCAGCGGCACGGGTTTCGCGCCCGTGAACTCGATCATGGAACGGTAGATCGGAAAGCCCGGGTCGGGATAGACGATCTCGGCACCAGGCTCTCCGAACATCAGGATGGCGGCGAACATCGTCACCTTGCCGCCCGGCACCACCACGACATTCTCGGGCGAGACCTCGACCGCGAAGCGCCGGTGGAGGTCGGCCGACAGGGCCTCGCGCAAGGGGAGGATCCCGGTCGCGGCCGTGTAGCCGTGATGGCCGTCGCGCTCCGCCCGGACGGCCGCCTCGACGACATTTGGCGGCGTGGCGAAGTCGGGCTGGCCGATCCCGAGATTGATGATGTCGCGGCCCTGCCGGCCGAGCTCGGTCGCGCGGGCCAGCACCGCAAAGGCGTTTTCCTCGCCCATGCGGTCGAAGGCGGCGATGGTGGCCAGCATGGCGGTTCCTCGTTCGGCACTCGTCGGCAATGTGACGGCAGCGGCACGACCGCGCAAGGCGACGGCGCAGGCTCGGCCAACGACATCGGGCATCAGGGCGGCGGGTCGCGGCCGGCCAGCCAGGTCACCTGGCTGCCGTGGGCCTGCGCGATCGCGAGGCGCTCGTCCCGTCCGTCGGGCCAGGTCGTGAGCCGGAGTTCGGGGCGAGCCTGGTGGTCGACCGGCTCGAAGCGGAGCCACGCCAAGGGCGCGGCACCGTCGGCGCGCTCGCCGGCGCGCTGCATCGTCGCCGCGATGGCCGCTTGCGTGGCTGGCGGCAGATACTGCCACATGATGGAATGATAGAGCACGGTGACGCGGCCCTCGGCCCGCTCCCGCGTCAGGGCCTCGACCCAGTCGCCGGCATCGGCCCGCTCGACCCTCGTGGCGGCTCTCTGCGCCAGCGTCATGGCACCGTCGAGCCGCCGCAGCCTGTCGGTCTGATCGGCCCAGACGTAGGACCTGAGCCGCAGGCGCTGGGCCGGATCATCGAGATCGATCGGAGCGATGTCGCATCCCTGCCTCTCGGCGGCCCGCAACGGTGCACCGACCGGTGGCGTCGGGCCGCGCCACTCCGGCGACAGGACGACCGGGCTCGCCGCATCGCCCCACCGCGCCGTGCCGAGACGGTAGCGGAAACGATCCCAGATGAGGTTGAGCCCGGCGCTGGCGCCGATCTCGAGGAGGCGCAGCGGCAGGCCCGTCGCCGCGGCGATGCGCAGGAACCCGCCGAGCAGCACGGCCGAGCGGCCGACCTCGTTGGTCTGCGGTGGCGAGGCGATGAAGGCGCGAACGACATCGGCCCGCTCCGCCAGGGACGCGAGGATCGCGGCCCGTAGGGCAGGGTGGTCGATCTCGGGCGAGGTCGCGTCCGCGGAGGGGTATTGCCGTGCGAGACGCGCGTCTTCGCGGCTGAGCGCGAGGGCGTGGAGCGCCCCGGCCAGGCGCAGCGGCAGAGCATCGGCGGCCGGATCGCCCGGCCAGCCGTCGACCACCTTCGCGGTCGTCCCGCGGGCCGCGATATCGTCGCCGAGCGCCGACACGACCTCTGCCGTGAACGGCGAGCCGAGGCTCCTGCACCAGGCGGCCTGCTGGCCGAAGGCCGCCAGCATTGCGCTCCGCCTCAGGTCCTCCGGCGCATCGCCCATGCTGCTTCCTGACCGATGTTGTAGTTCGATGCTGCCTCGGGCGGCCGCATCGGCGCAGGATGGGCCTCAGTTTCGCCGCTGCGCCGTGAACCGCGCGGCCTCGGCGAGGTTTGCGGCCCGCGCGGCCGGGAAAATCTCCAGCGCCGCGACGGCATCGTCGGCCAGCGCATCGCGGCGCCGCTTGGCGACCTCGAGCCCGAGCGCCGCCACCAGCGTCGCCTTGTTGCGCCCCGCATCCTTGCCGGCCGCCTTGCCGAGCGTGGCGGCGTCGCCCTCGGTGTCGAGGATGTCGTCCGCCACCTGGAACGCGGCGCCGAGCGCCGTGCCGTAGCGGCGGAGCGCATCGCGCTCCTCCGCCGAGGCGCGGCCCAGGATGGCGCCGGCTTCGACCGCATAGAGCAGCAGCGCGCCGGTCTTCATCGATTGCATCCGGAGCACGAAGGGGGCTTCGTGGGGCGCCGCGGCCCGCTCGGCCTCGAGGTCGAGCGCCTGGCCGCCCGCCATGCCGCCGAGCCCCGACGCCCGGGCGAGCCCGAGCACCAGCGCGGCCCGCACCGCGGGATCGGGATGGGTGGCATCATCGGCCATCACGTCGAACGCGTAGGTCAGCAGCGCGTCGCCGGCCAGGATGGCGGTGGCCTCGTCAAAGGCCTTGTGGTTCGTGGGCCGGCCGCGGCGCAGATCGTCGTCGTCCATGGCGGGCAGGTCGTCGTGGATCAGCGAATAGCAGTGGATCATCTCGAGTGCGGCGCCGGCCCGCAACGGCCCATCGCCTTCGATCCCGAACAGCCGTGCCGTCTCCACCACGAGGAAGGGCCGCAGCCGCTTGCCGGCGCCGAGCGCCGAATAGCGCATGGCCTCGAGCAGACGCCCGGGCCGCGCCACTTCGCCGGGCAGCACGGCGGGGGAGAGGAGACGATCCAGCGTGGCCTCGACGGCGTCGGCAACCGACTTCAAGCGACGGTCGAAGTCTTCCGGCTGCGCAGCGGTCGGCATCATGGGGTCCTGGACGGTTCGGCGCGGCGCCGGTCAAGCTCGGGGCTTTTGGCCGCTCCGTCCCGGGCGGTCAAGCGCGGATCCGCAACGGGGTCAGGGCAGCAAAGCTTGCGGGCGCAAGAACAGCAGTTGCGTGCCGCCGCTCTCCCGCCGCTCGGCCAGGACGAAGCCCGCCGGAGGCGTGACGGGCGATGTGGCAGCCTCTTCGAGGACGCAGAGCGCGCCCGGCGCGAGCCATCTGCCGTCCCGCAAGGCGCCGAGCGCAGCCTCGCCGAGGGTCCGTCCGTAAGGCGGGTCCAGAAAGGCGATGTCGAAGGGTGCGGCCGCGACGTCGCCGAGCTTCGTGGCGTCCCGGCGGAAGATGCGGCACAGCCCCGCCACGCCGAGCGCCTCGACGTTGTCGCGGATCAGCGCCCGCGCGTCAGCACCGTCCTCCACGAAGAGCGCATGGGCGGCGCCGCGCGACAGGGCCTCGAGCCCGAGCGCTCCGGTTCCGGCGAAGAGATCGATGACGCGCGCGCCCGTCACGGGATCGCCGTAGCGATGGGCCAGCACATCAAACAGCGTTTCACGAAGCCGATCGCTGGTGGGGCGGGTCGTGGTGGCGGACGGCGCCCGCAGCGGGCGGCCTCGGAAGCGGCCGCCCACGATCCTCACGGGCGGCCGCGGGGCGGCCTGCTGCCGCCCGTCGGGCGCTTGTTGCCCGACGGGCGATTGCCGCCTGCTGGGCGATCGCCGCCGGTGAGTCTGCCGGAACCCGTCGGGCGGTTGCGTCCCGTCGCGGGCCTTTCGCTCCCGAAGCCACCCGGGCGTTCGCCGGGCTTACCGGGGGCCGGCTTGCTGCGCGAGGCTCCCCCGCCCGCGGGTTTGCCGCGATAGACGCCTGCGCGCTCGGCGCGGGGCTTGTCGCCGAAGCTGCTGGAACGCTCGCCCCCGGGCCCGTTCGGACCGGCTGCGCGTTCGC
>CAXUCF010000119.1:0-14459 GCA_964249275.1 uncultured Lichenihabitans sp.
GGCTCGGGGTTGTTCCAGGCGGAGGCGGGGTGGAGCCCTGCGTCGGCGCCGGTGCCGACCGCCGCCATGGGCTGCGCCTTGGTGAAGATCTCGGCATCCGGCCCGATGCCGACCTCCAGATATTGCGACCAGGCCCCGCGGGCGATCAGCGCCGCCTTGAGCCGCATGGCCTCCGCCGAGCCGGGCCGGAGCTTGGAGAAGTCCTCGCCCACCAGGGCCACGATCTCGGCGCGGATGCCGGCCGCGGCCGCGCCGTCGCCGCGCGCCCGCTCCTCGATGACCCGTTCCAGCATCGACACCGCGAAGGTGACGCCCGCGGCCTTGACGGCCTGGAGGTCGATCGGCGCCAGAAGCCAGGGCTGCAGCGGATCGCGCGTGTCTTCGGGCGTGTTGCGCAACAGATCGTCGAGCGAGCCGATGCGATTGCCGCGGGCGACCAGCAGGGCTTCCGCAGGCTCCGGTGCCTCGCAGAGGTCCCGCATGGTGGGAAACCTCTCCGTGACGTCGAAGATCCCGTCGGCTCTCACGGCCACCACGGCAGGGCCACCGCGATCGGTCGACCCGTCGAGACCGGGCCGCCAGACGCGGCCCGCGAGCGCGCCCTCCGTTCCGTCACGGGGCAGGGTGGTAGCGGCATCGAGGATGAGGGCGGTCATGGCCTATCGCTGGTTCTTGACGCGTCGGACCACGATGTAAGGCCGCCCGCCGACCGGCGGCAAGCACCAAGGGCGCTTGCCGCCGAAGCCGGTCGAGCGGCACCGCCCGAAAGAGCCCGCCGGCACGGCATGCGGATCGGTTCGGATGCCCGATCGACTCCGTCCGTCAGGTGCGGGGCAGGACGCCGCCCTTCGGTGTCAGCAGCCGCCCGCCGATCGTCCGATTGGCCGCGATCACGACCCCGATGGCGACCACATGGACCGCGATGTCGGTGATGCCGGTCGGCGGCGTGCATGTCCGGGATCACCCAGACCCGGAAGCATCCCATCCCGCTTGCCGCGACCCACAGCGCGAGGCCCGGCAAAGGCAGCAACGCCCAGCGCTCGGATCGGTCCGGCAGGCTGAGCTGGAATGTCGCTATGGCGCCCAGCCCCGTCGTGAGCGCCGAGCCGAGCACCGCCATCCACATGTCGGGGACGAAGCGCAGGCGGTACGCGACATCGCCGAGGTCGCTGAACCAGGCCAGCACCGCACCGGTCGCCGCCACCGGCGCGAGCCAGCCGAGCGCCCTGATCCAGGGCGAGCGAAGCCGGCCGACCGGCCGCAGGTCCTCGGTCAGGTCCGTGATGTAATGGTCGACGGCGGTCTCGGTCACTCCGGCGCTCCGAATCGGTCGCGTAAGCTCTTCAAGGCGCGATGCATGTTGACCTTCAACGCTCCCTTGCTCTTTCCGGTGACGCCGGCGGCTTCGTCGAGCGAGAGCTGGCGCAAGGCGAGGGCCTCGATGGCCTGGCGTTGCCCGGGCGGCAGGCTCGACAATGCCGACTGGAGTACCTTGCCCCGCTGCTCCAGCGTGACGTCCCGGTCGTGATCGGCGTCCTCTCCGGCGTAGTTCTCATAATCGATCGGGGCATGGACCTCGCGGCGGTCGTGCCGGCCGCGGTGCCGGAGCAGGTCGATGGCGCGCCGCTGCGCGATCGTCACCACCCAGGCCGAGAAGCTGCGTGTGGGATCGTAGGTCTGGCGCGCCCGGTGGATCGTCAGCAGCACGTCCTGCACGACGTCGTCGACCCTGTCGGGCTGCATGCCACGGTGCACGACCCGGCGGATCAGGGGCGTGCACTCCCGCAGAAGCCGGCCGTAGGCGGCCTTGTCGCCGGCCTGGGCGGCCGCCATCAGCACCGACCAGCTCGCATCGAGGGATTCGGGATCCGAGACGCCACTTCCCATCGCTCTTCCGCTCGAAGTGCCGCGCCGCGCAGCCGTCCTGCTCGTCCCATGGAGCGCGCTCCCGATCAACGGGAAACCGGCCCCGAGCAGGGTGCATCGCGATGTTCACCGCGCCGCGCCCGCGCGCGCCTCGGAGGCCGGGGTGCCGTCCCCCGCAGCCGGGGCGGAGTCCCCGGCCGGAGAGGCCCGGTCCAGGGCCCCTGTCACCAGCGCCGCCGTCAGCAGTTCCGGGAGGGCCTCGCCGGCGGGCCGGCGCGGTCCGTAGACGACGTCGAGCGGTATACCATAACGGCCGAAGCCCTGGATATAGCGGGCGATGGCCGGGTCGGGGCGGCTCCAATCGGCCCGCATCGCCACAGTGCCGGGCCGGGAAAGCCGGTTCCGGACTTCGGCCGTCTTCAGGGCCGTCAACTCGTTGACCTTGCAGGTCAGACACCAGCTGGCCGAAACGTCGACCAGCACCGTCCTGCCATCGGCGACGAGGCGCTCGATGGCCATTGCATCGAAAGCCTGCCACTGGCCCGCGCGGCCATCCGGTGCGGGGCCGGACCACGGCGCGGGCCCGGTCAACGGCATCGAGGCCGCGGCCAGCACCGCGACGGCGGTGGCGCCGCCGATGGCGAGCCGCGGCCAGAGCTGCGGTTCGGGGCCCGGATGGAGCGCGGCCCGCGCCGCCACGGCCAAGATCAGGGCGAGCAGCACGCTGACCAGCGCGGCAACAACAGGGCCGGCGACGCTCCACAGGATCGCCAGCAGCCACCCCGCCGTCCCGAGCAGCAACAGGCCGAGGATCCGCCGCAACGTGATCATCCAGGGTCCCGGCCGCGGCAGCCAGCCCGCCACTGCGGGCATCAGGGCGGCGGCGAAGAAGGGCAGGGCCATGCCGAGACCGAGGCCGAGGAAGATCCCCAGGATTTCGGCTGGGCCTCGGGCTAGGGCGAAGCCGACCGCGGTACCGACGAAAGGGGCCGAGCAGGGCGTCGCCAACAGGGTCGCGAAGGCGCCGGTGAGGAAGGCCTCGGTCCAGGCGGCCCAGCCTCCCGTGCCGGCCGTGGCGTTCCGCGTGCCGCCGCCGAGGCCGATCACGGCCCTCGGGATCCCGACATGGATCCAGTCGAACAGGCTCGCGGCGAACAGGACGGTAAGGGCCGCCATGCCGGCCAGGAACCAGGGCTGCTGGAACTGGATGCCCCAGCCGAGCGTCGCGCCGGACCATTTCAGGACCGCCAGCGCGACCGCGATCGCGAGGAAGCTCGCGACGATCCCGAGCCCGGTGGCCGCGAAGCCGGCCCGCACGGCCCGCCGTCCGGCCCCGGCCTGCCGGGTCAGACCGACCAGCTTGATCGACAGCACCGGCAGCACGCAGGGCATGAGGTTCAGGATCATCCCGCCCAGGACTGCGGACGCCAGCACGGCCCAGAGGCCGCCGTCTGGCGATGTCGCCGGGATCGGCGGCCCTGCGAAACTGGCGGAACGGCGGCCGTCGACCAGCGTCAAGGCGAGTTCCTTCGACGCCGCATCTGCAGCCGGCGCCTCGGCCAGGGGCACCGTCAGGGTGGCGGTCCGTCCATCGGGGCCGAGCATCACCGCGGGCGCGGGCGGGATCCCGTCACCGGCGTTCTCGACGAAGAGGTCGGGACGGTCGAACGGAACGGTGCTGCTGCGCAGCGCGACGACGAGCATCCTTTGGATTCCCGACCCGACAAAGGCCTCCCGCGTCACCTCGATCCCGGCGGCGGCCGGCGTCCCGGGGACGGCGGCCCGGGCCGCCGCGATCGCCGCGGCTTCGGCCGACGGACCGGCAGCACCGACCGGCAGGGTCAGCGAAAGGTCGGCATGATAGGGGACGCAGATGTTGGAACAGGCCGCGTAATCGACCGATACGCGGATGTCGACCGCGCCGCGCGGATCCGCGAAGGTGAGGGCCACCGGCAGCGCGACCTCGCCCTCGTAGGTGCTGTTCTGGAGGTTGCTCACGACGAGGCGGGTCGGCGCGGGCCAGGCAATCGTTGCGATTTTCAGCCCCGGCGATGCCGACCAGTCGATCACGGGCGCGATCCCGGCGTCCCCGGGCGTCCGCCAATAGCCGTGCCAGCCGGGCGCGAACCGGAACTCCAGCCCCGCCTCGACCGGCGACGCGCCGGAGACCGCGTCCGTCGCGGTGATCAGGCGGACCGCGGCATGCTGGTTGCCGACCCAGTCGGTCGCGGCGGCCGCGGCCGGTGCCGCACCGACGAGCGCGGCGAGGAGCAGCAAGGCGTTTGGTACATCGTGGCGCATCCTGGCCTGCTCCGGTGGCCGCCGAGCCTTCTCGGGAGGCCTCACGATCCGAGGCGCGAGGCTCCGACGATGGCCCCGCCCGGCGCTTCCAGCAGCACCGCCGCATCCTGCCCGGCCGGAGCATCCTCCTCGATCGTCAGCGCAGCGCCGCTCCATGCGCCGACCGAGCGGATCGAACGGACGATGTTGGATTCCGTCAGCGTCCGGCCGCTGTTCTCGCCGCGTCCCACGGCGGTGCGATGCTCGGGATCGAAGCCGACCAGCAGGATGCGCCCACTGCCGCTCCCCGCTCCCAGCGTGATGGCGAGCTTCCCGGCGTGCCGGCTGAGGCTGATGGGCGCCGCAGTCCGGCCCTGGCGCTCGGCCGCCGCGATGGCGGCTTGCGCCTCCCCGCGTTCGGAGCCCACGAGACCCTTGGCGCCGTCGACCACCATCTCGGGCGTGTAGGATCCGTCGCCGAACCGCGAGCCGTATTGGCTCTGACGGCTGGTGGCGGCCTGCAGCGAATAGGGATCCTTCCAGCCGAGGCTGTCCCAGTAGGTCACATGGAAGGCGAGCGGCAGCACGTCGCGCCGTCCATGGGCGAGTTCGGTCAGGAAGGCATCGGCAGGAGGGCAGGACGAGCAGCCTTCGGAGGTGAAGAGTTCCACCACCACGGGCCGCTCGGCCGCAGCTGCCGCACCCGACAGGCAGCTCACGAGGGACCCGATCGACAATATTCGCATCAGCATGGCGGCGCTCCATCCAGTCTCCCTGCCATGTACGAGCCCGACCGGCCGAAGTTACACGCCCGGTCAGGGCGTCCATGGCACAACTGCTTCGGTTCGTGACGCTCGCCCAGATGATGTGGCAGAGAACCGAAGCCGTTACTATCGTGCGGCCTCACGTGCCGCGCCCTTCAGGGCCGAGAGGTGCCCGCCACCCGGGGGTGGTTGGTGGCGGATCGGATCTGCCGCGGCTGCGCGGCGTGGGACCGCGCCGCGGGCCATTCTCGGGACCGCATGACCCCAACGGTTCCAGGCGAGCCGCCCGACCCGCAGCAGGGCGACGCCGAGCCCGCAGACGAGGACCCACGCGGCCGCACTCGCTCCGTCGTCGAAGGACAGGTTGGCCGCGAGCACGTCCGCCATCGCGATGCGGTTGACGGCGTGGTACCAGGATGCCTCGATGAGAGCCGTGGCGGCGCCGGCCAGCACCGCGAGGCCCACCAGAGCCGCGACGCTGTCGCCCAGTCCCCGGCTCTGGAGCATGCGCCATCCCATCAGGATGAGGAACAATCCGCTCATCAGCACCGGCTGCGAGATGTCGAGCTTGGCCTGCAGCATGAAATGCAGGAGCGCCAGCACCCCGAGCCCGTAGACGATGCGGTGCATCTGCTGCCAGCGCCTGCCGCCGATGCGCCGGATCATGCCGTCGGTCGAGGTCGCCCCCAGCACTGCGAAACCGATCAGCGCCGCGAAGCCGATGGTGAGATAGAAGCGCAGCGCGATCTCGCTCGCCACATGGATCAGGTCGACATGCTGGTCGAGCGCATAGAGCACCAGGTGGATCGCCGCATAGGCCAGCACCGCCAGGCCCAGCATGCGCCGCACCGCGATCAGCTTCCCCCATTGTCCGACGCGCCGCAGCGGCGTGATGGCCAGCGAGAGAAGGAGGAAGCGGATCGCCCAGGTCCCACTCTGGTGGATGACCTCGGTGATGGGCTTCGGCTGCAGCCAGCCCTCGCGGAGTTCGAGGGCCATCCACAGCCCGGGCAGGACGATCGCCATGAAGGCCACGAGCTTGAGCGCCGAAGGACGGCCCGCACGGTCGAACCAGGGAAGGTGCCGCGTGAAACTTCGCATGATCATGACGCACTGCCGCTTGCCCGCAGCGTGTTCGGCATGATCCCGGCAGGGGTTACGGATCGTCGGGCATCGCTGGCAAGAGTTCGAGCGAGGGCATGGGCCCCGAGCCTTGCCGAAGGCTTCCTCGGCTACCGCCGAAGCGCCGTACCACCTTCGGCGCCTGCGCCGCGGCAGCAGTGCAACCTGTCGCGGCGGTTCACCATAAAAGTATCGCTTAAGCGCTTGTTCGATAATGATCCCCTACGGTTCAATCGCGCTCACGCCGATGTCCAGGCACGGTGCCGAGCGATCGAAGGTGCCCCGGTCGGAACGGCGGGCGACGGGGTCCCGGG
This sequence comes from uncultured Lichenihabitans sp., assembly GCA_964249275.1. GTDB lineage: Bacteria > Pseudomonadota > Alphaproteobacteria > Rhizobiales > Beijerinckiaceae > Lichenihabitans. The sequence goes on from CAXUCF010000119.1 coordinate 6,347, forward strand.
CGCATCGGCCGACGGAGCCCTGCGATCCGGCTCCGCCACGCCGCGGCCAACGGGAGCGAGGGGAAGGCTCGTCCATGTTCAGCGTTCTGCTCGCCGTCGGGATCGCGATCTGGTTCGCTCTGCTGTGTCCTCTCGCGATTCGTCACTGGGCGGTGTCGCAGCACCCCGAGACCGTGCCGCTGCCGCTGCCGCTCGCCCTGGTGGCGGTCTTCGCCTTCATGCCGCTCGTCTTCGTGGTCCAGCGCGAGGACGGCTCGGCCGTGCTGCAAGAGGGACTGACGGCCTCCAATGTCGTGACCCTGGCCCTCACTGGCCTGACGGCGTTCTATCTCGCGTTCAAGATCGCCCACCGCCCGACCGTCGCGCGGCTGCCCTTGGCGTCCGCCTATCTTCCATTCACCCTGATGATCATGTTCGACTTCATCAGCGCGAGCTGGTCGATCGTGCCGGCCTATACGCTCTATCGGGCCTTCGAGCTGACCATCTTCACGATGGCGTCGATACTGATCTTCGATCGGGACGATCTGATGACGAGCCTGCGCGGCATCCTGGTCGTCTTCGTCCTGATATGGCTCGCCGCCGTGTCGCCCATCATCGTGGGAAGCCTCGTCGGGGGCGTCGTATTCTCGGCCGCCAAGAACAACATGATGCCGCTGGTCTGTGCCGCTCTGATGCTGCTGGCCGTTTTAGTGCCGCCCGCGCGCTACCGGAAATCCACCTTCACGCTCGGCTTCGTCGGCTTCGTCATCGCGGGTTCCGCCGCCAGCACAGGGGCGCTCGTGGCGGCGCTCGGGCCCGCACTGCTGGTCGCCTCGCCCCATCCCGCCCGTCGGCTCCTCGGCTGGGTGGCGGTCGCCGCGGTGGTGTCCGGCTTCCTCGTCCTGATGGTGGGCCTGTCGAGCGTCCCGGGTCTGGTCGACGTTCTGTCGGTCGTCCTGCAGAAGCCTGCGATCGAACTCGCCAATGCCACGGGTCGCACCACGTTCTGGCCGACCTTCATCGCGGCCACGCGGGACCATGTCTTCGGATCCGGCTTTTCGGCAGCGGACCGCTTCGTTCAGCTCCTGATCCCGACGAGCGAACTGGCCGATACGCTGGGCAAGGACAAGATCTTCATCACCAGTTCCCACAATATGTTCCTGAGCGCCTGGGCCGGCACCGGCGTGGCCGGTCTCGGTTTCGCGGCCGTGGTGCTGGGCGGCGCGGTCCGTCAGGGTCTGCGGCTCGATCTCGGCGGCCGCCGCTTCGTTGTCTCGGTGGTGCTGATGCTGGTCCTGAACGGCATGACGACGCCCGGCATCTTCCAGGATTGGACCGTCAACACCTTCGCGTTCGTGGCCGTGCTGGCCTATGCGCGAATCGGCAGCCTCGGTCGCTCCAGCGTCCTGGCTGCGCCGCGCGACCGTGGTTCCGAGCGCAGCTTTGCGACGCCGCCCGGGTGGAGGGCCGTCTGATGGGGATCCCGCTGGCCGGCCGCGATGCTGCATCGCTTGCGGATCCCGATGTCTCGATCTTCGATCGATCGAAGCGGAAGCGACCTTCCGCGGACGTCCAAACTGACGATTGGGGTGGACGATGGCCTTCATGACGGAATTCCCCCCGTCGAATGTCGACGATCTGCGGACCGGACCGGCGAGTCCGCCGGCCGAGCACGGCGCGCAGAAGACCGAGGTGCCGTGGTACCTCGATCCGCGCGAAATCCTCTATGTGCTGCGTCTGCGCCGTCTGCTGGTGCTGCTGCCGGCCGCGATCCTGGTAGCGCTCGTGCTCGGCGCGCTGCTCATCCTTCCGGCCCAATATACGGCCTCGACCCAGCTTCTCATCGACCCGCATGGCGTTCAGGTGGTCAAGGACGACCTCAACCCGCCCTCCCAGACGAGCGACGCCAGCCTGCTGCTCGTCGACAGCGAGATGCTGGTGCTGTCCTCCGACGCCGTCCTGCGCCAGGTCGTGGATCGTTTCAGCCTCGATCATGATCCCGAATTCGTCGGCCGTGCGTCGATCGCGTCGAAGGTCACGGAGGCGGTCTCGGGCCTGCTCGGCCTGCCGCGCGCGGCCGCCGACCCGAAGCTCGCCGCCCTGCGCAGCCTGCGCGAGCGGCTCGCGGTGCAACGCGTGGAGCGGAGTTTCGTTCTGTCGCTGTCGGTGACCACGGAGAGCCGCGACCTCTCGGCGCGCCTCGCCCAGGCCATTGCCGAGACCTATCTGTCGGTCGAGGCGGCGAGCCGTGCCGATGTGGCGAGCCGCGCCGGTGCGGCCCTGACGGCCCGTCTCGGCGAGCTGCAGGCCGCCGTGCGCGATGCCGAGGATAGGGCACAGGCGTTCAAGACCGCCAACAACCTCGTGGGCACGCGAACGCAGCTCGTGAGCGAGCAGCAGCTCGGCCAGATCGGCGACCAACTCGGCGCGGCGCGCGCCAAGGCCGCCGAACAGCAATCGCGGCTGAAGCAGATCGAGGCCGCGCTGAAGGGCGGCGGATCACTCAACACACTGCCCGAAGTGTTGCAGTCCGTGACTGTCGCGCAGTTGCGCGCTCAACTGGCACAGGCCGAACGCATGGTGGCGGACATCTCCGGCACCCTCGGGAGCCGCCATCCGTCCATGATCGCCGCGCAGGCACAGTTGAGGGCGTCGCGCGAGCAGCTCGACGCCGAAATCAGGCGCATCGCCACCAGCCTGCGCAACGAATACAAGGCCACCGCGGCCAATGTCGCGGCGTTGTCGCGCAGCATGAACGAGGACAAGAGCGAGGCCGTCTCGGTCGGCGACGCCATGGTGCGGCTGCGCGAACTGGAGCGGCAGATCGAGGCCAGGCGGAGCGTCTACGAGACCTTCCTGATCCGCGCGCGCGAACTGCAGGAGCAGCAGCAGGTCGGCACGTCGGCGAGCCGGATCATTTCGCCCGCGACCCCGCCGGCTCACCGCAAGGGCCCTCCCGCCCTGGTGATCCTGGCGGCCGCGCTGGCGGCCGGCCTCGGCCTCGGCATAGGCTGCGCGATGGTGGCCGAGCGCGTCTCCGGGCGCGTCCGCACCAGCCGCAGGCTCGCCCAAAGGCTAGGGCTCGGCGTGCTCGGGGCCTTGCCGCCCCCCGAGGCAGGTCGTCGGGCCGAGGTTCGCACCGGGCAGCCGGCCGGCCCGGGCGCCGTGGACGGCGGCAAGCGGTACGACCTCGCCGTGGCGCGGCTCAACGATCAACTCGGGCGCGTGCTCGCCACAGCCCGCACGCGCGTGCTCGTCGTGACGGCCGCGGATCGCGTCTCCGGCAAGTCGTTGCTAGCGCTGCAGCTGGCCGCCATGGCGGCCGCCGAGCACGACCGCGCGCTGCTGGTCGACGCCGACCCCGACATCGACATGACGACCGAGTTCCATCTGCCGGTCGCGCCGGTTCCGACCAAGATCAAGGACGGGCGGCCCGTCGCTCCGGAGACCCGTCTGCTCGACTTTCCAGGCCTGCGCTTCATGAGCGCCGGCCGGGGCGGGGCGCGGTTCAACGCCCGAGACGCGGCCGATACGATCCTGGGGCGCGGGGATGAACTTGACGTCGTGGTGATCAACGCGGGCGTGCTGGGCGCCGACCTTTTCACGGATCGGCTGATCAACGATGCGCGTGTGTCGCTCGTGCTGCTGGCGGTGAGCGCCGCGCAGAGCACTTTTGCGACCATCGAACGGGCCTTGCCGGCCTCGGCGCGGGACCGATCCCCTGTCTGCGTGCTCACCGAAGCTTCTGTCCTCGATGCCTGATGCGGAGTTCATCCGGCCTTGAAGGACGACAGGCGTGGGTGACGCGCCGGCGATCGACGACGCATGCCGTGCAGCCGCAGCTTAATCCTGTTCGTACCCAGCCGTTGCTCTTGCTCCGGCGCTCCTGTCTATTGGGCCGGTGCCAAGGGCAGGGGCCAGTTACTTCGTCGACCGCGCCCGGGGTGTCCAACGGGAGATAATCCATGGCCGGGAAAACCGCGCTCGTGACGGGCATCACAGGCCAGGATGGGGCCTATCTGGCGGAGTTCTTGCTCGCGCGGGGCTACACGGTCCACGGCATCAAGCGCAGGTCGTCGAGCTTCAATACCGGGCGCATCGACCACCTGTACCAGGATCCGCACGAGCACGACCCGCGGCTGCGGCTGCATTACGGCGACATGACGGACTCGGCCGCTATCGCCCACATCCTCGACGAGGTTAGGCCGGACGAGATCTACAATCTCGCTGCACAATCCCACGTCGCGGTCAGCTTCGAGACGCCCGAATACACCGCTAACGCCGATGCGATCGGGCCGTTGCGCATTCTGGAAGCACTGCGCCGTGTCGGGCTCGGCGGCGCGCGTTTCTATCAGGCCTCGACGTCGGAACTCTACGGTGCGGCGCAGGCCGTGCCGCAGTCCGAGACGACGCCCTTCTATCCGCGGTCGCCCTATGGCGTGGCCAAGCTCTACGCCTACTGGATCACCGTGAACTATCGTGAAGCCTATGGGCTGCACGCGTCGAACGGCATCCTGTTCAATCACGAGAGTCCGCTGCGTGGCGAAACCTTCGTGACCCGCAAGGTGACACGCGCCGTGGCCCGGGTCGCGCTCGGTCGCGAGGAATGCCTGTGGCTCGGTAACCTAGAGGCTCGGCGCGATTGGGGCCATGCGCGCGATTACGTCGAAGCCATGTGGCTGATGCTCCAGCAGGACGTGGCCGACGATTACGTGATCGCCACGGGTCAGACCCGCACGGTCCGGTGTTTCGTCGAGACGGCCTTCGCCGAGATCGGCCGCGAGATCGCATGGAGCGGCAGCGGCCCCGAGGAGGTCGGCCGCGATGCCGCGACCGGGGCCGTCTTGGTGCGCATCGACCCCCGCTTCTTCCGCCCGACCGAAGTGGACCTCCTGATCGGGGATCCGGCCAAGGCGCGCCACAAGCTCGGCTGGACCGCACGGACGAGTTTCGGCGACCTTGTGCGCGAGATGGTCGAGAGCGACCTCGTGGAGGCGCGGCTCGACGCGGAAACCGCGGCCCGTCGCCGCGACCTGCGACCCCGATCCGCCAAGCTGGCCGCAGAATGACCATGCACAGCGGTGCTGTCGCACGATCGGACGCCGCCTATCGCCTGTCCGGCAAGCGGGTGTTCCTGGCGGGCCACCGCGGCATGGCGGGAGGCGCCCTGGCGCGGCGGCTGGCCCACGAGGACTGCGACGTCGTCGTGGCGTCCCGGGCCGACCTCGACCTGCGCGATCAGGCCGCGACGGCCGCGTTCATGGCCGACACCCGGCCCGACGCCGTCTTCCTATGTGCCGGCACGGTCGGCGGGATCCTGGCCAACGACCGTTTCCCGGCCAGTTTCCTCTACGACAACCTGATGATCGCGGCCAATGTCGTGCATGCCGCCCATCTGAATGACGTCGGGAAGCTGCTCTACCTCGGCTCTTCCTGCATCTATCCGAAACATGCGGCTCAGCCCATGACCGAGGACATGCTGCTGACCGGACCCCTGGAGCCGACCAACGCGTGGTACGCGGTCGCCAAGATTGCCGGCCTCAAGCTCTGCGATGCCTACCGGGCCCAGTACGGCCGCGATTTCGTCGGGGTGATGCCGACCAACCTGTTCGGCCCCGGCGACAATTACCACCCCGAACACGGACACGTGGCGGCGGCGCTGCTGCGCCGCTTCCACGAGGCACGCCAGGCTGCTGCGCCCTCCGTGACGATCTGGGGCACCGGGACGCCGCGGCGCGAGTTCCTCTACGTCGACGATCTCGCCGATGCCTGCGTGTTCGTGATGAAGCACTGGTCGGGTCCGGGCTTTCTCAACGTCGGCAGCGGGCAGGACGTCGCGGTCGGCGATTTCGCCCGAGCGGTCGCCGAGACGGTCGGCTACCGGGGCGACCTCCTCTTCGACGCGTCACGCCCTGACGGCACGCCGCGCAAGCTCCTCGACGTCTCGCGCCTGGAAAGGCTCGGCTGGCGCGCCAGCACCAGTCTGCGCGACGGCCTGGCCATGGCCTATGCGGACTTCCTCGCGGGTGGCGGCCGCAACCGGTGAACACGATGGCGGTCAGGCGCCCTGTCGCGCGCGTCCTCGTGGTCCACAACAGCTATCAGCGCCGCGGTGGCGAAGACGCCGCAGTCGAGCGGGACGTGTCGGCGCTGCGCCGGGCCGGCCTCGCAGTCGAGGCGCTGATCGTCCACAACGACGAGATCCGGTCCCCGCTCGACCGCCTGCGCGCCGCCCTCGAGGCCGCCCATGCGCCCGGCGGGATCGCCCGGGTGATGACCGCCGTGGCGTCGTTCCGCCCGGAGGTGGTCCATGTCCACAACAGCTTTCCCTTGATCTCACCCGGGGTGCACGGCGCGGTTCGCCGGGCCGGTGCCGCCACCGTGCAGACACTCCACAATTACCGCCTGACCTGCGCGAACGGCATGCTGACCCGCAACGGCCTCCCCTGCGAGGACTGCGTGTCGGGCTCCCCCTACCGGGCGGTGCTGCACGGCTGCTACCGCGGGTCGCGCCTCGGCTCGCTCGCCGTGGCCCGCACCATCGATCGTCATCGGCGGCGTGGCACCTGGACCCGGGACGTCGACCGCTTCGTCGCCCTGACGGAGTTCGCGCGCGACCGCTTCGTGGCGGCGGGCCTGCCCGGGGATCGCATCCGGGTGAGGCCCAACGGACTCGCCGATCCGGGAGTGCCGGAGGACCGTCCGCGCGCCGGTGCACTCTATGTCGGCCGCCTCACGACCGAGAAGGGCGTCGAGGTGCTGGCCGCGGCCGCGCCCATCAGCCGTTCGGGCGTCACGATGATCGGCGACGGGCCTCTGGCGTCCCGGCTCGCCGGCGCACCCGGCGTCACCCTGCTGGGGCCCGGCGACGCCGCGGCCGTGCGCGCCGCCATGGCGGCGGCGGCCGTGCTGGTCGTCCCGTCGCTCTGGTACGAGGGTCTGCCCAGCGTGATCGCCGAAGCCTTCGCGGTCGGCACGCCGGTCGTGGCGTCCCGGATCGGGGCTCTGGCGAGCCTCGTGACGGACCGCGACACCGGCCTGCTCGTGGCGCCCGGCGATGCCGGGGAACTCGCAGGCGCGCTTGACTGGATCGAGGATCATGCCGCCGCGTCGCGCCGCATGGGCCTTCAAGCGCGCGCCGCCTTCGAGATCCGTTGGACCGAGAGCGTCACCACCGGGGCGCTCCTGTCGATCTACGCCGAAGCCGCGGCTTCGCGCGCCCTCGAGGGTGTCTGACGATGGCTCATGACCCGGATGTCGGCAGCTTCACGGTCGGGAGCATCCCGATCTCGGACATTTCCATGTCGGGCCTCGCCGGCGCGGTTGCCCGCTATCTCGACCGTTCTCCGGCGGCTCCCGGCACGTTCGTGGTGTTCCGCGATGCCCATGGGGTCGTCCGGGCCCAGGACGACACCCGCCTTTGCCAGGCCCATCACGAGGCGTTGTTGGTCTGCCCCGACGGGCGTCCACTCGTCTGGGTCGGCCGCCTGAAGGGCTTCACCGAAATCAGCCAGGTGCCGGGCATCGAGGCCGTCGAGGCACTGTGCCGGGCGGGTGTCGACAAGGGTTGGAGGCATTATTTCCTGGGCGGTGGCCCCGGGGTGGCCGAGCAGCTTGCCGCCACCATGGCGGCCCGCGTGCCGGGGCTGATCGTGGTCGGTTCGGAGACGCCGCCCTACCGCGCGCTCGACGCGGCGGAGGTCGCGGCCATGCGCGACCGGATCAGGGCATCGGGCGCCCAGATTGTGTGGGTCGGGCTCGGCACGCCGAAACAGGAGTTGTTCATGGCCGAACATGCGCCGTTCCTGCCCGGCACGGTTGCCATGGGGGTCGGGGCGGCCTTCGACGTCAACATCGGCCGGATCGCGCGCTCGCCGCGTGCCCTGCAGATGGTCGGTCTCGAATGGGCCTATCGCCTGGCCCGGGAACCGAAGCGCCTCGCCGGCCGCTACGGCCGTGTCATCCCCCGCTTCATCGCGATCCTGCTGGCAGAGTTCGGTCCGGATGGCCGACCGACGGGGTGATGCATCCGACGGCCCGGACCGGACCTCGTCCGCGGCCGGTCCGAGCATCCGGGATCCAGGGGAATCGGGTGAAGGAATCATGCGGCGATGAGGCCTGCGAGGAAGTCGTC
>CAXUCF010000120.1:0-14452 GCA_964249275.1 uncultured Lichenihabitans sp.
ATTGATTTCACTTTGAAAAGCGAAATCAATCGTGGCTTTCGCCACGCAAGGCTGCCTAGCCGGCCTTCCGCGTGCGGTCGTCCTGGCTGCGCTGGTCCCGCTTCTCGGCCGCCTTCCAGCCGCTCAGGACCTTGTCGAGCGTCAGCGGATAGTCGCGGATGCGGACGCCGGTCGCGTTGTAGACCGCATTGGCCACGGCGGCCCCGGCCCCGCAAATGCCGAGTTCCCCGATTCCCTTGCTCTTCATCGGGCTCGAGCGCTCGTCGAGTTCGGGCAGGAACACGGCATCGATGGCCGGGATGTCGGCATGGGTCGGCACATGGTATTCGGCCAGATCGTGGTTGACGAACAACCCATTGCGGCTGTCGATCGCCACCTCCTCGGTCAGTGCCGCGCCCACCCCGAACGTCATGCCGCCGATCGCCTGCGAACGCGCGGTCTTGGGGTTGAGGATACGGCCGGCCGTAAACACGCCCAGCATGCGGCGCAAGCGGATCTCGCCGGTATCCATGTCGACCCCGACCTCGGCGAAATGCGCGCCGTAGGACTGCTGTTTGAAGGCCTTCCGGCTGTCGCCGGGATCGGCGGCTCCGTCGGCCTTCAACTCTCCCGCGCCGGCGAGGCTCGCCAGGGTCGTCGAACGGCCATCGGCGATCACCGAGCCGTTCGCGAAGACTGCACCGTCCGGGTTCAATCCAGCCTTGTCGAGCAGCTTGTCCCGCAAAGTCGTGCAGGCGTCATAGACTGCGGCTCCTGAGGAATTGGCGCCGAACGACCCGCCCGATCCCGGGGCCGCCGGGAAGGCCGTGTCGCCGAGCTCGACCCTGACCTTGTCGATCGGCAGACCCAGCATATCGGCGGCGATCTGGCCCAGGATCGTGTAGGAGCCCGTGCCGATGTCGGTCATCGAGGTTCTGACGGTGGCGGTTCCGTCGCCATCGAGCGTGACGCTCGCCTTGGCGGCCAGCATCGGGTTGCCCCGGATAGCCGCCGCCATGCCCATGCCGACCAGCCAATGGCCATCGCGCACCTGGCCCGGCTTGGCGCTCCGCTGGCCCCAGCCGAACAATGCCGCACCCTGCTGCATGCAGGGGACCAGCGTTCGGGTGGAGAAGGGCGTGCCGCTTGCCGGATCGACCGTCGGCTCGTTCTTCTCGCGCAGCGCGATCGGGTCCATGGCGAGGGCGACCGCGAGTTCGTCCATCGCCGATTCCAGGGCGAGCAGGCCCACCGCCTCGCCCGGCGCCCGCATGGCCGATGAGACCGGCAGGTTGAGCGTGACGAGCCGATGCGCCGTCATCAGATTGGGCGACGCATAGATGTTCCGCGTGGCTTGGGCGGCCGTCTCGAAACCTTTCTGGCCGGGCGCGTTGTCCGACCAGGATTCGTGCGCGACCGCAACAAGCGTGCCGTCCTGTTCGGCCGCGAGGCGGACCCGCTGCACGGTATCGGACCGTCGGGTGGTCACGTGGAAGATCTGCTGCCGGGTCAACGCCACCTTGACGGGCCGGTTGATCATCCGGGCCGCGAGTGCGGCCAAGATCGCGTCCGCCTGCACCTGCAGCTTGGCCCCGAAGCCGCCGCCGATGTAGCGGGCGACCAGCCTGACATTCTCCTTCGGGATCTGCAGCGTCTTCGAGACCGTCTCGATCCCCCGCGACAGCATCTGGTTGGCCGTGCGCAACGTCAGCCTGTCGCCGTCCCACGTCGCGATCGTCGCATGAGGTTCCATCATGGCGTGGGTCTGGGCAGGGGTCGTATAGGTGGCATCCACCTTGACGGGGGCGGCGCGGAACGCCGCCTCGATCTCGCCCTTGCTGGTATCGGGCGGATTGCCGTTGGCGGGCTTGGGTTCGACCGCCTTGGCGAGGCTCGAGCCCAGGTGATAGCTGCCCTGGCTTTCGATGTAATGGGGTTCGACCAGAAAGGCCGCGGCGCGCGCGTTCTCGAACGTGTCGGCCACCACCAAAGCGATCGGCTGCCCATGGTGCAGGATGTCGGGGCTGGCCAGCTGCGGATTGGTCTCGTCGCTCGACGTGCCCTGTTTCGGCGCGTTCTTGTAGGTCATGACCAGCACCACACCCGGTGCTTTCTCGGCGGCCGCCGTATCGATATCGGCCAGCTTGCCCGAGCCGATGCCGGCGATGACGAGATAGCCGTAGGTGGCGGGTCCGACATCGCGATATTCGTAGGCGTAGGGCGCGTGCCCGGTCACCTTGAGCGGGCCGTCGCTGCGGTCGAGAGGCTGGCCGACGAGACCGCCCCCCGCATCGAGCGGCGTCTCCCCGACGGGAGTGTTCATGGAGATCATGGCTGTCGCCTCAGGACGATTGCGTGGCGGAGGTCAGGACGGCGGCGAGCGCACGCCGAACGAGCGGAATCTTGAAGTCGTTGGAGCCGTAGCCGCGGGCGCCCTCGACCAGCGCCTCCCCGGATTTGGTGAAGGCGGCCTCGCCCGGCGCGGCGCCGACCAGGACCTCCTCGGCCTGCGTACTGCGCCAGGGCTTGGGCGCGAGCCCGCCGAAGGCGAGCGCCGCCGAGCGGATCCTGCCGCCCGAGGTCTCGACCACCGCCGCCACGGACACCAGGGCGAAAGCATAGGAGGCCCGGTCCCGCACCTTGCGGTAGATCTGCATGCCCTTGGGTGGCGGTGGCAGCGTCACGGCCGTGATCATCTGCCCGGGCTTGAGCGCCGTTTCGATGTTGGGGGTGTCGCCCGGCAGCCGGTGCAGCTCGCCGATCGGGATCGCTTCGGCCTGACCGCCCGGCAGCACGGTCTCGACGCTCGCGTCGAGTGCCCGCATCGCGACCGCCATGTCGGACGGATGGGTCGCGATACAAGCCTCGCTGGTTCCGAGGACCGCCATGATGCGGTTGAACCCGCCGACGGCGGCGCAGCCCGAGCCCGGCACGCGCTTGTTGCAAGGCTGGGTCGTATCGTAGAAGTAGTAGCATCGCGTGCGCTGGAGCAGGTTGCCCGCCGTGGTGGCCTTGTTGCGCAGCTGACCCGAGGCGCCGCTCAGCAGCGCGCGGCTGAGCACTCCATAATGCTTGCGCACGCGGGCATCGGCCGCCAGATCGGAGTTGCGCACCAGGGCACCGATGCGGAGTCCGCCCTCGTGCGTATCCTCGATGCGATCGAGCGGCAGCTTGCCGACGTCCACGAGATGGGTCGGGGTCTCGATCTCGAGCTTCATCAGGTCGAGGAGGTTCGTTCCGCCGGCGATGAACTTGGCGTTCGGCTTTTCGGCGACGACCTTCGCTGCGGTCGCGACGCTGTCGGGTCGCTCGTACGTGAACGCTTTCATAGCGTCTCTCCCGCCGCGTCCTTGATGGCCGCCACGATGTTGGGGTAGGCGGCGCACCGGCAGATGTTGCCGCTCATGCGCTCGCGGATCTCGCCATCGGTCAGCGGGGGCGCCTCGGTCAGGTCGGCCGTGACGACGCTCGGCATGCCGGCCTTGTGCTCGTGGAGCATGCCGACCGCCGAACAGATCTGTCCCGGCGTGCAGTAGCCGCACTGGAAACCGTCGTGGTGGACGAAGGCCGCCTGCATGGGATGGAGCTGTTCGCCATGGGCCAGCCCCTCGATGCTGGTGATCTCGTCGCCCTCGTGCATGACCGCGAGGCTCAGGCAGCTGTTGACCCGGCGCCCGTTGACCAGGACCGTGCAGGCTCCGCACTGGCCGTGATCGCATCCTTTCTTCGAGCCCGTGAACCCCAGATGCTCGCGCAGCGCGTCGAGCAGCGTCGTCCGCGTGTCGAGCGAGAGGGACTGGGCCGTTCCGTTCAGGTGGAACGAAACCGGCAGCGTGGACACCCCGGGATCGCTCGGCAGGAGGGGCGGGGCGACCGGATTGACCTCGGCTGCAAACCCCGGCCGAATGTAGCCGAGCACCGCGAAAGCCGCGCCGCCTTCGATCACGTGTCGCCGTGTCAGGCCGAACGGCCGGGCGTCATTGTCTCGCATGATGAACCCCGCTCCGATTCCATGGCGGCGCCGGTGAAAGACATGGCCGGACATGGACCATGGTTCTATCGCAATGCCCGGAAGCCGGCAAAGGTCGCTTGGGTGCGTGCAGTGGCGCCAGGCGGGCGCGCTCGGGACGGCACCGCAGTTTCGAGGTGTTTCCCACGGCCGACAGCCGGTAGAAGCGTCGCCAGCAAGGTCGCCGAGCGCATTCCCCGATCGCACCGCCGTCCTCGCCTCCATGTCGGCCGACTCGACCGATGGTGAAGGGGAAATGGCCGCGCAGTGTCTGAGTTGCTGGTGCTGCCAGAGAGGATTGAACTCTCGACCTCTCCATTACCAATGGAGTGCTCTACCACTGAGCTACGGCAGCGAAAGGATTGAGCGGCGCGGGGCGTCGCCCCCGGCGACGCCGGTATGGCGTCATCTTTGGTCGGGCGTGATGTGCCATAGCCGGTTCCGCGACGCAAGCCTGGTCTCGGGCGGGCGGAGACCAGCCTCGGGCAAACCGTCACGCGTCCTTGAAGCGGGGCCGCGGCAGCCCAATTCGCCCAAGCGAGTGCTGCGACTGGCGTCCCCGGCGCATCCCGGCTATTAGAACGTTCCGAGAACAGAGTCCCTGACGATGGCGCGCCCGGACATCCGATCGAAGCTGGCCGTGCTGGCCGATGCGGCCAAATACGATGCGTCCTGCGCGTCGTCGGGCGCCAAGCCCCGCAAGGATCCCGTGAAGGCCGGCGGCATCGGATCGATCACGGGCGACGGGATCTGCCATTCCTACGCGCCCGATGGCCGCTGCATCTCGCTCCTGAAGCTGCTGCTGACCAACCACTGCATCTACGATTGCCTTTATTGCGTGAACCGGGTGTCGAGCGACGTGCAGCGGGCACGCTTCACGCCCGAGGAGGTCGTGCAGCTGACGCTCGACTTCTATCGCCGCAACTACATCGAGGGGCTGTTCCTGTCCTCGGGGATCATCCGGTCGCCCGACTATACGATGGAGCAACTGGTGCGCGTCGCCCAGCTGCTGCGCGAACAGCATGGCTTTCGCGGCTACATCCACCTGAAGACCATTCCGGACGCCGATCCGAACCTCATCGAGCAGGCCGGCCGCTTCGCCGACCGCCTGTCCATCAATGTCGAGTTGCCGCAGGACAAGTCCATGGTGAAGCTGGCGCCCCAGAAGCAGGCCGGCACCATCCGCAAGGCCATGGGCGGCCTGCGGTTGCGGCTGGAGGAGGCCGAGGACGAACGCCGCCGCTCACGCCGCGCCCCCGCCTTCGCGCCGGCCGGCCAGAGCACCCAGATGATCGTCGGGGCCGACGGCGAGCGCGACACCGACATCCTGCGCTCGAGCGCCATGCTCTATTCGGGTTACAAACTGAAGCGCGTCTATTATTCGGCCTACAGTCCCATTCCGGGCTCCAGCCAATCGCTGCCGGCCAGGAAGCCGCCCCTGATGCGCGAGCACCGCCTCTACCAGGCCGACTGGCTGTACCGCTTCTACGGCTTCGCCATGGAGGAGGTGATGGGCGCGACCGAGCACGGCATGCTCGACCTCGGCCTCGACCCCAAGCTCGCCTGGGCGCTGCGCAACCGGCAGCGCTTTCCCATCGACGTCAATACGGCGTCACGCGAGGAGCTGCTGCGCATCCCCGGCCTTGGGGTCCGCAGCGTCGATCGCGTCCTCGCCATCCGCCGCCTCACGGCGATCCGGCTCGACGACCTGGCCAAGCTGACCCGCTCGGTCAAGACCCTGCGGGCCTTCGTCACCGCGCTCGACTGGACGCCGGGCGCGACGCTCGACGGCGCGCATCTCGCCAAGGCCGTGACACGTCCGGCCGCCCAGCTGAGCCTTTTCTAGGATGCGCGAGGTCGTGCTGCGGGGCTCCGACGACTACGAGGGTTGGCGGCAGGCCGCCCGCGCACTCGCCGAAGCCGGCGTTCCCCCGCCCGAGGTGGTCTGGCGTGTCGACGGCACGGCGCCGGATCTCTTCGTGTCGCCGGTGACGCAGGAGGAGGGGGAACGCGCGGACGGCACGCCGTCGCGGGCGCTACGGGTGCCGCGCCGCTTCGTCGACCTCGCCGAACTCGTGTCCTGCCACAAGGATCCCGAACGCTTCGCCTTCCTGTATCGGGTGCTGTGCCGCCTGCAGGAGGAGCCGCGGCTCCTCGACATCACGACCGACGACGACGTCTTCCGGATCGAGCACATGGCCAAGGCGGTGCGGCGCGATCGGCACAAGATGACGGCCTTCGTGCGGTTCAAGGAAGTGAGCGTCGAGGGGGCGCCGCCGAGCTACCTCGCCTGGTTCGAGCCCGAGCATCACATCCTGGCTCTGACGGCGCCTTTCTTCATCGAGCGCTTCAACGCCATGCTCTGGACCATCGTGACGCCCGAAGCGCGCGCGTCCTGGGACGGGACGGCGCTGCATATCGGGCCCGGCGGCTCGCGTGACGACGTGCCGGCCGAGGATGCGGCCGAAGAGGACTGGCGCACCTATTACGTCAACATCTTCAACCCGGCGCGGCTGAAGGTCGACGCGATGAAGCGCGAGATGCCGGTCAGATATTGGAAGAACCTGCCGGAAGCTTCGCTCATCGCGCCCCTGATCAGATCCGCAGGCAACAGCGAGGCCACCATGGTCGCGACACCGCAGACAGGCGTGCCGAAACGCACAGCCACGATCTTGGCCCGCACCGAGGAGCAGCGGGCCGAGCGGGATGCGGCCCCGTCATCGTCGCCCGGCGGCGACGGCCTTGAGGTGCTGCGCCGCGAGGCGCTCGCCTGCACCCGCTGCGACCTCTACCAGTTCGCCACGCAGACGGTGTTCGGCGAGGGGCTGCCCACCGCCGACCTGGTGTTCGTGGGCGAGCAGCCGGGCGACCGCGAGGACCTGTCGGGCAAGCCCTTCATCGGCCCGGCCGGCGCCATGTTCGACCGCGCGCTCGGCGAGGCCGGCATCGACCGCAAGCGCGCCTACGTGACCAACGCCGTGAAACACTTCAAATTCGAGCCGCGCGGCAAGAAGCGCATCCACAAGAAGCCCGGCATCGGCGAAATCAACGCCTGCCACCATTGGCTCGAGGAGGAACTCAAGATCCTGAGGCCCCGGCTGACCATCGCGCTCGGGGCTTCCGCGATCCGGTCGCTCACGGGGCAGAGCGCTTCCGTGCTGTCGGTGCGCGGCACGGTGCTGTCGTCGCGGCTGGCCGGCCCCGTCTTCGTGACCGTGCATCCGTCGTTCCTGCTGCGACTGCCCGACGAGGACTCCCAGCGGCGCGAGTACGGCCGCTTCGTCGAGGACCTGCGGACCGCCAAGGCCATCGCGGCGGCCGGTGACGCCGGTGCGTGACGGCCTTGGGGAAGGCGCGTTCACGTAAGCAAGCGAAAACCCAAGACGTGGCCTCGACGTCCGACGAGACGACGTTGGTCTATTCGGCCGCGACCGCGGCGTAGCGCGACGCGGTCGGCAGGTCGAGAGTCCGCCAGACATCGCGAAGCGCGTCGGTCAGGTCGGCGATCTGGGCCTTGTCGTGGCATGGGGTCGGCGTGATGCGGAGCCGTTCGGTGCCGCGCGCCACCGTGGGATAGTTGATGGGCTGGATGTAGATCCGATGCTGCTCCAGCAGCATGTCGCTCGCCGCCTTGCAGCGTTCTGCGTCACCCACGAACACCGGGACGATATGGGACCGGTTCTCCATCACCGGGATCCCGGCCGCCGCCAGGGACGCCTTGGTATCGGCGACGCACGCCTGATGACGGGTGCGCTCGACAGCCGACGTCTTGAGGTGCCTGACGGCCGCCGTGGCGGCCGCCGCGACCGCCGGCGGCAGCGCGGTCGTGAAGATGAAGGACGGGGCGTAGCTGCGCACCGCGTCGATGACGGCCTCATCGCCCGCGATATAGCCGCCGAGCGTGCCGAATCCCTTGGCGAGCGTGCCCTCGATGACGTCGACCTCGGACATGACGCCGTCACGCTCGGCGATGCCGCCGCCGCGACGTCCGTAGAGGCCGACCGCATGGACTTCGTCGCAGTAGGTCATGGCATTGTAGCGCCGGGCAAGCGCCGTGATGCGCCCCATCGGGGCGATGTCGCCGTCCATCGAATAAAGGCTTTCGAACACGACGATCTTGGCGCGTTCGGGCTCGGCCGTCTGCAGCAGGCTCTCGAGATGAGCGAGATCGTTATGTCGGAACACTTGCTTGTCACAGCCGGACCGGCGGATCCCCTCGATCATGGAATTGTGGTTCCAGGCATCCGACAGGATCAACGGGTCGGGCAACAGGCTCGCGATGGTCGAGATCGACGCGAGGTTGGACACCCATCCGGACGTGAAGGCCAGGGCCGCCGATTTACCATGGAGGTCGGCCAGTTCGGCCTCGAGTTCCACGACGGGGTGGCTGTTGCCGGCAATGTTGCGCGTCCCGCCCGCTCCGGCCCCGAAGCGTTCCACCGCGTCCCGCATCGCCCCGATAACGGCAGGATGCTGTCCCATGCCGAGATAGTCGTTCGAGCACCAGACCACGACCTCGACCTGTTTCCCGTCGCGGTGCCACAGCGCTTGAGGGAAGCGCGACGCGCCACGCTCCAGATCGACGAAAACGCGATAGCGCCGCTCTTCCCGCAAACGCGCCAGCGCGTCATCGAAGAAACGGCGATACTGCATCGCAACCCTCGTCCAACCTGAAAGCCGCTTCCGCTCTCGAAACGTCTTGAACCGTCCTCGGCGTCGACGGACCATTCCGATCCGGGGATCGGCGACTCCCCGCGTCACCCAGGACAACGAGGTTTAACCCAAGGATCCACGCCGCGGAACACCCTTGCGGCCGGTCCGTGGTGCCCAATTGACGCGAGCCCCTGAACGCAAGATGCCGGCCTCTTTCGAGGCCGGCATCTTGACACCGGTCTGCCCGGCAGGTTCGACCTGCGGCGGTGCCGATCGTCCGATCAGAGACCGGGGGCGCCCCCGAGGGTCGCGCCGACGATCTTCAGCGGGGTCTGGGCGACCGTACCGATGGCCCGGATGGGCTCGCCGACCAGCACCAGGGGCGAGATGGTCGGATCGCCGTTGGCCACCACATAGATCGGCCCCGAGTGATCCACCGGGATAGCCTGGGCCCAACCCTCGTCGATCTCGGCAGCCTTGGCGCCGGCACCCACGTAGCGGACCGCGGTCACGCCACCCTTGCGGGCTCCCTGGGCCGGGAAGATGCCGCCGATAATGTTAAACGGAAGGCCGACGACCGAATTGGCGGCGCCGAACACACCACCGATCGGGTTGACGACGGGCGCCGCGGCCGGGGCCGCAGCAGCCTCGACCGGAGCGGCGCGAGTGCGACGGACCGTCAGAGGACGGGTGCCGCGCGTCGAGTGCGGCTTCTGGGCGAGGGTGTTGGGCTGGTCGCCATTCGGGCCGTTGGTGAGCTGCGCCTGTGCCGAAGCCGGAGCGCTCGCCGCCATGGACAGCGCGAGAGCGAAGGACACCGCCACTGGGGCCAGTGCAGCCTTGCCGATCAAAGTCTTCATGTGTGATATCTCCTGACTGTGGATGCTTGTTCTCAGTAGCTTCGCGCACCGTTCCCGTTCGCCTGCCCGCGCCCGAAACGTCATGCCGTCGATCTCACGCTCGCATCCCGTCGAAACGTGCAGCCAAGCTTTTGGTTGCACCCTTCGCGCCGGGTTGCCCGATTATCGCCGTCTTTGACGGATCCAGGATCGAGCATGTCGATCCATCGCGTTCGCTTGCTCTCTCGAACCGATCGCCGCGGGGTCGGACAGACACGCGCCATTGGAAGCCGAAGCCCTTCTCGAACGGCAACTCCATTCTTTCACCGCAATTGCTCAATGGTCAAGGCACAGCTGATTCCGGCAGCGACCGATCGGCAGTCCCGCAACAAACAGCGGCTGGCTGTGGCTTTTCGGTCGCGTCCCGACGGGTTCCCCGGCCTGGGCGGACCCGTCAGACCACGACCGTGATCGTCTTGGCGGCCCGGGTCAGGCCCGTGTAGAGCCAACGGGCCCCGTGTTCGCGGAAGGCGAAGCTTTCGTCGAACAGCACGACATCGTCCCACTGCGAGCCCTGCGCCTTGTGCACCGTGAGCGCATAACCGAAGTCGAACTGGTCCGAATCGCGTCGCGCCGCAAAGGGCAGTTCCTCCTCGCGCCCCTCGAAGAAGGCGGGCAGGATGCCGACCCGCACCGGCTTGCGCTTGGCGTCCTCCTCCGGCTTGATGCTGAGGGAGATCTTGGCGCCGCGGTTCGCGTGCACCGCGTCGACGATCCAGGTCCCGCCGTTCAGCAGGCCCTTCTTCTTGTCGTTGCGCAGGCAAACGAGTTTCTCGCCCACTTCGGGCCGCTCGCCGCCGTGCCCCAGCAAGGTCCGCATGCGGCCGTTATAGGCGCGCCGCGTCTTGTTGATGCCGACCAGCACCTGGTCGGACTGCATGACGGCGGTGCTGTCGATCTCGCTCCGGCGGATCACGCGGCTGCTCCCATAGGTGCCGAGCGGCAATCGCCCGCCTTCGCGCACCGTCATGGACAGTCGGATGATGGGGTTGTCGGCCGCCTGCCGATGCACCTCGGTCAGCATGATGTCGGGCTCGGCATCGGTGAAGAAGCCGCCGCCCTTCACGGGCGGCAGCTGGGCCGAGTCGCCCAGCACCAGCACGGGCTTGCCGAAGCTCAGGAGGTCGCGGCCGAGGTCTTCGTCCACCATCGAGCATTCGTCGATGATGATGAGGTCGGCGTCGTTGGCGGCGGCCTTCCTGTTGAGCACGAAGGAGGGCGTCGCGTCCTCCTCCTCGCCCTGGGTGCGGTAGATCATGGAATGGATCGTCGAGGCGCCGCGGCAGCCCTTCGATTTGAGCACCAGGGCGGCCTTGCCCGTGAAGGCCCCGAACGCCACTTCGCCCTCCGCATTGTCGGCGATCTGCTTGGCGAGCGTGGTCTTGCCGGTCCCGGCATAGCCGAACAGCCGGAACACCTGGGGCTCGCCGCGGCGCAGCCAGGCCGCGACGGCCTGCAGGGCCGCATCCTGCTGGGGTGACCAGGCCATCGCGGCGCCAGTCAGTCGAGCCCGCGCTGGGCCAGCAGCGTGTCGACGCTCGGCATCCGGCCGCGGAACGCCATATAGGCCTCCTCGGGCGGACGGAGATTGCCGGCCGCCAGCACGTTGGCGCGAAGGCGTTCCGCCGTGTCGGGGTCGAAAACGCCCGCCTCCTCGAAGGCCCCGAAGCCATCGGCGTCCAGCATCTCGGACCAGAGGTAGGAATAATAGCCTGCCGAATAGCCGTCGCCCGCGAAGACATGCGCGAAATGCGGCGTGCGATGGCGCATCACGATGGCCTCGGGCATGCCGATCGCCTCCAGCGTGGAGCGCTCCACGATGGCCGGGTCGACGCCGCTCGCGGCTGCCTCGGCGGTCAGCGCGTGGAACGCCATGTCGACGAGGGCGGAGGCGCAATATTCGACCGTGGCGAACCCCTGCCCGAAGTTGCGCGCCGCCATGACACGCTCCAGCAATGCGTCCGGCATGGGTTCGCGCGTTTCGTGGTGCAGCGCGAAGCGTTTCAGCACTTCCGGGCGCATCAGCCAATGCTCGTAGAGCTGCGACGGGAACTCGACGAAGTCGCGCGACACCCCCGTGCCGGCGATCGACGGAAAGGTGACGTCGGTCAGCATGGAATGCAGCGCGTGGCCGAACTCGTGGAACAACGTGCGGGCATCGTCGAGGCTGAGCAGCGTCGGCTCCCCTTCGCCGCCTTTGGCGAAGTTCAAGACGTTGACCACGATGGGCCGCTGGCCGCCATCGAGCCTGTGCTGGCCCCGGAAGCCGCTGTTCCAGGCGCCGGAGCGCTTGGAGGGGCGAGCGAAGTAGTCGACCAGGAACAGTGCCATGTGGCGCCCGTCGCGGTCCTTGACCTCGTAGGCCCTGACGTCGCGGTGGTAGACCGGGACGTCGTCGCGCGGCGTGAACGTGAGGCCGAAGAGCTTGCCGGCGGTGTCGAACGCCGCATCCGCGATGTCGTCGAGCACGAGGTAGCCCTTGATCTCGGTCTCGTCGAGGTCGTAATCGCGGCGCCGCACCTTCTCGGCATAGTGGCGCCAGTCGTGCGGCGCGAGCGCGAAAGCGTGTCCCTCCCGGCGCACCACCTCGCCCAGGGCCTCCTCCTCCTCGGCGGCCTTGGCGCGCGCACTCGCCCAGACCCGGTCGAGCAGGTCGCGCACGGCCTCGGGCGTCTTGGCCATGGTGTCGTCGAGCTTGTAGTGGGCGTAGCTCGCGAAGCCGAGCAGCCCCGCGCGCTCGGCCCTGAGCCGCACCATCTCGGCCACGAGCGGCCGGTTGTCGTGCGGACCGTCGTGCTCGCCGCGGGTCGAGAAGGCCGCGAAGGCCTGTTCCCGCAGGTCGCGGCGCGACGAGAAGCGCAGGAAGGGCTCGATCAGCGAGCGGCCGAGCGTGATGGCGTGGCGGCCCGGCAGGCCGCGCTCGGATGCGGCCTGGGCTGCGGCGTCCCGCAAGGCCGGCGGCAGGCCGGCGAGATCGTCCTCGCGGTCGAGCACCAGGAGGAACGCCTTCTCGTCGTGCAGGACGTTCTGCCCGAAGCTCGTGCCGAGCCCGGCCAGCCGCTCGGCGATCGCCGCGAGCCGCGCGCGGTCGGCGTCGCCGAGACGCGCGCCGCCCCGCACGAAGCCACGGTGGGTTAGATCGAGCACGCGGCGCTGCTCGTCGGTCAGCGCCAGGGCGTCGCGTCGCGCCAACAGGGCGTCGATGCGGGCGAAGAGCTGCGGGTCGAGGGCGATGCGTTGCCAGTGCCGCGCCAGCACGGGCGATATGTTGCGCTCGATCTCCTGCAGGCTGTCGTTGGTGTTGGCCCCGGCGAGGTTCCAGAACACGCCGCCGACGCGGCGCAGGCTCCGGCCCGCGCGTTCCAGCGCCCCCAGGACGTTGTCGAAGACAGGCTCGCCCGGGTCGTCCGCGATGCGGGCGATCTCGGCGTCGTGCTCGGCGATGGCGCGCTCGAAGGCCGGCCAGAAATGCTCCGGCACGATGGCGCCGAACGGCGGCACCGCGAAGGGAGTGGCCCAGGTCTCGAAGAAGGGGTTGCCCGACATGGTGGCGTTCTTTCGTCGCGGTCCGCCGCCCGCTGGAGCGGGACTGGACCCCGCTTCGCTGGATAAGGCCTCCGGGCGGTCGGCTCAAGCGGCATGCCGCGGCCGAGGCTTGGCCTGTGCTGCGGCGGTGCGTTAGAGTTCCCTGGAACCCCTGCCTCACGGCGCTGCGCCGCCGCGGCGCCGCGCAAGCGACGAGCCCCGGCGCGGTCGTCCCCGGAGCCCGAGCCGGGGTCGCGGAAGATGAGACGGCGAGCCATGGAAACCGAGATCAAGCTGTCGCTGCCCGCGTCGTCCCGGCCCATCGTCGAAGCCTACCCCCTGCAGTCCGCCTGCCAGGCCACCCAGGCCCGCAACGTTTCGACCTATTCCGAAACGCCGGACTTCGCGCTCCGGCGGCGGGGCGTGGTCTTGCGGGTCCGCGCCGCCGCCGACGGCCACGTGCAGACGCTGAAGTGGTGCGACGCCGGGGCCGGTTTCGCGTCGCGCGGCGAGGCGGAATGGCCGATCGGCTCCGACACGATCGACCGCGACGCGCTGGCGCGCCACGGCGAGGCCTTGCGCCACGTCGCGGCCGACCTCGACCGTCTTGCGCCCGTCTTCACGACCGACATCACGCGCACGACGCGCCACCTCACGCTCGACCACCATACGCGCGTCGAGGCCGTCCTCGACGAGGGCGAAGCGCGGGCCGGCAACCGCCGCCGACCCATCCGCGAGTTGGAACTGGAGCTGAAGGGGGGTCCGGCCGCCCCGATGTTCCGCATGGCGGCCGACCTCGCGCGCTTCGCCGGCCTCCGCTACCTCCCCGAGTCCAAGTCCGATCGCGGCTACGCCCTGCTGGCCGACGCGCCGCCTCCACCGCGGGCTGCCGCTCGGGAACCCGTGTTGGCCCGCGACGCCACGCTGGGCGACGCCGTCCCGCTCCTGTTCGGGGCCGCCTGCCGGGATCTGGCCATCGACCTGTCGGTTGCGGCTCGGGGCGATGTCGAGGGCGTCCATCGGCTCCGCGCCGCCATCCGCAGGCTGCGGACGCTGCTGGCGCTGCTGGGTCCCCACCTCGACCCCGAAGCCGCGGCCGGCTTCGATGGCCGGTTGCGGGACCTCGGCCGGGTGCTGGGCCATGGACGGGACTGGGACGTGTTCCTGACCGAAACGCTGGCCGAGGCCGAGGCCGCTCTCGGCGCCGACGCGCTCGCGCCCTTGCGGCACGCCGCCGCCGGGCGCGGCGGCGAGGCCCGTGCCGAGATCGCGGCCGCGGTGGAAGGGGCGCTGCCGACCGATTTGCTGCTGGGACTCTCGTCGTGGACCGCCGACCGGGGGTGGCGACGCGGCGGGGCCGAACCCGGCGACGGCGACGCCACGGAAG
>CAXUCF010000121.1:0-14443 GCA_964249275.1 uncultured Lichenihabitans sp.
CCACCGGGCTCAAGACCGACAGCATGTTCTTGGTCCGCACTAGGCCCCCGTAGAACAAGGCCAGCCCCGGAACCGACATCATCAGGACGAGCGCCGAAGCGATCAGCATCCAGGCGGTGTCGCCCTTGTTGGCGACCACGGGCGCTTCGGCCGTAGGGGTTTGTGCCCAGGCACTGCCGGCCATCAACAACAGGGACACGGCGGCAAGACCGAGTGCCGATCGCATTCGAGGCGACCTCGCCAGAGGCAATGTCGCGGAAAGCGACGGGTTCGTGGACATCATCGATGGACTCCGGTCAGCATGCATTCGGAACGAAATGTCTCAAAGGGCGTCGGAGTCGGTCTCGCCCGTACGGATGCGGACGGCCTGCTCCAGGGTGGTGACGAAGATCTTGCCGTCGCCGATCTGGCCGGTGCGGGCCGTGGCCGTAATGGCATCGATGACGGCCTCCAGCATCTCGGTCGGCACGGCGACTTCGATCTTGAGCTTGGGCAGGAAACTCACGGCGTATTCGGCGCCGCGATAGATCTCGGTATGCCCCTTCTGGCGGCCGTATCCCTTGACCTCCGTCACCGTCAGGCCGTGCACGCCGACCGCCGTCAGCGCGTCGCGCACCTCCTCGAGCTTGAAGGGTTTGATGATGGCCATCACTATTTTCATCGCAGCAGTTCCTCGGTTCACCCCACGGCATGGCCCTCCGACGAAGGGCGGAGGCAGCGCGACATGGCGCCCTCGCCGCAGCCCGGTGCGGAAGCATGCCCATGCTCTTTCAAGGCTCGTGCCAGGATCCGGGCGTGCC
This sequence comes from uncultured Lichenihabitans sp., assembly GCA_964249275.1. GTDB lineage: Bacteria > Pseudomonadota > Alphaproteobacteria > Rhizobiales > Beijerinckiaceae > Lichenihabitans. The sequence goes on from CAXUCF010000121.1 coordinate 801, forward strand.
GCCAGCCGAAGCGTTGCTGCAGAAGGGCGCTGGAGCACCGGCTTCCAGCGGCAGTCGGGCAGCACGCTGCCTAGAATGTGGGCAAATCAGGCGGCCGCGGGACCACCCGGTCGGTGGCGGAACGAGATGTCCTGAGCCAGCGAGGCGATCGCTGCGCCGTCGCGGGCGAGACGTTCGCCTCGCCTACACGGGCTGGTGAGATGCTCCTCGGCCAACATTTTCTCGCCGGCCCGGCTCCTCCCCGCCCAGTCCGTGTCGTCAGCCTCGGCGCCCCATGATAGAAGGCTCCGGCCTCAATGCCCCTTCACATAGGCGATGGCCTCGGCCAGAAGTTCGTCCAGGCGGCGACGGATCTGATGGTCGGAGACAGCGAGGCCGTGCCGGTCGAGATCCTGCCTGAGCCTGGCTACGAGCGCGTCCGTGCCGCCCTTCTCGATGGACAACATGAGGATCTCGGCCGCGTAAGCGTCGGCCTCCGCACCAGATCGGCCAAGTTGATGCGCGGCCCACAGCCCGATCTCGCGATTGCGCCGCGCCTGCGCGCGGAAGGCCAGATCCTGGTCGTGGGCGAACAGGTTCTCGAAAGCTCTTTCCCGATCGTCGAAGGTCGTCATGCTCGCTCAGCCTCTTCGCCATGGTCCCCCTGGACCGGACCCTGCACGACGCCCCGTACGTGCTGAACCCATGTCTTGCGGGCGAGATGCCCGGTTCCCAAATAAACCGATCAAGATCAAGCCCCTTTGCGGCCGCATGGGACAGTCCGGATGCCCGTGAGTTGCGACCCTTCGGCCAGGGTGCGCGGCTCGGATGCACCGGCGTTGTGCGGGTGCAAGCAATCCGCTACGTTGTAACGTGGTCGGCTGCTCCGGGCGAACGACGGCCTGTGCCGTTTAGCGGCTTCGTGACTGTAACGCTTCGCGCGAGCCGATCGGGCGAGGATGACTAGGAGCCCGGCCGACCCATGGATTTCCTCAAGCCCCGGTTGACCCCAATGAATCGCCGTCGTCGCATTTATGAGGGCAAGGCCAAGGTCCTCTACGAGGGGCCCGAGCCCGGAACCCTCATCCAGCACTTCAAGGACGATGCCACAGCGTTCAATGCGAAGAAACATCAGATCATCGACGGCAAGGGTGTTCTGAACAACCGGATCTCCGAATATATCTTTCAGCATTTAAACAACATCGGCGTGCCGACGCACTTCATCCGTCGGCTCAACATGCGCGAGCAGTTGATCAAGGAAGTCGAGATCATCCCGCTCGAGGTGGTGGTGCGCAATGTGGCGGCGGGCTCGCTGTCGACCCGTCTCGGAATCGAGGAAGGTACGCAGCTGCCGCGTTCGATCATCGAGTTCTACTACAAGAACGACGGCCTCAACGACCCCATGGTGTCGGAGGAGCACATCACGGCCTTCGGTTGGGCCTCGCCGCAGGAAATCGACGACATCATGGCCCTGGCGATCCGGGTCAACGATTTCCTGTCCGGGCTCTTCCTCGGCGTCGGTATTCGGCTGGTGGACTTCAAGATGGAAGCCGGCCGCCTCTGGGAGGGCGATCTGATGCGCATCGTGGTGGCGGACGAGATCTCGCCCGACTCCTGCCGTCTCTGGGATGTTCGCTCGAACGATAAGCTCGACAAGGACCGTTTTCGCCGCGACCTCGGCGGCCTCGTCGAAGCCTACACGGAAGTGGCGCGGCGGCTCGGCATCATGCAGGAGAACGACGCCGCGCGGTCGACCGGTCCCCAACTCGTTCAGTGACGCGCAGCGATGCCGTCTGCCGTCCGTCCCTCAACCTGTGGAGCCCAGCCAGGGCTCTTTAGTCATCCTGTCAGACCTGCAACCCTCCTGCATCGTCTCCATCTTTGAATACGCTTCGGTTGCAGGACGGGCAATTTAGGTCGCATTTTGGCGGTGAAAGTCACCAGTCCGCCCAGCTTTTCGTCATGGCTGCCTTGATTCTCCGCTCAGCTTGGGTTCTAAGATGGCCCTGCGATCCGGTATTGCAGTGCAGTCCGGGTTGGACGGAAAAGATCGTAAAGGGTGGCCCAAAGTCTCGGGAGGAAGCGCCTCGAAGAGGCGTGTGGTGCGCAAAGCGCTACGGATGAAGCAGGCGATGAAGAGAGCCGGTGATCGTGCCTTGCGGGCACCACCGGCTCTTTCTCGTGGAAGCGAGGGAGCGGCCCTCGTCCAGAGTGGAATGGCCGGCGGCTCGCCAGCTATCGGCGGGCCTGCTAGTCTCGACCGAGCGAACGCGGGATGCGCCCGCGCGAGACCGGGATCGGTGGCCTGCTCTCGGCCCCGGCAGCATCAGGTGCCGCCATGACGACGATCGATCTCGCCAAGCGCGTCTACGATCACACCTGGAAGCTGGATCCGATCGTTCGCAGCCTGCTCGACACGGATTTCTACAAGCTGCTCATGCTGCAGATGATCTGGGGTCTCTATCGAGACCAGCAGGTCACGTTCTCCCTGGTGAACCGGACCACCCGCGTCCGCATCGCCGACGAGATCGACGAATCCGAGTTGCGCGACCAGCTCGACCACGCGCGCTCGCTGAGGGCCAGCAAGAAGGAGATGATCTGGCTTGCCGGCAACAGCTTTTACGGCCGCGCTCATATTTTCGAGTCGGCCTTTCTGGACTGGCTCGCGGATTACCGCCTGCCCGATTACGACCTTGCCCGGCGGGACGGCCAGTTCGAACTGCACTTCTCCGGATCCTGGGTGGACGTTACCCTATGGGAGATCCCGGCCCTCGCGATCATCAACGAGCTTCGCTCGCGCGCGGCCCTGAAGGGCCTCGGCCGCTTTCAGCTCGACGTCATCTATGCCCGGGCCAAGACCAAGTTGTGGGACAAGGTCGAACGGCTGCGCGCCCTGCCCGACCTGAGAATATCGGATTTCGGCACGCGCCGGCGCCACAGTTTCCTCTGGCAGCGCTGGTGCGTCGAGGCGCTGAAGGAAGGACTTGGGCCGGCTTTCACGGGCACCAGCAATGTGCTGCTCGCCATGGACAACGATCTCGAGGCGCTCGGCACCAACGCCCATGAGCTGCCGATGGTACTGGCCGCCTTGGCTCCGGACGATGCGGCCCTGCGGCGCGCGCCTTACCAGGTGCTGGCCGATTGGCGCAAGTATTACGGCGGCAACCTGCTCATCGTGTTGCCCGATACTTTTGGCACCGAGCCCTTCCTGCGTGCCGCGCCCGATTGGGTTGCCGACTGGACCGGGTTCCGCCCGGACTCGGCGCCGCCGATCGAGGGGGGCGAGAGCGTGATGGCATGGTGGCGCGCCAGGGGCCGGGACCCCCGCGACAAGCTTCTGGTCTTCTCGGACGCGCTCGACGTCGACACCATCGAGGAAACCTATGCCCATTTCCACGGCCGCGTCCGCATGAGCTTCGGCTGGGGCACCAACCTCACCAACGACTTCGAGGGCTGCGCCCCGACGCCCAACGGGGGGCTCAAGGCCATATCGCTGGTCTGCAAGATCACCGAGGTCGACGGGCGCCCGGCCGTGAAACTCTCCGACAATCCGCTGAAGGCGCTCGGGCGCCCGGAGGAGGTCGAGCGCTATCTGCGGGTGTTCGGTTCCAACGGGCGCGTCGCCCAGCCCGTGCTGGTCTGACAGACGGAACCGCTGAACCCACCGGTGCCGGCGTCGGCTGCGGTGGTGCCTTGCTTGGTCTCCGGCCCGACCGGGGGCGGGCATCGGCGGGTTCACGGAACGGCTTGCGGATGAAGGCCTTGCAAGCGCTTCGACTCTCAATGGATTGGGGACGCATAGGTCCCGGCTGCAGGGACCGATTGCGACCTCGAAGTGATGTTCGCGGGACCTCCGGCCTGCCCCTGCGAGCTGTTCTGAGATCCGGTGGTGCCGGCGGCAGGAATGGACTGGCTGGTCGAGCCAATGCTTCCGGCCGATTCCGGATAGATGCCTTCGGGGTCGTTATGGCAGGCTGGCGCGTCGCATGCAGATCCCTTGAACCGAAACTCGTCCGCAATGCGCTGCTGTTCGTCGGAGTTGTCGCCGCTCCAGGACTTCTGCGCCGCCGCCGGGGTGGCCGGAAGCAGGGTGACGGCAGCAAGGGCAACCAGCGAAACGATCCGTATCATGTCATTCTCCTCGCTGCGCCCAACAGCTCATGCCTGAGGAAAGTTCGCGCCGAGGGCCTCGGGGCATGCGGTGTCGATCTGCGCTGGAAATCCCATGCCGGGAAAGCAACGTACATGAGCAGGCCATCCCCGATCGTAGCAGGCCACGGGTCGCGAGCGCCGCGCGGCTTGCTTCCCCGCCTCGCAGCCGCTACGCCAGCCGGGCCAGTCGGCCGGACGGCCGTCGCGCGCGAGCGCGGAGGAAAGTCCGGGCTCCACGGAGATACGGTGCCGGATAACGTCCGGCGGGGGCGACCCCAGGGACAGCGCCACAGAAAGCAGACCGCCCGCCCCCGGCCAGCCGGGGATCCGGGTCAGGGTGAAAGGGTGCGGTAAGAGCGCACCGCGGAGGCGGCAACGTCGACGGCATGGCAAGCCCCACCGGGAGCAAGATCGAATAGGGGCGACGGGACCGACCTGGCGTAGCCAGGCCCGGTCCAACCCGTCTCCGGGCTGTCGCCCGGGTTGATTGCTCGAGGCGGCCGGCAACGGCCGTCCCAGAGGAATGGCCGTCACGTGCGGAAGCTTGCGCTCCCGCGCCCTACAGAACCCGGCTTACAGGCCGGCTGGCACCATCCTCCTGGCGCCCTTTGGCCGCGCATGGAGCTTGTCGACGGACCCGCACCAGGCATGCCGATGCCAGGAGCAGACGCTCGGACCTGCCGTGGGATCTGACCCCACCGGGCTCTGGATGGGCCGGCGAAGCTCTGGGATAGCGCCCCACCCCGCTTCCGGCCCGGTCATCGCCAACGAGAGCGTGGCCTGCCCAAGGGGCGGGGCCGCCTGTGGATAAACCACGCCCAAGGCCGACGTGGGCGCCCGGCTCCGCCCTACCGTATGTCGGCTCGCAAGCTATATCCGTAAACTATTGGTCTTTGACGATTGTTTTCCTCCATTAAGAAATTGACTTGGTACTGCAGCGCTCCGGCGGCAAGCGTTTCGCATCGGCCCACCCCCGCAGGTGGGCGCCCTCGGGCAACGGCTTCTTAACCTTAAGAGCGGACTGATCAGCGCTGGCCTCTCAGGCGAGCGCGTGGGAGCCGTCGTTGACGCCCATAGGGTCCCATGCTATCCCAAGCCATCCCGTCGCGGGTCTCTGGATGCCTGTTCGCGAAGCGCCATCGTTTGGTGGAGCGCGCGCAACCGGTTGCCGAGGGCCAGCCTGACGGTATCAACCGGGACAGAGGGGATTTTGGATCGCTTCGTCTCGACCTACACGAACCGGCTGGATGCCAAGGGTCGCGTGTCGATCCCGGCACCGTTCCGGGCCGTGATGGCACGGGACGGTTTCGAAGGGTTGTACGTTTATCCGTCGCTTTACGCGGAGGCTCTCGATTGCGGCGGGAACGCCCTTCTCCGGGAGGTCGACGCATTGATGGCGCCGCTTTCGCCCTACTCGGAAGAACGGGACGCCTATGCGGCCACGCTCTACGGGGAGAGCGAAGTGCCGAAGCTCGACGGGGAAGGCCGTGTCGTCCTGACCGAAACCATGAAGCGGCATACGGGGATCACCACCGAGGTGACCTTCGTGGGCCAGGGGCACAAGTTTCAGATCTGGGAGCCGAGCAGGTTTCGCGCGCATTTGGAAGAGGCCAGACGCCGAGTGCGCGATTACCGACACCAGCTCAGTTCCGGACATGCAGCGACGTCGACGACGCCGCTGCAGCCTCCTGGAGCACGGGACTGATGTCGGATCGCGGCGCAGGGGAAACCCTCGCCGCCGGCGGACCGATGCGACATCACCCCGTGCTCCGAGCGGAGGCCATTGCGGCCTTGCGGGTCCGTGCCGGCGGAACCTACCTCGACGCCACCTTCGGGGCGGGCGGCTACACGCGTGCGATCCTGGCCGAACCCGGCGCGCGCGTCGTGGCGCTCGACCGGGATCCCGACGCCCTTGCGGCCGGCGAGGCCCTGGCGGCCGCTGAGCCACGCCTGACTCTGATCGAGGCCCGTTTCGGCACGCTCGATGCGGTCGCGCGACGCCTCTCCTTGCCGCCGCTCGACGGCGTCGTGCTCGACATCGGCGTGTCGTCGATGCAGTTCGACGAGGCCGGCCGCGGATTTTCGTTCCGTTTCGACGGCCCGCTCGACATGCGCATGGGCGGCGACGGGCCGAGCGCCGCCGACATCGTCAATGGCGCTTCGGAAGAGGACCTGGCCGCCATCCTGTTCCGCTACGGCGACGAGCGGGCTTCGCGGCGGATCGCGCGCGCCGTCGCGTTCGACCGCAAAAGCCAACCTTTCACGTCCACCCGAGCCTTGGCCGAGATGATCGCCCGGGTGATGCCGGGCAAGCCGGGCGACATCCATCCCGCCACCCGCTCGTTCCAGGCGCTGCGCATCGCGGTGAATGACGAACTCGGCGAGTTGCACGACGGGCTCGAAGCCGCCGAGCGGTGCCTGGCACCGGGCGGCATCCTGGCCGTCGTCACGTTCCATTCGCTCGAGGACCGCATCGTGAAGCGCTTTCTCCAGGGCCGTTCGGGTCGTGGGGACGCCGGTTCGCGCCATCGGCCGGCCGGTGCGGCCCGCCGGGCCCCGTCCTTCGCGCTCGACGGCAGGCAGCCCGTCGTGCCGGGCGAGGCGGAAGTCGCCGCCAACCCGCGGTCACGCTCGGCCAAGTTGAGGGTAGGCCGCCGAACGGAGGCGCCCGCCTGGCCGCCGGATCCAGCCGCACGGGCCGCCGTCACAGTGCCATTCCGAATGGGAGCCTGAGCCATGTGGCGGATCCTCAATGTGCTCGCGGTGGCGGTGCTGATCGGCGCGGCCGTTTTTGCCTATTCGGTGAAATACGAGACCATTCTCTATGCCGAGCAGATCCTGAAGACCCGCCATCTGATCGGGGCCGAGCAGGATGGCATCGAGCGTCTGCGGGCCGAATGGGCGATTCTGACCCGGCCCGACCGTCTCGCCTCCCTGGCCGGCCATGGCCTCAACCTGCAACGATTGTCGCTCGACCAGATCGTCGACGCCTCGACCTTGCCCAACCCGCCGCCCAAGGTCGATTCCATCGGCCGCAAGCTCGAATCGCTGGGGCTCGGCGAGCCGACCGCGACTCCAGCCGACAAGCACGCAGGCGTCGGCGCCGCAACGCCGTCCTCCACGAGGTAGTGTCCGCATGACCGGCCTTCCCGATCTCCAGGCGCCCTCCGGGCCGGCGCCCCTGAGCCGCACTGCGCGCGCCCGGCGCTTCCTCGGCATTGTATTCTCGACGAGGCTCGACAAGAGCGGCTTCCGGCTGCGATTGATCGCTCTGGCCTTCGTGGGCGTTTATGGGCTCATCGACGCCAAGCTCGTCCTGCTCGGACTGTCGAAGGAGCCGCCGCAAAGCCTCAAGGCCGTGGCGTCCGACGCAGTTTCGGGCGCGAGGCCCGATCTCCTCGACCGTAACGGTCAGATGATGGCGACCGACATCAAGACCATGTCGGTGTTCGCCGAGCCGCGTCGCATCATCGACAAGGATGAGGCCGTGGAACTGCTCACCGCCGTGCTGCCCGATGTCGATGCACGCGAACTGCGCAACCGCATCGGCTCGCGCAAGGGGTTCGTGTGGGTCAAACGCGGCATCACGCAAAAGCAGCAGGAGGAGGTCTACCGCCTGGGCCTTCCCGGTGTCGGATTCCTGCCCGAGAACAAGCGCGTCTACCCGAACGGTCCGGTCGCGGCCCATGTGATCGGCTTCACCAACCTCGACAACCAGGGTATCGCCGGCATCGAGAAATGGGTCGACGGCCAGGGGCTCGGCGATCTGAAAGGGGCCGGGTTCGACATCACGCCGCAGGACCTCAAGCCCATCTCGCTGTCGATCGACAGCAAGGCGACCTTCGCGGTGCGCGATGAACTCGCCAAGGGCATCGAGCATTTCAAGGCCACGGCAGGCTCCGCCGCCATCATGGACGTCAACACGGGCGAGATGATCGCCTACACGTCCCTGCCCGACTATGACCCCAACAATCCGGTCGACGCGCTCGATCCCCAGCACATCAATCGATTGAACGTCGGCGTCTACGAGATGGGCTCGACCTTCAAGGCCATCTCGATCGCCATGGCGCTCGAGTCGAACAAGGTGACGCTGCGCTCGACCGTGGACGCGCGCGACAACCTGCGCTACGGCCGCTTCACCATCCATGACTTCCACGCCACGCACCGGATCCTCACGGTGCCCGAAGTGTTCATCCACTCGTCCAACATCGGCACGGCCCGCATGGCCATGATGGTGGGGGTGGACGGACACAAGGCCTTCCTGCGCAAGATGGGCCAACTGACCCGCCTCCAGACGGAGTTGCCCGAAAGTGCCAGCCCCCTCGTCCCGGCCCACTGGAGCGAACTCAATACCATGACGATCGCGTTCGGCCAGGGGCTGAACGTGGCGCCGTTGCAGGCCATGATGGCGGTCGGAGCCTTGGCCAACGGCGGCTCGCTGATCACGCCGACCTTCCTCAAGCGCGAATCATCGGACGTCCGGGCCGACTTTCCCAAGGTCATCCGACCGGAGGTGTCGGAAGGCTTGCGCTATCTGATGCGTGTCAATGCCACGCTCGGCTCGGCCAAGAAGATCGATATCCCGGGCTATTTCGCGGGCGGGAAGACCGGCACGGCCGACAAGATCATCCACGGCCATTACTCCAAGGACCGAGTCAATACGACGTTCATGTCCATCGTGCCGGCCGACAAGCCCAAATACCTGTTCTTCGTCATGATGGAGGATCCGCAGGCGGCGGAAGGCACGTATGGGTTCCATACGGCGGCCTGGAACTCGGGGGAGGTCTGCGGCAAGATCATGGAACGGGTCGCGCCCTTGCTGAACCTGCCGCCGAACCTCACCCTGCCGACGGCACCCTTTCCGAGTGTCGCGAAGCTCGGGATCGGCATGGAGACGGCCCTGCGATGAGGCTGGCGGAGCTTCTGCCGGGCGCCATTCTGGAGGCGCGGCACCGCGGCGTCGCCGTGGCCGGCATCACGGCCGACAGCCGGGCCGTGAAGCCCGGCTTCGTCTTCTTCGCGGTTCCCGGCACGCGGGCCGACGGCCTCGCTTACGTGCCCATGGCTCTGTCGGCCGGTGCCTCGGCGATCGTGGCGGAATGTCGGCCCGATGGCCCGGACGACGCGGTTTGGATCTCCGTGCCGAATATCCGACGGGCATTGTCGGTCGCGGCGGCCCGCTTCTACCCCGGTCAGCCCCGAAGCATCGCGGCCGTCACCGGAACGAGCGGCAAGACCTCGGTAACGAGCTTCGTCCGCCAGATCTGGGCATCGACGGGCGCCAGGGCCGCCTCGCTCGGCACGCTCGGTATCGTGGCGCCCGAGGGCGCGTTGCCCGACGGACCGCACGGCACGCTCACGACCCCGGACCCGATCGCGCTCCACCGCGATCTCGACGCTCTGGCGCGCGCCGATGTCACCCATCTCGCGCTCGAGGCGTCGTCGCACGGCCTCGACCAGCACCGTCTCGATGGCGTGAGGCTCGCGGCCGGCGCCTTCACGAACTTGTCGCGCGACCACCTCGACTACCATCGCTCCACCGAACACTATCTCGCGGCCAAGCTCCATCTGTTCACTGACCTGCTGGCGCCGGGCCAGCCTGCCGTGGTAGCGACCGACCAGGATGGGGGCGGCAATTCGGCGTCCGACCGCGCCGTTGCGGCCGCCCGGGACCGTGGACTCGCGGTCCTGACGGTCGGCCGGCGCGGCGACGGCATCCGGCTCCTGGCCTCCGAGCCGGACGGCTTCGCGACCCGACTGACCCTCGGCCATGACGGCCGGACCCGCGACCTGCGCCTGCCGCTCGCGGGCGCGTTCCAGGTCTCGAACGCGCTCGTGGCAGCCGGCCTCTGCATCGCGACCGGCACTCCGGCCGACGCAGTCTTCGCGGCACTGGAATATCTGGCCGGAGCACCCGGGCGCCTCGAACATGTCGGCACCTGCCGCGGCGCACCGGTCTTCGTCGACTATGCCCACAAACCCGATGCCCTCGACAATGTCCTCACCACGCTGCGGCCCTACGCGGCGGGACGGCTGATCCTCGTGTTCGGCTGCGGCGGCGACCGCGATCCCGGCAAGCGTCCGATCATGGGCGAGATTGCTGCGCGCCTCGCCGACGTCGCCATCGTGACCGACGACAATCCTCGATCCGAGGATCCCGCCGCGATCCGGGCCGCGATCCTGGCGGCCTCTCCCGGTGCGCGGGAGATCGGCGACCGCGCCGCCGCCATCGCGGCCGCGGTCACCATGCTGCAGCGGGACGACGTGCTGGTGGTGGCCGGCAAGGGCCACGAGACGGGTCAGACGGCCGGCGGCGTGACCTTGCCGTTTTCCGACGCCGTGGCGGTCGCGGCCGCCATTCGGAGCATCACCGCGTGACCGCTGCTCCCCTCTGGTCCGGCCTCGGCCTCGTGGCGCCACTCGACGCGCGGGTGAGCGGCAGGCCGCCGCTCGGCGTCGGCGGCATCTCGATCGACACCCGGACCATCAAGGGCGGCGAACTCTTCTTCGCGATCCGGGGCGAGACCAACGACGGTCACGACTTCGTTCGGGCCGCCTTCGCGGCCGGGGCGGCGGCGGCCGTGGTCGACGAGCACCATGCGGTGGCGCTCCAGGGGCTGCCTTGCCTCTATGTGGTGCGGGACGTCATGGGCGCACTGGAGCGGCTTGGGCGCGCCGGACGCGACCGCTCGACCGCGCGCATCGTGGCCGTCACGGGGTCGGTCGGCAAGACCTCGACCAAGGAGGCCCTGCGCCTCGTCCTGTCGGATGCCGGGCCGACGCACGCATCGGTGGCCTCCTACAACAATCATTGGGGCGTGCCGCTCACGCTGGCCCGCATGCCGGCCTCTGTCCGGTTCGGCATCTTCGAGATCGGCATGAACCATTCCGGCGAGATCGAGCCGCTGGTCGCGCAGGTCCGGCCGCAAATCGCCATCGTGACCAATGTGGCACCGGTCCACCTCGAAAACTTCGCTTCGATCGATGGCATCGCGGACGCCAAGGCCGAGATCTTCACAGGGGTGGCGGCGGGCGGGCTCGCCATCATCAACCGCGACATCGGGACTTTCGACCGGCTGCGGATGCATGCCGAAGCTTCGCCGGCCCGCCATGTCGTGACCTTCGGCGAGCATGCGGAGTCCGATGCGCGGCTCGAGAGCTGCGTGGCCACGGCGGAGGGATCGGAGGTTTCGGCCACGATCTTGGGCCGGCGTATCGGGTTCCGACTGGGGGCGCCCGGTCGCCATTTGGCGCTCAATGCGCTCGCCGTGTTGCTGGCCGCCAAGGCGGCCGGCGTCGACTTCGAGGATGCCGCAGGATCCTTGGCGCGGTTCACGGCCGGTCAGGGTCGCGGTGCCCGCTCGACCCTGCAAGCGCCGGATGGCGAGTTCACCCTGATCGACGAAAGCTACAACGCCAACCCCACCTCCATGCGCGCAGCGCTGGGGCTGCTGGGGGCCAGCACACCGGAGCGAGGGGGCCGCCGCATCGCGGTGCTGGGCGACATGCGCGAGCTCGGCCCCGAGGCCGAAGCGCTCCACGAGGCGCTGCGCGACGACATCCTCGGCAACGGTGTCGGCCTCGTCTTCGCGGCGGGGCTCCTCAGTCACGGGCTGTTCAGGACGCTACCCTCTGCAGTGCAAGGGTTGTGGGGCGAGAGCGCCCCGGTTATCGAGGGCCCCCTCGCGGACAGCATCCGGGCGGGCGACGTCGTGATGGTGAAGGGCTCCAACGGGAGCCGCATGGGCCCTCTCGTCGCCGCCCTGAAGGAGCGTTTCCGCGGCGCGCCGACGTCCGCGGACACGCCCGTGGATACGCCCGCGGACGCGGGCCACTAAGGACCACGATGCTCACTTGGCTTACCGAACTCTCCGGCTATTTCAGCCCGTTGAACCTGTTTCGATACCTGACCTTCCGGACCATCGGCGCGACCGCGACCGCGGCGCTGTTCGTGTTCTTCTTCGGTCCGGCCATCATCGCGGCGCTACGGCTGAAGCAGGGTAAGGGGCAGCCGATCCGTGTCGATGGCCCGCAATCGCATCTGCTGACCAAGAAGGGCACGCCCACCATGGGCGGCCTGATGATCCTGTCGGGGCTCGTCGTGTCGACCCTGCTCTGGGCCAACCCGCGCAGCCCCTATGTGTGGATCACGCTTCTGGTCACGCTCGGCTTCGGCATGATCGGCTTCTACGACGACTACCTCAAGGTGACGCGCCAGAGCCACGCAGGTTTTTCGGGCCGCGCGCGTCTCGCCATCGAGGCCCTGATCGCGGTGGTGGCCTGCTGGGCCATGACGGCGGTGGGTCCCAGCAGCACCACGGGCCTCGCCTTCCCGTTCATCAACGGCTACCTGTTCGATCTCGGCATGTTCTTCATCGTGTTCGGAGCCTTCATCGTGGTGGGTTTCGGCAATGCCGTGAACCTGACCGACGGCCTCGACGGTCTCGCCATCGTGCCCGTGATGGTGGCGACCGCGACCTTCGGCTTGATCGCCTATTTCACCGGCAACCTGCTCTATGCCACCTACCTCGGCATCAACCACGTGCCGGGCACCGGGGAACTGCTGGTGGTGGCGGGCGCGGTGATCGGGGCCGGCATCGGCTTTCTGTGGTTCAATGCGCCTCCGGCCCAGATCTTCATGGGCGACACTGGATCGCTGGCGCTCGGCGGCCTGCTCGGCACCGTGGCGGTCGCCATCAAGCATGAGATCGTGCTGGTGATCGTGGGCGGCCTCTTCGTGGTCGAGGCTTTGTCGGTCATCGTCCAGGTTGCGTCCTTCAAGCTGACCGGCAAGCGGGTATTCCGCATGGCGCCGATCCATCACCATTTCGAGCAGCTCGGCTGGTCCGAGCCCCAGATCGTCATGCGGTTCTGGATCATCTCCTTCATCCTGGCCCTGCTCGGCCTGTCGACCTTGAAGGTCCGCTGAGGATGACCCCGGTCACGCACTGCGCCGGGAGCACGCTGGCACTGTTCGGGCTCGGCGACTCGGGCCTTGCTACGGCAGATGCGTTGAAGGCTGGCGGCGCCAGAGTGCTGGTGTGGGACGACGCCGCGCCGGCGCGCGAGCGTGCCAGGGCCGCAGGTCACGCGGTATCGGACCTGCACGGCCTCGACTGGTCCAGCATATCGGCGCTGGTGCTGACCCCGGGTGTCCCGCTCACCCACCCCGAGCCTCACTGGTCGGCCGGGCTGGCCGTCGCGGCGGGGGTCGAGATCGTCGGCGACATCGAGCTTTTCAGCCGCGAGCGGGCCGCGACCGCACCCGACGCCCCATTGGTCGCCATCACGGGCACCAACGGCAAGTCCACCACCACGGCTCTCACGGCGCACCTTTTCCGGACCGCGGGTCGGGACGTCGAGATGGGCGGCAACATCGGTACGGCGGCCTTGGCGCTCGAGCCGCCCGCCATGGGCCGCCTGCACGTGCTCGAAGTCTCGTCCTACCAGATCGATCTCGCGCCGAGCCTCGCTCCCACGGTCGGCATGCTGCTCAACCTCAGCCCCGACCA
>CAXUCF010000122.1:0-1088 GCA_964249275.1 uncultured Lichenihabitans sp.
CGTGCTGAACGGTGACGCATCGCAGAACCTCCCGCTGGAGCCCGGCGACGTGTTCAGGTTGCTGGTATCGAGATCCGAAAAATATGGATCCGTCGAGACCGTCTTTTCGTCGCCCTGCTGCGCCCCATTGCTGATGGCCGGGTAGCCGTTGACGATGACGTCACCGCCCTTGAAGTGCGGATCCAGGGCGAATTGCCCATAACGGCTGAGATCGACCGATGTGTCGATCACGGCGTAGTCGCTCTGCGCCGATTTGGACGAGATGAGTTCCCCTTGGTCTGCGATCTTCATGAAATGGATTGCCTGGGTGCCGCCGAGCGCACCTGGCGGGTTGTAATTCGAGCCGTTTGGCGAGTAGCCGGGATAGACGCTGACCTTGTCGGCGCTCTGACCCACGTCGGCGTTCCACAGGAGATGCGACGCCGTGAGAACGGTATGCGGGCCGATGATGACCCCCGAGCCCTGGAATTCACCCACCCCCGGGATGTCGGCCAGGATGTAGCAGACCGCGTCGTTAGGAAAGTTCGTGATTGCCATACTGACCTCGGATTGACGTTCGCGCCTTCAGACGGCCAAAGGCGCAGCTTTCCGCCATGTGACACGTTGCAAGTTAATCGTTTTCATCCACCGCAGGCTGTCGCCGGCCGGCCACATCGCGCCAGCAATCGAGCTCCGATCTCCATCTCCCGCCGCACGCAGGGTTTTTTAGGAACCGGCCGCGCCGCATTGCAAGTCCGCGTGCCGGAAGCATTGCACCACATGATCGTTGACGAGCCCGACGGCCTGCATCCAGGCATAGACGATGACGGGACCCACGAACTTGTAGCCGCGGGCTTTCAGCGCCTTCGACAGTTCACGTGAGATGCCGGTCGCGGTCGGCACCTCGTCCTTGCCGCCCCAGGAGTTCTGCAACGGTGCGCCGCCGACGAAGCCCCAGACGAACGCCGAGAAATCCTCGCCCTTGTCCCGCATCGCGAGAAACGCACGCGCATTGCCCACCGTGGCTTCGATCTTGGCGCGCGACCTGACGATGCCGGGGTCGGACAGCAGCGCCGCGGCCTCGGCGGTCGCCCGCTCCGCCACGCGCC
>CAXUCF010000122.1:1098-8767 GCA_964249275.1 uncultured Lichenihabitans sp.
GCGCCACACGCTGGGGATCGAAGCCCTCGAAGGCGCGGCGGAAAGCCTCGCGCTTGCGCAGGATGGTGATCCAGCTCAGGCCGGCCTGGAAACCGTCGAGGACCAGCTTCTCCCACAAAGCGCGACTGTCGCGCTCGGGCACGCCCCACTCCGTGTCGTGATAGGCGCAATAGAGCGGGTCCTGACCCGGCCAGGAACAACGGGATCGTAGAGGCAGATCCGCACTCATGCAGAGCGGAGCGGTTGGAAGCGCATCCCGTTACTCACTGCAGCGACCCTCCAGGATCGTCAGCCAATTTGCAAAATGCGGACAGGCAGCCCGAAGCCGATCCAGGCCGATGTCTTCGGCCGCGATGGGGCCGACCGACGTCTTCAGTCCCGCGTAGGAAGGGAAATGGCGGATGATCCGTTTCGAGGGGGCCGTCTCCGCCCCGCTATCGACCTCCTCTGGAGCGAGTCCGTCGATATCTGTGGCCAGATTAGCAAGCCCAGTGGAAGCTTCGTCAGGCATCCAGCGAACAATGGCTTCCAAGTCGGTCAGAAGGAGCGCCTCGTACTCGTGCAATTGCAGGTAGGGTGTGAAGCGCCAGAGCTGATCTGTCACTACATCTGCCTTGAAGGCGGCTTCGAGTGCGGCGACACGATCACGCGCCGGCTGCGCAGGCACTGAAGATAGATTCGGAAAGTCCTCCGGGATGGCGTAGAGATCAAGCATGGTGGTGAACCAAGTCTCGTCACTGTGCTTCTCCTCCATCTCGCGATAAAGGACATCGCGCAGCTTGACGTAGCTCGTCCACCCACCCTTGTGCCGGCGGCGGTTGGACCCTACTCTGTTGGAGGGTAGGATCGGGATCGCCTCGGCTCCCGTGATGTTGCAAAAGTGGTCACGCAGGACGAGTTTCACGAACTCCTCCTCGGTCTGCCCCTCACAGACGATGTAGAGCCGGCGAACGGACACGGTTCATTCCGCGGCGAGCGAGCCAGGACGGCCGCCGAGCAGGTTCATGTCCCAAAGCTCGTCGAGATCGTAGTCCTCAAGCCATTTGTCCAACTTAGAGGGATCAAGTCGTCGGAATGACGATGAACGCCCGGGGCGGTCGACGACGACGACGTTCTCGGAGGCGAGCGCTCGCAAGATGGCTGGCGACTGAGTCGCGACAATGCACTGCCGCGCCTGCGAAGCGGCCTTGAACAGGCCGATGACGATCTGCAAGGCGGCAGGGTGCAGGCCGAGTTCGGGCTCGTCCACGACAACCATGGGCGGAAGAGTTGCGGCTGGCTGTAAAAGGAGGGCGACGAGAGCCATCGCCCGCAGCAGGCCATCGGAGATCTGCCCCGGCCCGAAGACCACCTCCGATCCGATCTCCCGCCACTGCAGGAGGGCATAGCCCCGGTCGTCCTCGATTGCAAAGTCGTCGAAGAAAGGTGCGATGAGGCGGATCGTCCTGACAATGCGCTGGTGATGAAGCGGGGCCGTCCCTAGCATATGCAGCAGAAAGGCTGCGAGATTGCCCCCGTCGCCGCGCAAATGGCGACCATCGTCGATCCTCCACTTGCGCTTGAGCGGCGATTCCGGTGACGTGTCGTGGAACTGGAACACGCTCAAGCCGCGCAACAGGTGGAGGATCGTCCGCTGCGTTCTCCTGCCGACATCGTCGCTGACGTAGAGTAGACCGGGAGTCCGATGCCCTGTCCCGAAGTCGAGCCAGTCCTGCCCTCCCCCGAGGCCGTGCCTGGAGAAGCGGATCCGCTCCCTGGTGAAGATCAGCGCGTCTCCGGCCGCCATCTCCAGGCTGAAAGCGTATTCGTTGAGGCCGGCCGCGGTCTCGATCGCGATCTCGGCCGCGATGGTCCGCGTCACTTTCGGACCATCGTGCAGCAGCGCCGAGGCGCCCCCCATGCGGCCGGTGAAGAGTGAGAGCCCGCCCTCGGACGACAGCATGAAGCCGACCATGCGCAGAAAGGCGATCAGGTTCGACTTACCGGCCCCATTCGCGCCGATCAGCACGTCGAGGGCCGAGAAGCCGATCTCCGCGGAGACGATGGACCGGAAGCCTTCGATCCTGAGCTGCTTCAGCCTATGCCTCTCGCCCTCGCGTGGCATCGCCCTACGTCCTGCGTTCTCGCCGCTGTGCACGAAGGTTCACCGGTTCGGCCGTGCGGTCAAGCGCAGCGTCGCCGGATCGTCAACGTCGACCAGCACTGCCTGGTCCGTGACCTCGACCTCCAGGATACGCGCACTCGTCAGCAGCCGGCGCGCGCCCTCGTCGCCGTGCAAGGCCATTGCCACGCCATAGAGCGCTCGGCCGAGCAGCACGGGATTGCCGCGACGCCCCGCATGCATCGGCGCGACGGCATCGACGTCCAGATTGGAGTGGTAAGCTTCGATCAGCCGATCGAGCAGCGGGGCCGTCACGCCCGGCATGTCGCCGAGCAGCACCAGCGCGCCCTCGACATCGCTGGGGAGGGCCGAAAGCCCGGCGCGCAGCGACGACGCCATGCCGGTCGCGTAGTCCGGGTTAGCCACGAAGCCGACCGACAACCCCGCGAGGGCCGCACGCACTTCCGGCGCTGCATGGCCGGTCACGACCACCACAGGTCGCGCCCGACTCGCCAAGGCGGTCTCGACGACTTGCCGCACCATGGGCACGCCGTGGATCAGGGCGACGAGCTTCGTCGGCACCATGGGATCGGCGGCCCGATACCGGCTGGCAGTGCCGGCCGCCAGCACGATGGCTGCTACGCGTCTCACGCGTTCCGGCTCACGACACCGTCTGCCGCACCGGGGGCCGCCGCACGATCGGCGACGTGGGACTGCCGCCGAGACGCGGTTGCGGACGCGACACGATCTCCATCAGGAGGCCGCCGGCTCCGAGGCGGCGGATATCGGCCGAGGTCACGGGGAGGTCGGCCAGCAGGCGCTGCAGCACCCAGTCGAAGCCGTTCTCCTTGGGGCTGCGGGCGCAACCGGGGGCACCCAGCACCGGCACGCCGTCGAGCCGGCCCATCATCAGGAGGTTGCCGGGGTCGACCGGCATGCCCAAATGATCGACGGTGCCGCCCGCCGCCGCCAGCGCCGCCGGAATGACGTCGCGCCGGTCCGCGATGGCCGAGGCTCCGTAGACGATCACCATGTCGTGAGACTGCACCAGCGGACGCAGGGCCTCGGCCAATGCCACCGTATCGTGGGGCACCTGCACGTCGGCCGCGATCACGGAGCCGCTCGGCGCGAGGCGGTCGTCCAGCACCCGCAGGGTCTTGGCGATCACCGAAGGCTTCAGGCCCGGCAGGACAGTGGAGATGACCCCGATCCGACGTGCGCGATAGGGCTGCAGGCGCAGCGGCCCATCTTGGACGGCGGACGCCGCGGCGATCACTTCGTCGACGAGACTCGCCTCGACCGCGAAAGGGATAATCTTGACGGTCCCCACCATCTCGCCTTCCTCGACGGCGCGCAGCGGCGGCAAGGTCGCCAGCGTCAGCCTCTCGTCGACCGCATTCACCTTTTCGACCGCGCCGACGTCGACGACCAGCACCCCATTGTGCCTGGAGAAGATGTTGGCCCGGCCCGTGAAGGCCGGCTCGATCCATAGGCCAGGACCCGCGACGGCCTCGGCCAACCGACGCGCCGCCTCGTTTTCACCGATGTCCCCCGGCTCGAGTTCGGCCACCACGACGGTTGCGACCCCGGCCCGGCCCAAGGCCGCGACATGAGCCGGCGTGATAGCGTCGCCTTTCCTGAGCACGACGCCCTCGGCCTGAACGCCGTGTGCCGCGATGCAGCCGAGGCTCGCGCCGATAGCGACCGGTCCGAACCTCACGGCGCCGCGACCTTCCGTTCGGACCGCAGGGGCTTCTTGCGCAAGGCCTCGATGACCTGGCCCAGAACCGAGACTGCTATCTCGGCCGGACTCACGGCGCCGATGTCGAGCCCGATGGGAGCATGGATGCGGCCGACCGCGCCGTCGTCGAAGCCCGCGGCCCCGAGCCGCGCCATGCGGGCCGCGTGGGTCTTCCGCGAACCGAGCGCCCCGATGTAAAAACAATCGGCGCGCAGCGCCGCATCGAGCGCCGGGTCGTCGATCTTGGGATCATGGGTCAGGGCCGCGATGGCGGTGAAGCGATCGAGACCGATCCGCTCCAGGGCGCGGTCCGGCCATTCGGGCAGCAAGGCCACTTCGGGGAAGCGCTCCGGCGTCGCAAAGGCGGTGCGTGGATCGATGATCACCACGTCCAAGCCGGCGAGCTTGGCCATGGGAGCGAGGGCTTGGCTGACGTGGACGGCACCGATCACGACGAGGCGCACCGGCGGCACCTGGACGGCCAGGAACAAGGATCGGCCCTCGTAGGCGACGGCGCCGCTCTTGCCGGCCCGCAGTGCCGCCGCGATCGGCTCGGCGAGCCCGTCGTCCTCGACATCGGCGGCCCGCACCAAGCGCTGGATGCCGGAGGCGAGGTCGGTCACCACGACCGCGGCGCGGCGTGCCGCGCGCTCTCCGTTCAGCGCCGCCAGGAGGTCGAGACGCATCAGTCGACCCGCTCGACATAGACCTTGATCTTGCCGCCGCAGCTCAGACCGACCCGCCACGCCGTCTCGTCGGCGACACCGAACTCGAGCACGCGGGCCGTGCCGTCGCCGATCACGTCCATGGCCTCGGTCACGACCTCGCCTTCGACGCAGCCCCCCGACACCGACCCGAGGAAATTACCATCGGCGTCCACCACGAGATGGCTACCGACCGGGCGGGGCGCCGAACCCCAGGTCTCGACCACTGTGGCCAAGGCCACGCCGCGGCCGTCGCGCCGCCAAGCCTCGGCTCTCACCAGAATGTCATCGTCGTTGGCCATCATGGTCCTGTCCTCATGGGCTCGCGGCGGCGAGCCAGGCCTTGGGGTCGGCCTCGCCCGGACGGCTCCTGCCGAGCGCGCCGCAGAGATCCGCCACGGCTCTTAGATTGTGGATGGGACGGAACTCGTCAACGAAGGGCAGCATGGTCCTGATGCCGAAGGCCTTGGCCTCGAAGCCATCGTAGCGGAGCAGCGGGTTCACCCAGACGAGACGGCGGCAGGAGCGCTGCAACCTGCCCATCTCGGCCCCGAGGTCGCCCGCGCCCTCGCCTGCGGCGCTGCGTTCGAGACCGTCGGTGAACAGGATCACGGTGGCGGACCCGGCCGCGACGCGGCGCAGCCAGTGCTTGTTGAAGAGG
Organism: uncultured Lichenihabitans sp.; assembly: GCA_964249275.1. Taxonomy (GTDB): domain Bacteria; phylum Pseudomonadota; class Alphaproteobacteria; order Rhizobiales; family Beijerinckiaceae; genus Lichenihabitans. Next base: position 6,306 of record CAXUCF010000122.1, read on the forward strand.
TGCAGCGATCGGGCGATGCGCGTGCCCCCCGACCAGTCCGGGACCGCGGCGCCGACCGCCGCCAGGGCGTCGTCGATGTCCCGGTGGGCGAGCGCGCGCGAGATGTTGGTGAGCCGCGTCCCGAACAGGAAGCTGTGCACGGCGCGGCGTGCCGACAGGGCGTGGAGGAAATGCAGGAACACCCGCGTGTAGTCTGCGACCGAACCGGAGATGTCACAGATCGCCACCAGGGGCGGCGCCTTCACGATGGCGCTGCGCCGCGCGAGTTCGATGGTGGCGCCCCCGGTCCTGAGCGTCCGCCGGAACGAGCGCCGGGGATCGATGCGGGCACCGCGTGGATCCGGCACGAGGCGTCTCAGACGGATCTCGTCGTCGGGCAATCGCAACCTGGCGATCTCGGCCGTGGCGGCGGCCATCTCGGCGGCCGACATCTGGGCGAAATCCTTGGAGCGCAAGACCTCCTCGGCCGAGATCGTGAGTCTGGCATCGAGATCGAGCGAGGGTTCGGCGCGCGAGGGCTCGGGAGCGCGCTTGAACAAGGCGTCGGCGACGCGCGACGCGCCGGCCTCGGCCTTGGGCCGCTCCTTGGCCTTCGGATCCGCAACCGGCGACATGGCGGCGATCAGTTGCTCCAGGAACCCGCGCCGTTTCCAGAAGATGCGGAACACCTGGTCGTAGACCACGCTCTGCTCGTGGCGTTTTACGAAGACGGCTTCGAGCAGCACGCGAAAATCCTCGCGCGTCGTCATGGGCGTCGCCGCGACCGCAGCCAGCGCATCGAGCACGGCGCCGGGGCCGACCGGCAGGCCCGCCGCCCGCAGCGCCCGGGCGAAATACAGCATGTTCTCGGGAAGCTTGCCGGGCGCGAGTTGGGAGGCGGCGGGCTGGGTTCCTTCCAACCCCGAGACTATCATCGCCTCGTCATCCCTGCCGCTGGTGGTCGACCTCGATCCGTCCCTGCGCGACGCGGTAGATCACGCGGTCGCCGACGTCGACGATGCCGAGATCCTGGTCCCGGTCGGGCAGCACCGCGGTGGCGCGCCGGCCGTTGAACACCAGGAGCTGGTTGTTGCTGGCCGCGCCGAGCGCCGCCCAGCGCTTCATCTGCGCGTAATAGGGCTCGCGCCGCCAGGACGCCGGCGCCCCGGCATCGGGCGCCACCACGAGCCGGCGGCCCTCCATCTCGGTGTAGAGGACGAACCTCGACCGGTCCGGCCGCCACTCGGGGCCGAGCCGGCCGTTGCGCATCCAATGGCAGAAAAACAGCCGGCAGGTGTCTGGTCGGGTGGCGTGAATGCCGCAGCCGCGCGCCTGGACCACGTGGCGGCACCATGCCCCGGCCTCCTTGCCGAGTTCGGGGATGGCAAAGGTCTTGCAGCACATCGTGCAGGTGCCGCAGTCTCGGCCCGGGACGAGTCCCGGCGCGAGCGGCATTGCCGTCGAGGCGGCAGGCGAGACCGCAGTCGTGCCCGAAGCCGTCACGGCAGGCTCATCTCGGCCCGCACCTCGTCGATGATGGCCTTGGTGCGCGAGCCGCTCATCTTGGCGATGTCGTCCTGGTATTTCAGCAGCACGCCCAGCGTATCGTTGACGAGTTCGGGGTCGAGCGCCACGGCGTCGAGTTCCGTCAGCGCCGTGGCCCAGTCCAGCGTCTCGGCCACGCCGGGCGACTTGAACAGGTCTTCGCGGCGGATCCGCTGCACGAAGCTCACGAGTTCGCGCGTCAAGGCGCTGGCGGCGCCCGGCGCTTTCTCGGCCACGATGCGCCGTTCGCGCTCGGCGTCCGGATAGTCGATCCAGTGATAGAGGCAGCGCCGCTTCAGCGCGTCGTGGATCTCGCGGGTGCGGTTCGACGTGATGATGACGATCGGCGGCGCCGGCGCCTTCAGGGTGCCGAGTTCGGGGATCGTCACCTGGAAATCCGACAGGATCTCGAGAAGAAACGCCTCGAAGGCCTCGTCGGTGCGGTCGAGTTCGTCGATCAGCAGCACGGGCGCCCCGCCCTCCTGCGTCTCCAGGGCCTGGAGCAGCGGCCGCTTGACGAGGTGGCGGGCCGAAAAGACGTCCTCCTCGAGGCGGGCGCGATCGGTGTCATGACCCGCTTCGGCGAGTCGGATCGCCATCATCTGTCCGGCGTAGTTCCACTCGTAGACGGCGCTCGCGACGTCGAGGCCTTCGTAGCATTGCAGGCGGATCAGCTTCCGCCCGAGAGCCGACGCCAGCACCTTGGCGATCTCGGTCTTGCCGACGCCGGCCTCACCCTCGAGCAGCAGGGGCCGGCCGAGCCGCAGGCTGAGGAACAGCACGGTGGCCAGCGCCCGGTCGCCGATGTAGTGGGCGCCGCTCAAGAGCGCCAACGTCTCGTCGATCGTGGTCGGAAGGGTGATTGGGTTGGCCAAAAAGACAGCTCGCACTATGCCTGTTGCGGCGGAGAGGACGCGCGGCGAGGGAGGACACTCGTG
>CAXUCF010000122.1:8777-14341 GCA_964249275.1 uncultured Lichenihabitans sp.
AGGAAACTCGTCGCAGGCTGGTCCGATCCGAGGAGCACGCCGAAATGCCCCAGCAAGGTGTCGAGCAGCTCTTCGACGAGATCAAGCTTGTCTAGAAGGTCCTCCGCTGCAGGACTCGGCGGGATGCTCCCGCCCGGGCTCGGATATCGGTAGGTGGTGGAATAGCCTTCTAGATCAGAGATACGCAGGAATGCTGCCTTGTCCAGATTCTCGTCCGGGAACCGCCGAATGGTCGTATCAATCCAATGAGCCTTGGATCGCTCAATGTGCAGACCTTCAGACGAGGCGATGGCCCTCACGAGATGTTCTGCCGCTTGCGAACAGAGATACGCCGCGTTTCTGGACCGCCGCCTGAGCAACGCACGCGCATCCTGCAGGCATTCGTCGGCCAACCGCATATCGGCGGCGATCGTCTTAGGAATCGACATCGAGGCGTCGGCCATCCCGAGCCAGCTCGTAACCCAAGGTGTTCGGCTCTCCCCAACAGTTAGCGATACTGCTGGCGACCCCGGGAATGACGGTCGCTTCCACACCCATTGCTTTGTGAAGCCTCCAATAGGTCATCGGATCAAGCAGCTCGGGAGAGGCCATCTCATCTACGGCTACCGCCAGATCCCAATCGCTATCTGGCCGGTGGTCGCCCCGTGCTCGACTTCCGAACAGCCAGATTGCCTTCGGCGCCGCCCGCGCCACGATGGCGGCCACGAGAGGTTCGATTTCGGCGGGAACAGGCCAGCTTATGCTCATGGGTTAGATATAGCACGCCACTCACAAAACACGAGCCAGCCGGATGGATCTCACCTGAGCAGAGTGGTTTCAGCCCGACCCGTTCGCCTTTTTCACCGCGCGGCCGGCCATGACGCCAATGAGATGCGCCCGGTAGGCGGCATCGGCATGGATGGCCGAATTCAGCCCCTCGGGCGAAGCTTTAAGGCCCGCGATGGCGCCCTCAGAGAAATCCTTCTGCAGAGCGTCCTCGAAGGCCGTGAGACGGAAGACGCCGCTGGCGCCGGCACCCGTCACGGTGACGCGGACCTGGCCGTCCTGCCGCTTCGCCACGAACACCCCCACCATGGCGTAGCGGGACGCCGGGTTGCGGAACTTCTCGTAGCCGGCCTTCTCGGGGATCGGCCACGCGATGGCCGTGATGATCTCGCCCTCGCCGAGCGCGGTCTCGAACAGGCCCTTGAAGTAGTCGTCGGCCGGGATCTCGCGCTTGTTGGTCACGATGATGGCGCCGAGCGCCAGCGCGGCGGCCGGATAATCGGCCGCCGGATCGTTGTTGGCCAAGGACCCGCCCATGGTGCCGCGCGAACGCACCGCCGGGTCGCCGACCACGCCCGCCATGCCGGCCAGCGCGGGAATGGCTTGCTGCAGCACTCCCGAGGTCGCGATCTCGGCATGGCGCGCCATGGCGCCGATCACGATGCGGTCGCCCTCCCGACGGATCGCCGACATCGCATCGCGCACCGCCCCGAGGTCGACCACGTCGGACGGGCTCGCGAAACGCAGCTTCATGGCGGGCAGCAGCGTCTGGCCGCCGGCCATGAGCTTGGCGTCTCCGTTGGCGGCCAGCAGGGCCACGGCCTCGTCCACGCTGGCGGGACGGTGATAGTTGAAGGCGTACATGGAGCATGTCTCCGAAGCGTTCGGCGGTCGAAAAATCATATCGTCATTGCGAGGAGCGTAGCGACGAAGCAACCCCGGGGTTGGGCCGGTCGAAGCTGGATGCTTCGCTGCGCTCGCAAGGACGGCGGAGGGCCGGGACGTCTACTCAGCCGCCATCTTGATAGCCCTGCGCTGGGCGGCGCGCCAGACCACCTGGGGCGTCGCCGGCATGGGGACGTCCTCGTGGCCGAGCGCGTCCGTGATGGCGTTGATCACGGCCGGTGGCGACGCGATGGCCCCGGCCTCGCCGCAGCCCTTGATGCCGAGCGGGTTCGACGGGCAGCGGGTCTCCGTGGTCTCCACGACGAAGCTCGGAAAATCATAGGCCCGCGGCATCTGGTAATCCATGTAGCTCGCTGTCACGAGCTGCCCGGACTTGTCGTAGACCGTTCCCTCGAACAGCGCCTGGCCGACGCCCTGGGCGATGCCGCCGTGCACCTGCCCTTCGACGATCATGGGGTTGATCAGCACCCCGAAGTCGTCGACCGCGACCCAGCGCTCGATGCGGGTCAAACCCGTCTCGGGGTCGATCTCCACCTCGCAGATGTGGACGCCAGACGGGAAAGTGAAGTTGGTCGGGTCGTAGAAGGCGCCCTCCTTGAGACCCGGCTCCAGTTCCTGGCCGTTGAACTTATGCGCCACATAGGCCTGCAGCGCCACCGACCCGAAGTCGATCGACTTGTCGGTGCCCTTGACCGTGAACTTGCCGTCCTTGAACTCGATGTCCTGGTCGCTGGCTTCGAGCACGTGGCCCGCGACCTTCTTGGCCTTGGCCTCGATCTTGTCGAGCGCCTTGACGATGGCCGACATGCCGACGGCGCCCGAACGGGAGCCGTAGGTCCCCATGCCCATCTGCACCTTGTCGGTATCGCCGTGCACGATCGCGACATTGTCGATCGGGATGCCGAGCCGGTCTGAGACGAGCTGGGCGAAGGTGGTCTCGTGCCCCTGGCCGTGGCTGTGGGAACCGGTCAGCACTTCGACGGTGCCGACCGGGTTGACCCGCACCTCGGCCGATTCCCACAGGCCCACGCCGGCACCGAGCGAGCCGACCGCCGCCGAGGGCGCGATGCCGCAGGCCTCGATATAGGCCGAGAAGCCCAGGCCGCGGAGCCGCCCGCGGCGCTCGCTCTCGGCCCGGCGGGCCGGAAAGCCCTTGTAGTCGATGGCGAGCAGCGCCTTGTCGAGCGACGCGGTGTAATCCCCCGTGTCGTAGCACATGATCACGGGCGTCTGGTGCGGGAAGCTCGTGATGAAGTTCCTGCGGCGGAACTCGGCCGGGTCGAGCTTCAACTCGCGCGACGCGATCTCGACGATGCGCTCGACCACGAAGGTGGCCTCGGGGCGCCCGGCGCCGCGATAAGCGTCGACCGGCGCCGTGTTGGTATAGACGGCGTCGACTTCGACGTAGATGGCCGGGATGTCGTACTGGCCCGACAGCAGCGGCGCATAAAGGTAGGTCGGCACCGAGGACGCGAAGGTCGAGAGATAGGCGCCGAGGTTGGCGACCGTGTGGACCCGAAGGCCGATCATCCGGTGGTCGGCGTCGGTGGCGAGTTCGGCATGGGTGACGTGGTCGCGGCCGTGGGCGTCGGACAGGAACGACTCGGTGCGTTCCGCGGTCCATTTCACCGGACGGCCGACCTTCTTAGCGGCCCAGACGCAGACGGTCTCCTCGGCGTAGATGAAGATCTTGGAGCCGAAGCCGCCGCCGACATCGGGCGCGATGACGCGAAGCTTGTGCTCGGGCGCGATGCCGATGAAGGCCGAGAGCACGAGGCGCGCCACGTGCGGGTTCTGGCTCGTCGTATAGAGCGTGAAACCGCCGGTGCCGCTGTCGTAGTCGCCGACCGCGGCCCGCGGCTCCATGGCGTTGGGGATCAGCCGATTGTTGACGAGGTCGATCTTCGTGACATGGGCCGCCCTGGCGAAGGCCGCCTCGGTGGCGTCCTTGTTGCCGAGGTGGAACTCGAACACCGTGTTGTCGGGCGCCACCTCGTGCACGGGCTCGCCGCCGACCGTGCGGGCGGCACCGGTCTCGGCCACCGCGGCCAGGACGTCGTAATCGACGACGATCTTCTCGGCCGCGTCCTTGGCTTCGGCGTAGCTCTCGGCGATCACCACGGCGACATGGTCGCCGACATAACGCACCTTGCCCTGCGCCAGGGCCGGGTGGGGTCCCGCCTTCATGGGCGAGCCGTCCTTGGAGTGGATCATCCAGCCGCAGATCAGCCCGCCGACCTTGTCGTCGGCAAGGTCCTGGCCCGTGTAGACGGCCAGCACGCCAGGTTCGGCCTCCGCCTCGGCGGTGTCGACCGACACGATGCGCGCGTGGGCGTGCGGCGATCGGAGGAAATAGGCAAAGGCCTGCCCATGACGGTTCACGTCATCGACGTAACTGCCCTTGCCCGTGATGTAGCGGTGGTCTTCGAGGCGACGCACTGGCGCGCCGATGCCGGATGCACTCATTGCTTCCTCCGAAACGCAGGGAACCGGGCGCTGGTTTCTTGCGGAGCGTCGGCCCATATGGCCGCGCTCGCCGCTCCGGCTGGGGATCTGGACTGATCGGCCGAACGGCCTATTCCGCCGCGATCAGCGGGGCCGTGACAGAGGCTCCCATGGCCTTGGCGCCGGCCCCCACCGCCTTGACGATGTTGTGGTAGCCCGTGCAGCGGCAGATATTGCCTTCGAGCTCCTCGCGGATCGTGTGCTCGTCGAGGTCGTTGCCCTTGCGGGCCACGAGATCCACGGCCGTCATGATCATGCCGGGCGTGCAAAAGCCGCATTGCAGGCCGTGGTGCTCGCGGAAAGCCTCCTGCATCGGATGGAGCTGGCCGCCTTGCGCGAGCCCTTCGATGGTCGTCACCGTCGCCCCCTCGCTGGACAGCGCCAGCGACGTGCAGGCCTTGACGGCCTTGCCGTCGATATGGACCACGCAGGCGCCGCACTGGCTGGTGTCGCAGCCGACATGGGTGCCGGTCAGCCGCAGGTCGTCGCGCAAGAACTGGACGAGGAGCGTGCGCGGATCGATCTCCCGCTTCACGGATTTGCCGTTCACCGTCATGGATACGGTCTGCATGAACCCTCCCGGTCGCAGTGGAGCCGAGCCCGGGCATATCCCTCGACGGCACGGCTGATGATTGCGGGCGACTTTGGAACGGCCCCCAATCCGGGTCAAGCGGATGTTCCGTCGCGGCGGGGACCGGCACGGGCGTCATGGTCCGCCAGGGCTCCGAACTCACGTTAACAAGGGACTGTCATGGCGGGCCTTGTGCACGGCTGTCCGCTTGGTTTGGCTTGCTGTGGTGCACGGTATCGGTTCTACTCGGTTCAGAGGTTTGCGCCTCATCTGGACACGAACGGAGTTCGATCAGTGCGGCATCAAAATACTGTGTTTCGGGACGTCACCAAGCTTCACAGTATCGCCAGGATCGCGGCAGGAACCAACAGCTTCCTCGACGCCGTGCGACTTGTCCGTGCTAACCTGATGCATCGAAAGGACGTCACGTGCTTGCGCAAGAGGCAAAATCCTAAACCAACTCACCCTTCACAACTAGCTCTCGAATTTGTAACCTCATGAACCGGACAGCCGTGGCACAAGGCCGGCCATGACGCGTGGGTGTGGGGTGGCACGCACTCAAGCCGACGTGCGTTACCCTGAGTTCGGAGCCCTGGGTCTGAAGACTGGCGGTTGACGGCCGTCTCGGTCGGGCGTCTGCTGGCTTCGCCAGCCTCGGTGCAGGACGGCCTGCGACGTCGGCCGGGGCGGGGAGAACGCGGCCATGCGGCTGACAGCGTTTCGGGTTGCGATGGTGCTGGTCTGTGCCTGTCTTCCGGCACTGGCCGACGAACCGGGGTCCGCGGCGGTACGGGGCCGCACCCATGTCGACCTGATG